>NZ_CP150917.1:4188125-4492500 GCF_039908645.1 Pseudomonas helvetica
CGCTGGTTCGCCGAACAGCAGATTCAGCCACGCATTGTCGGTGAGTTTGATGACAGTGCCTTGATGCAGGCGTTCGGCCAATCCGGCAGCGGGATTTTCATCGGTCCGAGCGTGATTGCCGACGAGGTGAGACGCCAATGCGGCGTCGAGTTGATCGGGCAGACCGATGCGGTGACCGAGTCGTTTTACGCGATCTCG
Organism: Pseudomonas helvetica; assembly: GCF_039908645.1. Classification (NCBI taxonomy): domain Bacteria; kingdom Pseudomonadati; phylum Pseudomonadota; class Gammaproteobacteria; order Pseudomonadales; family Pseudomonadaceae; genus Pseudomonas; species Pseudomonas helvetica. The sequence continues at coordinate 4,188,324 of NZ_CP150917.1, forward strand.
GTCGAGCGCAAGGTCAAGCACCCCGGCATTGTCGCAATTACCGAAGGTGCCCGCCGCGAGCTGTTTACCGCGCTTTGAAGCCTCAGGCGCAGACGGCTGGGGCTTTGACCTTCATCAGCAACAAGGCCAATACAATCGACACCAGGATAAAACCGGCCGCCGCAAACCCCAGGCTGCCCAGGCCCAAGGTGTCGATCACGTGCCCACCGACCATCGCCCCCAAGCCGATCCCCAGATTGGCTCCGGCGATGTTCAGCGACGCAGCAAAGGCTGGTGCCTGCGGTGCGGCTTTCATCAAGCGCACGTGACTGACCAGGAACAGCGCAGCCTGGGTCACGCCCCAGACGCCCATCGCCGCCGCCAGTCCCAGCGTTGAATGAATACTCGGTACCAGCGCCACCATGCCGCCGATCATGAAGCCACAGAACACCATCGACGCGATCAATGGATGGCGATCGACCATGCGCCCGCCCAGCGAGTTGCCGATCAGCCCGACCGCACCAAAGCCCATCAGACACCAGCCGACCACAGTGCCGTTGAAACCGGCCAACCGCTCAAGGATGTCGGCCAGGTAGGTGTAAGCGGTAAACATCCCGCTGAAGACCAGAATCGACAACAGCACGTGCCCTTGCATCAGCGGGCTGCGCAGAATCTTGAACTGTGAACGCAAGCTCACCTGCTGGTTGTGCAGGTTGGTTTTCGGCAAATAGATAAACAGCAGCAGCGCCTTGGCCAAGGCAATGACCGCGAGAATGCCGAACGCCGTGCGCCAGCCGAACGCATCGGAAATCAACGTGCCGACGGGGATTCCGAACACGGTCGCGCAGACAATCCCGAAACCGATCTTGGCAATCGCCCGCCCCGCATAGTCCGGCCCGACGATGTCCACCGCCGTTTCACTGGCCAGCGCCCAGAACACCGGCAAACCCAGCGCCGGTATCAGCCGCGCGACGGCCATCACGCCAATGTTCGGCGCCATGGCCGCCAGGGTGTTCGCCAGCCCGAACATGATCAGCACGCTGATAAACAGACGCCGACGTTCAAAACGCGCGAAATACGCGGTCAGGAAGGGTCCGAAGGCGGCGACGGTAAACGCGAACAAGGTCACCAGCAGTCCAGCCTGGGAAACGCTGACATCGAGGTCGCGAGCGATCGACGGTAACAGACCGACAATGATGAATTCTGTGGTCAGCACGGTGAAACCGGCGGCTGACAACAACAGGATGGGCAACAGCATGGGTAACTCCAGAAAACGACAACGCCAGCGACAGCCCAAGGGCTCACTGAGGGGAGATGAAAAAGTGGATGGCGAAGCTTAACAGAGTGTGTCCGACAGCGCTGGCGCAAACCTGACACATCCTCTTAAACACTCGGGTGGCAGATCGTCACAGGTCTGAAGGATCGCGACTACGCTGTGATAAAGTCCGCGCCCGCAAAAAAATTCAACCTTGCTCACCCGCCAACGCAGATGACGCAATGTGCGCTTGCCCGGTCAGCCTGCCCGTTTGTTGCTGACCGGGTTTCTCGATTCACGGCACCTTAAAAAAATCAGAGATACCGCTATGACTGCTGCTCCGCCTACTCTTTTGCACAGACTCAAACACACCAGCCTGGTCACGCAAATCGTCATTGGCCTGATCCTCGGCATTGCCTTGGCGCTGTTTGCGCCTGAGGTGGCGAAATCCACCGCATTCATCGGCAAAGTGTTTGTCTCGGCACTGAAAGCCGTCGCACCGATTCTGGTGTTCGTGCTGGTGATGGCCTCGATCGCCAACCACAAACACGGTCAGGAAACCCATATCAAGCCGATTCTGTTCCTGTATCTGCTGGGCACCTTTGCCGCAGCCGTAGTGGCAGTGGTGGCCAGCAGCCTGTTCCCTTCGAGCCTGGTGCTGTCCACCCACGACGTGGCGATCAGCGCGCCCGGCGGAATCTCCGAAGTCTTGCAAAGCCTGCTGCTGAGCGTGGTCGACAACCCGATCAGTGCACTGATGAACGCCAATTTCATCGGCATTCTGGCCTGGGCAATCGGTATGGGCATCGCCATCCGCCATGCCGGCGAAACCACCCGTACCGTGCTCGGCGACCTGTCCAACGGCGTCACGGTGATCGTGCGCCTGGTGATTCGTTTTGCTCCGCTGGGGATCTTCGGCCTGGTCGCCTCCACGCTGGCCACCTCGGGCTTCGGCGCACTGATCGGTTACCTGCATCTGCTGGCCGTACTGCTGGGTTGCATGCTGTTCGTGGCGCTGGTGATGAACCCGGCCATCGTCTATTGGAAGCTGCGCCGCAACCCTTACCCGCTGGTGCTGACCTGCCTGCGGGAAAGCGGAATCACCGCGTTCTTCACCCGCAGTTCGGCGGCGAACATTCCGGTCAACCTGGAACTGAGCAAGCGCTTGGGCCTGCATGAAGACACTTACTCGGTATCGATCCCGCTGGGCGCGACCATCAACATGGCCGGTGCGGCGATCACCATCACGGTACTGACCCTGGCGGCGGTGCACACGCTGGGGATTGCCGTGGACATCCCGACAGCCGTGCTGCTAAGCGTCGTCGCGGCGATCTGTGCCTGCGGCGCTTCGGGTGTGGCTGGTGGTTCGCTGCTGTTGATTCCGCTGGCGTGCAGCCTGTTTGGTATTCCGAGCGAGATCGCCATGCAAGTGGTGGCGGTCGGCTTCATCATCGGCGTGTTGCAGGACTCGGCGGAAACCGCGCTGAACTCCTCCACCGACGTGCTGTTCACCGCAGCCGCTTGCCTGGCCCAGGAAGAGAAAACCGTACAAGCCGCGTAACAAACCGGCCCCACAAAAAAACCCGCCAAGGTTCACACCTTGGCGGGTTTTTTGTTGCTGGCGGGTTTAGAACGCGCCCATGTAATCGCGCTTGCCGACTTCAACACCGTTGTGACGCAGGATCGCGTAGGCGGTGGTGACGTGGAAGAAGAACTGCGGCAGGCCGTAGGTCAGCAGGTAAGCCTGGCCACTGAAGCGTTTTTCTTTCGGGGTGCCTGGGCGGGTAACGATCTCGATACCTTCCTTGCCATTGATTTGCTCAGGCTTGATACCGTCGATGAAGGCCAGCACCTTGGTGATCAGGGCTTGCAGCTCGGCGAAGGTCACTTCGGTGTCGTCGTACTTCGGCAGTTCGATTTCGGCCAGGCGGGCAGAAACGCCTTTGGCGAAATCGACGGCGATCTGCACCTGACGCACCAGCGGGAACATGTCCGGGTACAGACGCGCTTGCAGGAAGGCGTTCGGGTCGATGTTTTTGGCGGTGGCGTGAGCTTCGGCCTTGTTCAGAACATCGCTCAACGCGTTGAGCATTTGCTTGAAGACTGGAACGGAAGCAGCGTACAGAGAAATAGTCATGGCAGTCTCGTAGGGTGGAGGGTGTTGTGAAAGAGTAAAACGTGGGCGCGATTATAGCCCTGCTTGCAGCGACGTGCGGCGTGTCTTTGATCCCGCACGACCGGCCAGTGTATCCATTCCCCCTAGCGCCCCTGAACAAACTGCACGATGACTTCAAAGCCGTCTTGTTTACCCGTCGCGGGCGACACGAGCGTCATCGTCGCGTTGACGCCTTGGGCAATCGTCAGCGCGATGGCCAGGCCAAGCCCCGAACCCTCAGCGCCGCTTTCACCGCGCACGAAGCGCTCGGTCAGGCGTTTCAATATCGGCTCAGGCACCACCGGACCGGCATTGACTACCCTCAAAAGTGCCTGACTGGAAAGGCTCACCTCAATGGGTTGATCCGGCGCGCCGTGCTTCATCGCGTTCTCGATCAGGTTGCGCACAAGAATGGCGAAGGCGTCAGGATCAATTGCCGACAGCACGCTTTGCACAGCGGGCAGAACCAGATGAACCCGCTGGCCGGCTGCGTGGTTGCACTCATCGACCACATGCGCCAGTAACGGTATGAGGTCTTGCGGCACTTCGGACAGAAGCCCGCCACCTTCAGCCTTGGCCAGTTGCATCAGCTTTTCCGAGAGTCGCGTCAGCGCCTGGAGAGAGGCCTCGATCTTCGCGGCACGCACTTGAAGCGGGCCCTCAGGCGCCTCGCGGCGTAACCGCTGAATGTGTGCCAACGTCGCTGCCAGCGGGGTGCGCAGCTCATGGGCACTGTTGGCGGTAAAGCTGCGTTCCGTCTCCAGTGCCTTGCGCAGTCGCTCCATCAGATGGTTGACCGCCTCGGCCAATGGATCGATTTCCGCAGGCAACCGATCCACCTTGATCGGGGACAAGTCACCGACACCGCGCGTCTCGATGGCCCGGCGGTACGCCCGAACGCTGCGCAGGCTGACGTGCACGAACAACCAGGTGCCCAACAAGCTGATCGGAATCAGTGCCAGCAACGGCAGGAGCAACGCGAGCAAGGCCTCCTGAGCGGCTTCGCGTCGATGGGCCAAGGGCTCGGCCATCTCGATAAAAACGCCTTCGCGCGGAGCGCTGGTCCCGTACAAACGGTACCTGGAAGTGGTGGTGAAGCCCTCCACCGGCAGCGGATTGAAAATGTCAGGGTCGGCATCATGAGATTGCATCAGTATCTCGCCCCTGGCATCGCGGACCAGGTACGTCAGGTATTCCTTGCGCACTTTGAGCGGTGCAATATGCCGAGCCTGGCGAGGCTCATCAGGGCTGCCGATTTCGAGCACGGCCAAGGGCAGGATTCGCTGTGCCGTCTCCTCCAGTGCACTGTCGAAGGCCTCGTTCAATTCGTGTTGCACCACGACCCAGGCGCCGACGGTCGCCCCCAGCCAAAGCAGGGTCATGCCCAGCGTCAGCCCCAGCCCCAGACGCTTTTGCAGACTCGAGGCGGGCTTCATTCCGGCATCAACCGGTAGCCCATCCCGCGAACCGTCTCAATCATCTCGCGGCCGAGTTTCTTGCGCAGACGGCTGATATAGACCTCGATGGTGTTGCTTTCAATTTCGGCACCGAATGCATACAGGCGATCTTCCAGCTGGGATTTCGATAACAACGCGCCAGGGCGCTGGATGAAGGCTTCGAACAATGCCCACTCACGCGCGGTGAGGTCCACCGTCATGCCGGCGCGCAGCACCGTGCGAGCGGTCATGTCGACCTGCAACCCGCCCACTTTGATCTGCGGATTGGGATTACCACTGTAGCGCCGTGCCACCGCCGCGACTCGGGCGGACAACTCGAAAAGATCGAAGGGTTTGACCAGATAGTCGTCAGCCCCCGCATTCAGGCCTTCGATGCGATCGGATATCTGGTCTCGCGCCGTAAGAATAATCACCGGAGTGACATCCCCCGCCCCGCGTTGCTGGCGCAAAAAATCCAGCCCTCGCCCGTCCGGCAGCATCAGGTCAAGCAAGATCAGGTCGTAACGCGTCGTTCGCACGCTGGTCTGAGCGTGATCGAGGCGCTGCACCCAGTCCACCGCGTGGCCGTCATCCGCGAGTTGCTCACGTACTGCCTCGCCGAGCCCCACAGCGTCCTCAACCAATAAAACCCGCATTGCCACCCTCCTGTGATGGTTCGTCGTACAACACCTTGGCTGACCAACCTGACAAAGGCCTGAATTCCCCTTCAGGTTGCTGTCAGCTTACAGGCGCAGGATTCAGCCACAACGCTTGAACGGGAAATCCACCATGAAAAAGCTGACTGCTGCGATTTGTCTCGCCACCGCCATTGCACTGCCGGGTCTGGCCCAGGCGCGGGAAGTCACCCTGACCACCCGACTGAAAAATTACGACGGCAATGACGCGTACCTGGCGTTTTACGTGACCGATGCCAACGGTAAATACCAGAAAACCCTGTGGGTGGCTGGCAAAAAGGCCAAGTACTACAGGCATTTGTCCGACTGGGCCCGCGGCAGCGGCTTGAACCCCAACGAGTTTGACGGGGTCAGCGGCGCCAGCGTCGGTAGCGGGCGCACCCTGAAAGTGAGCGTTGAACTGGCAGACACACTGATTGATGCCGGCTATCAGATCCGCGTCGACAGTGCTGTCGAGAATCAACGTGAAGCCCGCTCCGATATTGCCGTGCCATTGACCACTCAAGGCGCGGGAAAACCTTCTACCGGCAGCGGTTACATCGAGTCCTTTACCTACGACATGTGACACCGGCACCCCTTGGAGGCTGACCATGCTACGCCAGTTTCACTCACTGCCCGGCCTCGTCGCGGCCCTGCTGGTCATGCTGCTGGCGATCAGCGGTGCGATCCTGTCGATCAATCCGGCCCTGGAAAGACTGAGCGCGACAGTACCGGCATCCGGTCAGGTGAACGTTGCCGAGTTGGCCGGTCGAGTGGCGAACCACTACCCCGGGGTCGAAAAAATCCGCCGTACCGCCTCGGGTTCAGTCATCGTGTATTTCACCCAGGACGGCCAGACCGGCGCCGAGCGCGTCGACCCGCTGACCGGAGCAGGTGTTGCGAGCTATACGCCCTCGGCGTTCACCCGCTGGGTCAAAGACCTGCACCGCTCATTGCTGTCAGGCACACCGGGGCATGCGGCAGCCGGCATCGGCGCGCTGTTCATCCTGATACTGTCGATTTCCGGGGCGGCGCTGCTGGCACAGCGCCTGGGCGGCTGGCGGCGCGTGATGCGGCCACTGCGCGGCAGTTTCAATCAGCGCTGGCATGCCGAAGTCGGGCGTTTGGCGATTCTGGGCTTACTGTTGTCCGCGTTGACCGGGCTGTACATGTCGGCCACCACCTTCGGCCTGATCCCGGACGGGACGCAACGCGAGCCGGTATTTCCGAGCACGCTCAGCAGCGGCCCGGCAGCACCGGTCGCGACCTTGCCAGCACTGCTGGCGACTGACCTGAACGACCTGCGCGAGCTGGCCTATCCCAGCGTCGGTCATCCCGAAGATTTCTTTTCGTTGCGTACTGCGCAGGGCGACGGCTACGTCGACCCCACCAATGGAGCGCTGTTGTCCTACGTGCCCCATGACCGCATGCGTAATGCCTACGAATTCATCTACCAACTGCATACCGGCGAAAGCCTCTGGTGGCTGGGCCTGTTCCTCGGCGTTTGCGCGCTCAGCGTGCCGTTGATGAGCGTCACCGGTGCGCTGCTGTGGTGGCGTCGTCGTCAGTCACAGCCGAGAATCCGTCACAACAGTGGCGCGCAAAACGCCGACACGGTGATTCTGGTCGGGAGCGAAAGCAACAGCACCTGGGGCTTTGCCAACACCTTGCATGAGGCGTTGCACCAGACCGGCCACCGCGTCCATACCGCGCCCATGAACCGGCTCGCGGTGGAGTATCGCAGCGCCCAGCGGCTGTTCATCCTGACCGCCACAACCGGCGACGGCGATGCACCCGCCTCGGCCTCGCAATTCTTCAAACGACTGGCGAATGCCCGCCTAAAGCCTGGCCTGGGTTTTGCCGTACTGGGATTTGGCGATCGGCAGTTCCCGAAATTTTGTCAGTTTGCCAAGGACGCTCAGGCGGCTCTGCTGGCTTCAGGCGGGACGCAGCTGCTGGAACTTGAAACCATCAATCGCCAATCCGCCCAGGCGTTCACCCGTTGGGGCAGCGCCGTTGGCCGGTTGCTGGGCCATGAACTGACGCTGGTACACGTCCCACGGCTGCCGGAAACCACGACCCTGGCGTTGATCGATCGCACACACTACGGCGAACACGTGAACGCTCCCACCCAGATCCTGCGTTTCAACGCAGTCGCAACGTCTCGCTCGCCGGGCGAGCTCAAACACAGACGCAACAGCGGCCTGCCCCGGTTCCAGGCCGGAGATCTGGTTGGCGTGCTGCCGCCCGGTTCCAGGGTGCCGCGCTACTACTCGCTGGCCAGCGGATCAGATGACGGCGTTCTGGAAATCTGTGTGCGTAAACACGTCGACGGCGTGTGTTCCGGGTTCCTTCATGATTTGCCGCTGGGAGGACAGATTGAAGCCTTCATACAGCCCAATCCCGAGTTTCGCCCCGGCCGTGGAAAACAGCCGGTGATTCTCATCGGCGCCGGTACGGGGATCGGCCCTTTAGCCGGTTTTATCCGTAACAACACAGCCAGGAAGCCCATGCACTTGTACTGGGGCGGACGTCACCCGGCGTCCGACTTTCTCTATGAGCCTGAGCTCAACCGCTATCTGGCCGATCAGCGCCTCACCCGGTTGCGCGCCGCCTTCTCCCAAACCCATGAACGCAGCTATGTGCAGGACCGCCTGATCGCCGACGCGCTGGCACTCCGTCACCTGATTGAAAAAGGTGCCCACGTATTGGTGTGCGGGAGTCGCGAGATGGCCAAAGGGGTGATGAACGCCCTGGATGAAGTGCTGGCCCCGCTCGACTTGAACGTGCTGACGCTCAAAGCACAAGGACGCTACCGTGAAGATGTCTACTGAACCCCGGCGCTATAGCCTGAGCGGGGAAACCATGGGCACCCGTTACACTGCGGTGTTTTACGCCGAGCCGCCGGTGGATGAGGCTGCCATCAATGAGAGTCTGTTTGCGGCTGTCGACACGGTGGATCAACAGATGTCGACGTGGAAGGCCGATTCCGCACTCAACCGTCTCAACGCAGCAGCCGAACAGCAATGGCTGCCCATTCCCGAGGAACTGGCCACCGTCCTGGCTACGGCGCTGCGGGTGGGTCGTCAATCCAACGGGGCGTTTGATATCGCCGTGGGCGATCTGGTCAATGCCTGGGGCTTCGGGCCTGGCGAACAACAACCCGGCGCAGCGCATATCAGTGCCTCGGATCGTCAGGCGCGCGTGCCAGCCACGCAAGCGCTGGAGATTGATCCGCTGCGCAACCTGGCCCGTAAACGCTCAGCGACTACCCTTGATCTATCAGGCATCGCCAAGGGCTTTGCGGTGGATGAAATGGCACGTTGTCTCGATGGTTGGGGGATAACCAACTATCTGGTAGGAATCGACGGTGAAATGCGCGCGCGCGGGGTCAAGCCGGGTGGAGAGTCCTGGGTTGTGGCGATTGAAAGACCCCGCCGCGGCATTCGTGAAGTCATGGGGGTGATGGAAATCAGCGATGCAGCGATTGCCACGTCCGGGGACTATCGTCAGTGGATCGAGGTCGCGGGGCGGTATTACTCGCACACGATGGATCCGGCTCGCGGGGCGCCCTTGTCCAACTCACTCGCGGCCGTGACGGTGGTCGCCGCCACTTGCATGCTCGCCGATGCATGGGCCACCGCGCTGATGGTCCTGGGGGAGAAAGCCGGTCCTGAGCTTGCGCAGGAACGCGGTATGGATGCGTTGTTCGTAATACATGATGGTGAGCATTTCAGGGAACTATCGGTTGTTGCCGGACAGCTCCAGGCGCAGATTGAAACTCGCTGAAACGACCAGGCCAGTGGTTGATTTATCCAGGCATTTTTTTGATTGGTATCAATTCAACGACAGTGAGCAGATTTCAACGATGAAGTTCTTTCGCAGACACGCTGAATCCCATAAGCATGAGCGAATCGGCTGGCTTCGGGCCGCGGTATTGGGTGCCAACGACGGCATTGTATCGACCGCCAGTCTGCTGATCGGCGTCGCCGCCGCCAATGCCACCCACAGCACGTTGCTCGTCACGGGTGTGGCCGGGCTGGTGGCAGGTGCGATGTCGATGGCGGCGGGAGAATACGTCTCCGTGCATTCCCAGGCCGATACCGAACGGGCCGATCTGTTGCGCGAACAAGCAGAGCTTGAGACAGCGCCGCTTGCCGAACACCGGGAGTTGGCGGCCATCTATGTGGATCGTGGTGTTGAACCCGAGCTGGCCAGTAAAGTCGCCACGCAGCTCATGGCACACGATGCACTGGGCTCACATGCACGCGACGAACTGGGCATTTCCGATGCGCTCAGTGCAAAACCGCTGCAGGCGGCAATGTCCTCGGCGGCCAGCTTTGTAGTGGGCGCCGCATTGCCGCTGGGCGTGACCATCCTCGCGCCGACCCACAGTGTGATTGCCTGGATATCCGGCATGTCACTGGTATTCCTGGGCACTTTAGGCGGCATTGCCGCCAAGGCAGGCGGTGCCAATCTGCTGATCGGCGCCTGGCGGGTGACGCTGTGGGGCGCACTGGCGATGGCTATTACTGCCGCAGTCGGTATTTCATTTGGTGCCGTTGCCTAGCGCTTTTATGAAACGGACCTGAGCGTTACCCGGTCACGGTCAGCGATGAGCGACTACATTCAGGGCTTGGGCCGGGGACCTGACTGACTACGTTTGATTTGATTTCGATCAATGATGGAACTTCGGTGTGCTGTAGGTTGAAAAAGAACAAATCCCGCTATTTCGTTACCGGGGAAGTTCCATGTTCTGGTTTCGCCATCATCGTGCTGTGGGTATTACGGTGTTGTCCTCATCCTTTGGAGATTGCCATGCATGCCTCATTGAAATTGATCCTCGCCGCCCTGCTTGTGAGCGGCCCGCTCGTGGCCTCGGCCGTCGATGAGCACCACCCGGAGCTGAACCCGACCGACCCCGCTCAAACCAGCACACCCGCCACACCCGCCACACCCGCCACACCTGAGCAGAACAAGGCCATGGCCGAGCAAATGAAAAAAATGCAGGCTGCACACGACAAAATCGCCGCCGCCAAAACCCCTGCCGAGCGGCGAGCCGCCATGCAGGAGAGCATGAAGACGATGAAGGACGGTATGGCCATGATGAATGCAAACTGTAATGACATGGGTATGCCGGGCAACAAGGACAGAATGGGCATGATGAACATGATGATGAATATGATGGATCAGCAATCGAACATGATGAAGATGCCGATGAACCAATGATCCGGACAAGCCCGTCGTAACGGCCACGGCGGTTTCACCCTGAAACCGCAGTGTTGATCCTGTTCAGCGTATTGGCAGCGCTCACTCCCCAGGAGCACCCAACCATGATCAACTCACAGCACTCGACCAACACGTCTCCAGCATTTTGGAGAAGCAAATCCGGCATCGCGCTAGGCATGTTGCTGGTCATTGCATTGTTCTATCTGGCCCGTGAGCACTACGGCCATATTCTCGGCCTGTTGCCCTACTCGATTTTGCTGTTGTGTCCGCTGATGCATTTGTTTGGGCACCACCATCACGGTGGTCACAACCATCGAAGTGAAACCGCAGACCCGGTCAAGGACGAGAACAGGAATTGACTCATGCACGGCGTTGAGCATCATCAAGAGCACAACCCGGCCCCCCCGGTCGATCGGATGCCCGCAGCCCGCTTGTCAGCTACTTCTGAATACACCTGCCCCATGCACCCGGAAGTCCGCCAGACGGGCCCCGGTACCTGCCCCAAGTGCGGGATGACCCTGGAGCCGGTGATCCCCGAACTGGAAGAGGACAAGAACCCCGAGCTCAAGAGCTTCACTCGGCGCTTCTGGTGGACCTTGCCGCTGACCGTGATCGTCACGGTGCTGGCCATGAGCAGTCATGTCCTGATGCTGTTCCACGGTTCCCTACAAAACTGGATCGAGCTGGCACTGACCACCCCCGTCGTGCTGTGGGCCGGATGGCCCTTTTATGTGCGCGGCGTGCATTCGGTGATTCGGCGCAGTCCAAACATGTGGACGTTGATAGGTCTTGGTACGGCAGCGGCCTTCCTTTACAGCGTCGTCGCCACCCTGGCCCCCAATACCTTCCCCGACACGTTCATGATGGACGGTCGCATCGGCGTGTACTTCGAAGCGGCGGCGGTGATCATTTCGCTGACCTTGCTCGGCCAGATGCTAGAACTCAAGGCGCGTTCGCAAGCCTCGGCAGCCATCAAGTCGCTGCTGGGGCTGGCACCGAAAACCGCCCGCCGGATCAATGCCGATGGCACGGAAGAAGACATCCCGTTGACCCACGTACACAGCGGCAACACCTTGCGCATACGCCCGGGTGAAAAAGTGCCGGTCGACGGTCAGGTGCTGCAAGGTGAAAGCGCGGTGGACGAGTCGATGCTCACCGGTGAGCCGATACCGGTCATGAAGAAGGCCGGCGACGTATTGATCGGCGCCACCCTCAACCTCCATGGCAGTCTGGTGATGCAGGCACAGAAGGTCGGGGCGGCTACCCTCCTCGCGCAGATCGTGCAGATGGTTGCGCAGGCACAGCGTTCGAAAGCGCCAATGCAACGTCTGGCCGACGTGATCGCCGGTTACTTTGTGATCGGGGTGATCAGCATCGCGCTGCTGACGCTGGTCGGCTGGGGCCTGTGGGGGCCAGAGCCAAGCTGGGTATTTGGCCTGATCAACGCCGTCGCGGTCATGATCATTGCCTGCCCCTGTGCCCTGGGTCTGGCGACACCAATGTCGGTCATGGTCACCACCGGCAAGGCTGCCAGTGTCGGCGTGTTGTTTCGCGATGCCGCCGCCATCGAGAACCTGCGCAAGATAGACACCTTGATCGTCGACAAGACCGGCACCCTCACCGAAGGCCGGCCAGCGTTCCACAGTGTCGAGGCTGCACGCGGATTTACCCAGGACGAAGTGCTGCGCCTGGCGGCGTCTCTCAATCAGGGCAGCGAGCACCCGTTGGCACATGCCATCGTCGAGCAAGCCCGCCGCATGGGTCTGACACTGAGCACGCCTGAAGCCTTTGAGTCCGCCTCCGGTATTGGCGTCAGCGGTCAGGTCGAGGGCCGTGGCCTGAGACTGGGCAATACGGTGTTGATGGATGAGGCGGGTGTTTCCATACAGAGCTTGCAAGCCCAGGCAGAAACACTACGCAGTGATGGCACGAGCATCATGTACCTGGCGGTCGATGGTGTCCTGGCGGGGTTGTTGGCGGTAGCCGACCCCATCAAGCCCACCTCGAAACTGGCAGTCGGCCGTCTGCAAGCGGACGGCGTCAAGGTCGTCATGGCGACTGGCGACGGCCTTACGACGGCCCGTTCGGTGGCGCGTCAATTGGGTATCGAGGAGGTGCATGGCGAGGTCAAGCCGCAAGACAAAGAGCGCCTGGTCGCGGCACTGCAACAGGCCGGACACCGGGTGGCGATGGCTGGCGACGGCATCAATGACGCCCCGGCACTGGCGCGCGCCGATGTGGGTATCGCCATGGGCACCGGCACTGACGTGGCAATGAACAGCGCTCAGGTGACCCTGGTCAAGGGCGACCTGCTCGGCATCCTGCGTGCGCGCAGCCTGTCAGTGGCCACCGTGAGAAACATGCATCAGAACCTGACCTTTGCCTTCCTTTACAACGCCATGGGCATTCCGCTGGCCGCCGGTGTGTTCTACCCGCTGACCGGTCATCTTCTATCACCACTGATTGCGGCGCTGGCCATGAGCGTGAGCTCGGCATCGGTAGTGTTCAATGCCTTGCGCCTGCGCCAGGCCACGATTGAATAAGCGAAATACGCTTACACCCAACCGCCGCCCAACCACTCGAATCCTGAGAGCATTCCACCCCTTTTCTACGAGACACAGCGGCGCACACGCCCATGGGGTTTATCCCTTGTACCCTTCGTGCGGTTTGCCATTCCTCTGATCTACATCAACTCCCGGCAGCCCATTCACGCAGACATTAATCATCAGCGTTCGCGCTCTCGCATTGGCGATAGCCGATGAAGAAATTGTCTCGTGGAGGTTTGCATGGCAACGCATGTGCACGGCACCCAACCGACTATTCCAGGCATTTCGCCTCGCCCTGCGGCGGGAAGCTTGCGCCAGCTGGAACCCAGGCGCCTGTCCTTGAGCCTGTTGATCGCTCTGGTGGTCGGCTCGATGATCGGCAGCGGTATTTTCAGCCTGCCCCAGAACATGGCTGCGGGCGCTGGTGCCGGCGCGATCCTGATTGGCTGGTTGATCACCGGCGTCGGCATGCTGTCACTGGCACTGGTCTACCAAACCTTGTCCAACCGCCAGCCCGAACTGGATAACGGCGTGTTTGCCTATGCCCGCGCATTGGGCGGCGAATTCCTCGGTTTCAACTCGGCCTGGGGTTACTGGATCAGTGCCTGGATCGGTAACGTCAGTTACCTGGTGATTCTGTTCGCGGCGCTGAGTTACTTCTTCCCGCTATTCGGTGAAGGCAATAACAAAGCAGCCATTGCGGCGGCGTCGCTGGTGCTGTGGTCGTTGCACTGGATGATCCTGCGGGGCATGCGCACCGCAGCGCGGGCCAATGCCCTCACGACCCTGGCCAAGATCGTTCCGTTGCTTGTGTTTATCGGCCTGGTGATTGCGGCGTTCCAGCGCGAAACGTTTATGGTCGACTTCTGGGGTGCGCCGGCACTGGGCAGCACCCTGGATCAGGTCAAAAGCACGATGCTGGTCACCGTCTGGGTGTTTATCGGCATCGAGGGCGCCAACGTATTTTCCGCCCGTGCGGCAGAACGGGTGAATGTGGGACGGGCCACCGTCATCGGCTTTGTTCTCACCTTGTTGTTGCTGATTGCGGTGTCCCTGCTGTCACTGGGCATTCTCAGGCAACCGGAACTGGCCGCGCTGAAAAATCCTTCGATGAGTGGTGTGCTTGAGGCGGTGGCCGGCCCTTGGGGAGCGATGCTGATCAGCGTCGGCCTGATCATCTCGGTCGGCGGCGCGCTGCTCGCCTGGACGCTGCTGGCGGCAGAGTCGGTGTTCACACCGGCCAGGGAAAAGGTCATGCCGGGACCGCTGGCCCTGGAAAACACCCATGGCGCGCCTGCCAATGCCTTGTGGATTACCAACGGCTGCATTCAGCTATTCCTGCTGCTGACGCTGTATTCGAGCGCCAGTTACCTGGCCCTGATCTCTCTGGCGACCTCGATGATTCTGTTGCCGTACCTGTTCAGCGGCCTGTACGCGTTGAAGCTGACGTGGCAGGGCGCGACGTATGCCGGACACAAAGCCCTGCAACTGCGCGACATGGCGATTGCCTCGGTCGCAACCCTGTATTGCTTCTGGCTGCTATTCGCCGCAGGGCCGAAATACATGCTGCTCAGCGCCCTGCTCTATGCCCCCGGCTCACTGATTTACCTGGCCACCAAACGGGCTCGCCAGGGTCAAGTGCTGAACGGCTTTGAGTGGGGATTGTTGATCGTCATCTGGGCGGCGGCCGCTTTCGCCGGCTGGATGCTGTGGTCAGGGAAACTGGCCTTGTAAGGCCAAATCAATGAATGGATGTGTTTTTTCTCGAGGCAGGCACAGGTGTCCAAAACGTTTACAGCCCACCTCGACATAGCCAAAGAGGAGAACTGAAAATGGCCAATTCCGTGAAAAAAGTACCGGTTCATACCGAAAAAAAAGCAAGTCCGCTCCCAGCGACGACTGACCTTTGGCGTCCTCTGCAAAAACTGCGGGAACAGGTTGATCACCTGTTCGAAGACTTCAATCGAGGTCCTTTGGGATTATCGCCATTCAGCCGTGGGTTGTTCGACGTCGAGCCGCTTTTATCTCGTGAACTGATGGGGTACGGCATCCCTGCCGTGGACATCACCGAGAAAGATAAAAGCTTCGATATCACTGTCGAACTGCCCGGTATGGACCAGAAGGACGTCGAGATCAAACTGTCCAACGGCAGCCTGATCATCAAAGGCGAAAAACAGGAAGACAAGGAAGAAAAAAGAAAGGGCTATTACCTGTCGGAGCGTCACTACGGCTCCTTCGAACGGATGTTCAACCTGCCTAAAGGGGTCGACGCCGACAAGATCGAAGCGAGCTTCAGCAAAGGTGTGCTGAGCATATCGCTACCGAAAAAGCCCGAAGCCATGAAACCGGAGAAAATTGTGCCGATCAAAGGCAATTAAGCCGATGACCGTCCTCCTCACCTTGCCGGGAAACCGGCAAGGTTTTTTTGCATCGAACATTATGACTCCCCCCCTATTGGCAGCCCGTCTATCCACTTGCCCGTTCGTATGCCTGTTTTCTGATGTGGATCAGATTTTTCCCCTGAGCGACTCCTATTCTCGAATTGCCCCCACGATTGGGTAGACATCATGAATATCGACTCGGTAAAACGTTGCACGCTGATAGGGGCAATCCTGATCGCCACGTGCCTTGCATTACCGGCCAACGCCGACCGACACGGAGGCGGTCATATCGGCGCTCCGTTCTGGTGGGGCATCGGTCTTGGCTTGGGACTGGGTTGGGAAGGCGCGTACCTTCGTGGTCCGTATTACTACCCCTCCTACCCGGTTTACTACTACCCGCCCCCTGTTTATTACTACCCGGCCAACCCGCCCGTGGTGGCAGCGCCCCCCAACACCCAGCCTGTGCCAAGCTGGTATTACTGCCCTTCAGCCAAAGGC
Source organism: Pseudomonas helvetica (assembly GCF_039908645.1). Taxonomy (NCBI): domain Bacteria; kingdom Pseudomonadati; phylum Pseudomonadota; class Gammaproteobacteria; order Pseudomonadales; family Pseudomonadaceae; genus Pseudomonas; species Pseudomonas helvetica. Next base: position 4,204,477 of record NZ_CP150917.1, read on the forward strand.
TACTACCCTTATATACGCCAATGTCCTGAAGCGTGGCGCCTGGTTCCGGGGACTCCCTCGGGGCCCATACAGTGACAGGCGCAGCTGATTTCTCGGAGGTCATCCGGCACGTTGCTGACGAAAGGGAATGGAGCGTCTCAATCCCGCACCCACAGCCACTCATCCCCGGGCAGAACAGGCGCTCAGGAACGCCTTGAGTTCCTTCAGGGGACGGGTGTTGAGCACATCGGTTTTTTCCAGCCAGGCACGGCGTGCCTGAGCGATTCCATACTGCAAATAGGCGAAGTCAACGGTGCGATGCGCATCCGAGTTGATGGCAATGAGCACCCCTTCATCCTTGGCGTAGCGGCACTGCAGGTCGAACAGGTCCATGCGTTGCGGCTGCGCATTGAGTTCCAGGCAGCAACCACGCTGCCGGGCCGCCTTGATGATGACCGGCAGATCCAGGTTCAGCGGGTCGCGCTCATTGATCAACCGGCACAGCGGGTGCGCCAGAATCGTGAAATAGCGATGATCCATGGCCCTGAGCAAGCGTTGGGTCTGTTGACGCAACGTCAGGCCGAAATGGCTGTGTACGGCGCCGACCACCAGGTCCAGGCGCCCGAGGATATCGTCCGGCAGGTCCAGGCTACCGTCTTCGAGAATGTCCACCTCGATGCTCTTGAGCAAGGTCACGCCCCGCAAGCGGCTGTTGAGCGCATCGATCTGGTCGATGTGCTTGAGCAGCCGGTCGGCATCCAGGCCATGGGCCACTCTGAGGGACCGCGAATGCTCGGTAATCGCCAGATATTCCAGCCCGGCCTCCCGCGCTGCAAATGCCATCTCTTCAAGGCTGTTACCCCCATCCGAGGCGCGGGTGTGAGCATGCAAGTCGCCCTTGAGGTCGCTCAACTCAATCAGCCTGGGTAAATGACCTGCCTCTGCCGCGGCAATCTCACCGCGATTCTCGCGCAGTTCCGGTGTCATCCATTCCAACCCCAACGCCTGGTAAACGGAATCTTCGGTGGTGCCGGCCACACATTTTTTTGCCCTGAAGAGGCCATATTCACTGAGCTTGAGACCTTGCTTCTGAGCCCGTTGGCGAATCGCGATGTTATGCGCTTTGCTGCCAGTGAAATACACCAGGGCGGCGCCATAGACCGCCGGCTCGACCACCCGCAGATCCACTTGCATGCCGGTGCCCAGTATCACGCTGGTACGGGTGCGACCCTGCGCCAGCACAGTGGCAATGTCCGGATGCTGGATAAAGTGCGCCGTGACGTCCACCGACGGTGCCGCGGCCACCAGAATATCGATATCGCCGATGGTGTCGCGCATCCGTCGCAAGCTGCCGGCAACCGTGGCTGCCTCAACGCCTGGCAGCTGCTGCAGGTACTCGGTCAGTCGCAGGGCCACCGGCGCCACAAAGGCCAATGGCAACCGGCGGTCCCTGCCAATGCCCTTCTGCGCGGCGTTCAACAGTCGGGCCTCCATCTTTTCGCCGAAGCCAGGCAGATGGCGAATGCGTCCGTCTTTGGCCGCCTGACACAGTTGCTGCGCGGTTTCGATGCCCAGGTCGTGATAAAGGTGTTTAACGCGTTTGGGCCCCAGCCCGGCAATGGAAAGCAGCTCGACCAGCCCCAAGGGCAATGTCGTGCGCAGGCGTTGGCGCAGAGCGCAATCGCCGGTGGTGACGATTTCGTTGATCTTGCCGGCAAGGTCGACCCCAATGCCCGTGAGTTTGGGCAGCGGTTCACCCCGCACGATCAGCTTCGCGACCTCAAAGGTCAAAGCCCTCAGGGTTCGCGCTGCATTGCGGTAAGCGCGGATACGGAAGGGATTGGCGTCCTCGATTTCCAGCAGATCGGCGATATCGTCAAAAATCGCGGCGATTTGATCATTGCCGATCGCCTGCCCGACCTTGGCCGATGAAGGAGGCAAGGTTGGCAACGGATCTGGAAGCGGTGCCGCAGTGAGCTTCATGGCGCAATCCTGACTCAGTGGAGGTCACTGGGTCAGGATTGCCGATCCCGCCACACGGTCATTGATATAGATCAGACAGTGCCTGAAGGCCTGGAACCGCGACGTGCCCGCAGGCTCATCGCCGGTGCCGCAAAAGCCATCATTTTTTTGCCCCGAGTGTCGCAATGTAATGCGCGACAGAGGCGGCATCTTCATCAGACAGGGAATGAGTGACCTGCTTCATCAGCTCGCCACGCGGGCGCTGGTCGGTCTGCTGGAACACCTTGAGCTGGCGGATCATATACTCGGCATGTTGACCTGCCAGGCGCGGAAACTGGCCATTGCCCTGGCCCTCGGCACCATGACAGGAGCTGCACTGGGCGACACCCGAGCCAGGCAAGCCCTTGCGGAAGATCAATTCGCCGCGTGGATCAAACTTGTCGGCGTCAGCCTTCATGGGGCTCTGGCTGGAAAAATAGTCCGCCAGTTCGTTGATCTGGGTCTCTGTCAAATGGGTAAATCCCCACATGTACTGGGTCCCGGTTTTATCGCTGCGGACATGGCCCTTGAAGTCAGTCAGTTGCAGCTTCAGGTATTCCTTTTGCTGGCCGGCCAGCTTGGGAAACATCGGCGAGACGGACTCCCCCGTCAATCCGTGGCACATGGAGCAAACCTTGTCGACCATGGCGATGCCGGACATCGGCGAGGTTTTTTCCGATGCCTGCTCGGTCGTACCGGTGCAGCCCGTGAGCGCAACCACGCAGAGGGCAAGCAATAAATGCGATCGATTGAAAGTACTCTTCATGCCCATTGCATTCATGGTCTACGCCTCTGCGTTCAACTGATCAAAACGCGCACCACATATAAAGATAGGTGGTGTCGTTTTCGCTGGCATCACGGCCATTGCCGTCATAGTTGTTCGTTGCGCCCAAATAGCGGGTGAAATAGTTGTATTGGAGCCCGACCCTGAGGTTCTGCATCGGTAACCAGAACACCTCGGGCGTCCACATCTGTGTATCGGGTGAAAAACTGGCACTGTCCGGGTACGCCGTGGCATCCGAGCTGCCATTGACATTGGTATACGCCAGGCTCGCACCATACTTGGCACCGTACACATAACTGCCCTTCAGTTTGAAGGATCGCAGGGTTGCAGGTCCGTCGAAGAGGGTCTGGGTGCCATCCCTGATTTCTTCCCTGACATAACGTATCTGTGCCGTGAAAGTATGGGGCTCAAGGAGGTACTGATACTGGCCATCGAAGCCTACGTCCCGGTACTCGGTACTGCCCTGGCCATGGATCGGATTGTTGGAGTCGTCCAGGGGCAGAATTTTGGCATTCATCGCAAAGGCCCCCAGCATCACGTTCTGGGCCCCCCATTCGTAGGTATAGGCCAGCCGTGCATAAGGGCTTGAGCCATCCATGTACGTCAACGGATGGTAGGTGTCGCCCTTCTTGTTGCCCAGGCTCAGAAACTGCCAGGTGTCTTTGGCGGTCTGGTAGGAGGTCAGCTCCAGATACAACGACTTGTTCAAATAAACATAGGCACCGATACCCGCCACCTGTTGAGCCAATCCCCCCTCGATCAGTGTAGAGGTCGGGACCCCGCCAAAGGCGCCCAGGGTTGAACTGACATACGGATAGCCCCACGCAGGCGTGCTGTTCCAGACATCCTGAACCGTGGGGTTGTTATGCAATGTGACGCCCCAGATGACATCTCGTGAGGCATCCAGCCGGCTGTCTGCATAACGCAGGTCAAAGTTGTCCGAGCCCAGGTGACTGACCCAATTACCCGAGGCGTCCTGGTGGTCATAGGAGCTGTAGGTGAATTGGGCAAAGCCGCCGATAACGTCAGTGATTTTTCCACCGAGGAACACGCTGCCGAAATCAATGATGAATTGCTTGTCTTTGGGTGAAATCGAGCTGCCCGCACCGTCGCTGTTGTTACGCGTCGAGGTGAAATCACCGACGATCATCGCGGCCAGGGGGTTGGTTTGTACGCCGTTGGTGTACCCCGTCAGCTTGAACAGACGCCCATAAGGTGTCAGCTCGGGAAATTGCCCGCCGGCATGGCAGGCAATGCAACTTTGTCCGGTTTGGCGTGCAAAGGAAGGCAAGGCCTGCGCTGACTGACAAAACAGCAGCACTGATAACGCCACCAGCAGGGTGCCCGGTCGCCGGAGTAATGTGATTAAAAAAGCTGACCCGGAAAAAAACGACTGCGCCACCGACTTCATCCCGCCTGCTTCGCCGTCCTTCACATTCATCTCAGCTCCCTCTGAAAAGAGACTGTCGAACGATTTAAACCTGAATGGAGCCTAGTCAGACGCTAGCCATTTACAAGTGCTGGCGCGCGCTGCGCCACTCAAGTCCGCAACGCACATCACGCACATCGCGTCAGGTCATCTTCAGCAGCCTGCGGACGCGCGATCCAGACACGTTCTCCTGGGGCATTGCAGCCTTTGTTGACGAAACTCAATGAATCGTCTGGACCAAGGTGTAGGAATAATCAAAGAAGCAGCCCAGCGGGCTGCACGTCGGTTAACCCCTCCTCTTGATAGGGACGACGCTCATGACCTCTCCTTCGCAAAAACTGCTGGAAAAACTTTACGGTCCGCGCAGCACTGTTGCGAGAACCACTATTGCCCCTCTGTTACGTCAATATGCGGAACCGCTGCCGGAATTGAATTCAGACGCCTTCGGTGAAATGTTCGACCGTTACGCTGATGCGCGGGTAGTGATGATCGGTGAGGCCAGCCATGGCACCAGCGACTTCTACCGAACCCGTGCGGCGATTACCCAAAGGTTGATTGAGCAGCACGGGTTCACGATTGTGGCGGTTGAAGCGGACTGGCCAGATGCCGCGCATGTTGACCATTATGTCCGCGGGCTGGCCCATACAGCCTGGAAACGGCATATCTTCAGCCGATTCCCGACCTGGATGTGGCGCAATACCGATGTGAAAGCATTCGCCCACTGGCTGCATCAATACAACCACAAGCACGCCCCCGAGCGTCGAGTCGAGTTTCGCGGATTGGACGTCTACAGTTTGCGCAATTCCATCCACGAGGTCCTGAGTTATCTGGAGCGGGTCGACCCGCATCTGGCACACGAAGCACGACGGCGCTATGGCTGCCTGACTCCCTGGCAGGATGAACCTGCGTTGTACGGCCACTTTGTTGAACGTGGTGGGCTGATGCCCTGCGAGCAAGCAGTGGTCGAGCAGCTCCATGACATGCTGGCCGAGCAGCTGGCCGGGCTTATCCACGACGACGAGGCGTTCTTCGATGCCACGCAAAACGCCCGGGTCGTTCGGGCGGCGGAACAATATTACCGAGCGATTTATCGAGGTTCGACCGCCTCGTGGAACCTGCGTGACCGGCACATGTTCGACACACTGCGGGGGTTGCTTGAGCACCGAGGCGCTCACGCCAAGGCCGTGGTCTGGGCGCACAACTCCCATATCGGCAATGCCGCTGCCACGGAAATGGGCTGGAAGGGCCAGTTCAACATCGGTCAGCTGTGTCGCAGCGCCTATGGGCGCGATGTCGTTCTGATCGGCATGAGCACCGACCGTGGCCAGGTGGCGGCAGCCGATGACTGGGACGCCGACATGCTCATCAAGGACATCCGGCCATCTCGCCCGGACAGTTGGGAACATCAGTTCCTTAAAGCCGGCGTCCCCGCGTCTTTGACCGACTGGCGAGATCCCCTGCGCGAAGACCTGCGCAAGGCGCTGTCCGAGCCTCTGCTGGAGCGGGCCATCGGGGTGATTTACCGCCCCGAAAGCGAGCGCAGCAGCCACTACTTCGAGTCGGTGCTGGCCGAGCAATTTGACGCCATGGTGTGGATTGAACAGACGCAAGCGGTGACGGCGCTGCCTCTGCCGAAAAGCCAGGCGCTGGAACCGGAAGACGAAACCTTTCCGTTTGGCGTGTGATACCGGTCAGGGACTGATGGAGGTCTCTGAACGAGTACCACGCAGATGTCTCTCGAACCAGTCGCCAGCAAGTCTGGCGACTTCTTCGAGGGTGCCTGGTTCTTCAAACAGATGCGTAGCACCCTCCACGACTTCCAGACGCTGTTCACAGCGCAGAACGTGACTGCTTTGCACGTTCAGACGCACTACCACCGGGTCCTCTGCTCCGACGATTTGCAAGGTCGGCGCCCTTACCCGGGACAGCGCCGCACCTGCCAGGTCGGTCCGCCCTCCCCGGCTGACCACCGCATGGACCACGTCCGGGCGCTCGGCCGCCGCCAACAACGCCGCAGCGGCCCCGGTGCTTGCGCCAAACAGCCCGATCCGCAGCGATTGCAGTTCCGCGTCCCGGCCAATCCAGTCGATCACCTGCACCAGTCGCCGCGAAAGCATCGCGATATCGAAACGCAGCTCCCGCGTCACGTTATCCAGGCGCTGCTCCGGCTCCGTGAGTAAATCGAACAACAACGTGCCCAGTCGTCGGCGGCCCAGAGATTCTGCAACCTGCTGGTTACGAGGGCTTGAACGGCTGCTGCCGCTGCCATGGACAAAAACCACCAATCCGGCAGCATTCATCGGCAGACGCAGGTCGGCTGACAGCTCCACGTCCTCCAGGCTCAGTTTTCGATAGTGAGACTCAAGCATCGGAATTCTCCTGAGGGGCAATGCCCGTGCTGGACTCGCGTTGCCAGGCTCTTTGCAAAAGATCGATGACTTCCCCGTCTGTGGTCTGGGTGAAGTTCATGTACCAATAGCCGATCGACATCAGCCACTCGGGAATGAGCGGACACACCACCTCATCCACTTCGGTGCGCAGCGCCTCGACCGTCTCAAGCGGCGCCACGGGCACGGCAACGACAATGCGCGACGGTGCTTGCAGGCGCACAGCGTGGATCGCGGCCATCATCGAGGCCCCTGTCGCCAGGCCGTCATCGACCAGAATCACCACCTGGTCCTTGAGTACCACCGGCGCACGCGTTGACCGGTACAAATGCTCACGACGAGAGAGTTCCCGGGTTTCCCGGGCGACCACGGCATCGAACGTATCCTGATCAATCGGGTGAGCCCGTAGCGCCCCCTCATTGACGATTTGTACGCCGCCACTGGCAATGGCGCCCATGGCGTATTCTGGCTGGGAAGGAACTCCCAACTTGCGGACCAGCATCAGGTCCAGGCGAACCTCCAGGGCCGTGGCCACTTCATAGGCCACCGGGACACCGCCACGGGGCAAGGCCAGAACGATGACATCCGGTCGATGAGCATATTTGCGCAGCGGCTCAACCAAGGTTCGACCGGCAGCGGTCCGGTCGCGCAAGGTGGTTTGCAGTAAGGGACCGTGTGTCATTTGAAAACCTCCTGAAGCCATCGGGCCAAATCCATACCGCCAGAACGCCGCAAGGCAGCCATACAGGACAGGTTCAGTCGTACTGCCGAGAAGCCTTTACAACCCATGAGCGCGCGGCAAGTGCTCAGCTATGTGCCAATACCCTTTTTTAAATTCAGAATCCTCCCATGAAGTCTCCCCGGTCTTGATTTATATCAAGTCCCCGCGCAAGGCACAGATGCCCGGCGCCGTCAGCTACGGCCCCCTTGCGCTATGATCAATCTATCGGCCCTGAACGGGAGACTGCCATGCCGACCCTACCTGCGAGTCAGCGGTTGCGCGTGTACGACAGCGATGAACTCGACAGGGTACTGCAGGCGATGGCGCGCCAGGCTGCGGCACTGTTGCCGCCTACTCAAGCGGTACTGATCGGCATCCAGCGCCGCGGCGAGCCGCTGGCACAGCGTTTACAGCACCATCTGTCGCGTCAGACCGGCCAGCCGGAACTGCCTCTTTACCCCCTGAAGGTCAAGCGCTATGCCGATGATCTCAGCGTGCTGCATGCACACACGCAATTGACCGAAAACCCGCTTCTGGGCGCACTGGACCTTGCCAATACCACCCTGCTTGTTGTCGATGACGTGCTGTTTGAAGGCCATTCGCTGCTGCGCACCTGCGCGTATCTGGCGCAACTCGGTGCGCGTCGGGTCTACACCGCGGTATTGGTCGATCGGCACGTCTGCCAGCAGCCGATCCATGCCGATATTGTCGGCGTGCATCTGCAAGTTGCCGCCAATGACATCGTCGAATGCAACGTACCGCCCTACGAAGCGGAGTTTTGCATCGAAGTTCTGCGTCATGGTGCCGCCCACTGACGGCAGTGCCTCGAAGGAGCCATCACATGCTCACCGAACGCCCGCTTCTGTTTGCCCTGCAAGGCAGTGAGCACTACGCGAGCCGCGTCGCGCAGCGGCTTGGCTGTCAACTGGCGCTCCACGAGGAGCGCGACTATGAAGATGGCGAGCATAAATGCCACCCGTTGGAGCCAGTCAACGGTCGCGAGGTGGTGGTATTCCATTCCTTGTATGGGGATGACCGGCAGAGCGCAAACGACAAGCTGTGTCGGCTGCTGTTTTTTTGTGGCGCACTCAAGGATGCCGGCGCTCGCCAGGTGCAGGCCGTGACGCCCTACCTCTGCTACGGGCGCAAGGATCGTCGCACCCAACCTCAGGACCCGACGATCACCCGCTACGTGGCGGCCATGATTGAAGCCTGCGGCGTGGATCGCCTGATGGCCCTGGAGGTGCACAACCCGGCAGCGTTTGATAACGCCTTTCGCATTCCCACCTGGAATGTGCAGTGCGCAGATCTGTTCGCCGGGCATTTCGCCGGGTTCGTCGGCGACGCCGAGGTGGTGTCGGTTTCCCCGGACGCCGGCGGCACCAAGCGGGCCGAGCAGTTTCGCCAGGCCCTGGAGCGGCAACTGGGACGCCCGGTGGGCGGTGCGCTGATGGAAAAGCACCGTGCTCAAGCAACGTTCACCGGCACGCTGCTGGTGGGTGAAGTGCTGGGTAAAACCGCGATCATTTTCGACGACCTGATCAGCACCGGTGAAACGCTGATGCATGCGGGCCTCGCCTGCCAGCAGGCCGGTGCCACCCGGTTATTTGCAGCCGCCACCCATGGTTTGTTCACCGGTGGCAGCGACCTGCTCGACAAGCCACTGTTTGAACACCTGGCGATCTCTGACAGCGTGCCTCCGTTTCGCCTGCCAGCCGACTGTGTCACGCGCCACTTGCACGTGCTCGACAGCACCGCACTGATTGCCACCTTGCTGGCTGAAAACGGAGCGTTTGCTACCGTCTGAGCACGGGCGGCCTCCTGCTCAGCCAATCCAGCGGATCTCGGGGTCCTTGTGCTGGACGGGCGCAGGCGCAGACTTCGGATGGCCAACGATGATGGGCGCCACGGGCCTCGATCCGGCAGGGAGACCCAATACATGCTTGCCCTCCGGCGTATTGAGAAACCCCTGGGCAAAACCGATCCAGCAGGTGCCGAGTCCTTCAGCGTACGCGGCAAGCATCAGATTCTCGGCCGCCAGGGCGCAGTCTTCAACGATCCACGGACCGGGCGCGTTCCCCGAAATCAGGATGAGTACCGGCGCGTGATAGAAGATCTGGAAGCCTGGATCGTTGAGCATCGAATAAAAGTGCTCGGACTGGGTCCCTGCGGGCACTGTCGCGAGCAGGTGGGCCTTCGCTTCGCGCGAGACCCGATCCAGCAGTTCCTGATCGCGGATCACCGTGAACGTCCACGGTTGTTGGTTGACTGCGCTGGGCGCCTGGACGGCGGTGTTGATCAAGCGACGAATGATGAGTTCATCAACCGCTTCTTTCGTGTATTCACGCGTCGAGCGACGGCCCGAGATTGCCTCGTTGATATTCATGGCGGCAGCCTCAAATATTGTCGTTTCATACAGTGGCCCGCCAACGAACATCTACTATTGATTTAGATCAAATCAGGGCAAAACCTGCCAAACGGGGGGAGCTTATATGAGCAGCGCGATCCGGCTTCTGGTGTGCGCTGTGCTGGTGTGCATCGGCGGGCTGGCCTGGGGCGCAGACGCTGCCGCGCCAAGTGCTGAGCCGCGCGTCACGATCCTCGTTTACCACCGCTTTTCGCAGACGCTGGACGACTCGATGACCGTGCGCATGAGCACCTTCGAAACCCAGTTACGCGTCCTGCACGAGCATGGCTACCACATCGTGCCGCTACGCGAGGTGGTCAATTGGTTACAGGACCCCAATGCGACGCTACCGCAGAAAGCGGTGGCGATCACCGTCGACGACGGGCATCGTTCGGTATTCGAAAAACTGCTGCCCATCGTGCAGCGCGAGCGTTTTCCGGTCACGCTGTTCATCTACCCATCGGCGATCTCGAACGCCTCCTACGCAATGACCTGGGAGCAACTGCGCAGCCTGAAACAGACCGGACTCTTTGACATCCAGGGGCACACGTACTGGCATCCCAATTTCAAGGTCGAGCGCAGACACCGTACGCCGGCAGATTTCCAGCAATTCGTGCGCATGCAACTCGACAAATCCCGTCAACGCCTGGAGGCGCAAACCGGTACGCATATCGACATGCTCGCGTGGCCTTTCGGGATCTACGACGACGAGTTGATCGCACTCGCCGCCGACGACGGTTATGTGGTCGCCTTCACACTGGACGCGCGCAAGGCGGACCGGCATGCGCGGCTGCTCGCGCTGCCGCGTTTTCTGATGACCGATGCCTACGGCGCCAGCGCATTCGCGCACCTGCTTGGCGAACCGAACACCCCGACGATGCCCGCAACGGAGAGCGCACGATGACCTTTATCAGCGCAGTGAGGCGCTATGCAATCGCGACGCTGCTCGTCGTCTTTACTACCCTGTTGAGCCAGCGAGGCGCCCTGGCCGTCACGGGTGTCGTGCTCGACTCAAGCACGCAGAATCCGCTCGCCGACGCGATCATCACCACATCGGCGGGTGTGATGCGTACCGACGAACACGGGCAGTTCGAAATCGCTCAGGCGGTGGAGAACGTTGCGGCCCGCGCTCCAGGGTATTTGCGCACCGAAGCCAAGGTGTCCGGCGATACACCTTTGACGCTCGCGTTGACCCCGTTTCGCCCGAAAGCGCTGTATTTGTCGGTGTTCGGCGTGACCAACAAGACGTTGCGCAATAATGCCCTCAGCCTTGCCGAAAGCAGCGAGATCAATGCGCTGGTGATTGACGTCAAGGGCGACCGCGGCCTGACGCCGTATCGCAGCGCGGCGCGCGAGGCCATCGGCGCGGCTGCCCAGGTGACGGTGCGCGCACCACAGGACCACGACTTTGCGGCGCTGCTGGCCCGACTACATGAGCAACACCTGTATCTGATCGCGCGCATCGTGGTGTTCAAGGACGACCCGCTCGCCAGCGCGCATCCAGAGTGGAGCGTGCACACCACAGACGGCCAACCGTGGCGCGATCTCGAGAAGCTGCAATGGATGGATCCGTTTTCGCAGGATGTATGGCGGCACAATCTGGACGTCGCCGAGGAGGCGGCGCAGATGGGCTTCGACGAGGTCCAGTTCGACTATGTGCGCTTTCCCGACAAGAGCGGGCTGCACTTCGCCCTGTCCAATACCCGGCGCAACCGGACCGCGGCGATCGTCGGTTTCCTGCAGGCCGCACGCACACGGCTGGCGCCCTACAATGTATTCGTCTCTGCGGACATCTTCGGCTACGTCTGCTGGAATCTGGACGATACCGCGATCGGCCAGCAAATCGAATTGCTCGGCGAGCCGCTCGACTATATTTCACCGATGCTCTACCCGTCCGGTTTTACCTGGGGGCTGCCGGGCTTGACCAATCCGGTCAGCGATCCCGCTCAGATCGTCAGACGCTCCCTGGCGGAAGCAATCAAGCGCACCCATCTGCCGGGGGTGCGTTTTCGTCCGTGGCTGCAAGCCTTTCGCGACTATGCGTTCGATCGTCGCTTGTTTGACGCAGAGGCGATCAGTGCCCAGATCAACGCCGCCAACGCAGCCGGCACCGATGGATGGATGTTATGGAATCCACACAATCACTACAACGCCGCCGATATGCCGCACCCTTGATCGGTGCGCTGAAACGCTGGGTAATGCTGCTTGCAATGGCGGCGGCGCAGTTCGCCGGTGCCGCCGATTTCGATGCGGAGGCACGCCTGCAAGCCGCACAGATCGTCGAGGGGCAGATCACTGCCGGACGGATTCCGGGGGCCGTCGTGCTGATCGGGGACGCCACGCATGTGTTCTATCGCCAGGCCTTTGGGCAACGCGCGACAACGCCCGACCCCGAACCGATGACGCTGAGCACCGAGTTCGATCTTGCGTCGCTGACCAAGGTCATCGCGACCACCACGGCGATCATGCAACTGGCCGAAGCCGGCCGCATCGACCTGGACGCACGCGTTACACAGTATTGGCCGGCCTTTGCGGCCTTCGGCAAAGACCCGGTGACCGTTCGTCATCTGCTGGCGCACACCTCCGGCCTGCTGCCAGACCTGCCGGTGCGGCCACTGCATCCGGACCGCGAAGGCGTCTTGAGCGCGATTGCGGCGCAGCGTCTGCGGAGCGTGCCAGGTGAGCGCGTCATCTACAGTGACCTGAATTTCGTGGTGCTGGGCGAACTGGTCGAGCGCATCACCCACCGCACGCTCGACGCGTATTGCCAGGCCTACATCTTCGGCCCGCTCGGTATGCGCGACACGGTCTTTGTGCCGGACCCCGGGCGAGCGGCCCGCAGTGCACCGACACTGGCGAACAAGGCCGGTATCCGCCGCGGCCGGGTGCACGATCCGACTGCTGAATGGATGGGCGGCGTCTCCGGCAACGCCGGGCTGTTTTCCACCGCGGATGACCTCGCCCGCTTCGCGCAGATGATGCTCAACCAAGGGCGCGCGGGCGGCCTGCAGATTCTGCGGCCAGCAAGCATTGCCGCGCTCAGCAGTGCCGCCTCGCCGCTCGCGACTCCACCGTGGCGCGGACTCGGCTGGGACCTGGCCGCACCGTTCGCGTCGAACCACGACCGTCTGCCACCGATTGGCATGATCGGCCACACCGGATACACCGGCACGGGCCTGTGGATCGATCCGCTGACGCGCCAATTCATCGTTATCCTGACCAACCGCGTGTACCCGGACGACCGCGGTGACGCCCGCCCGCTACGTGCGCAGTTGCTCGCGCTGCTGGCAAGCCGGGCTCCACCTGCGAGCGTCGCGCAAATTGGCCAATGGCTGCCATCGACGTTACCGGCGCTGAGTGCCGCCGATCGCCTGCCGATCTCGACGGGCCCGGTGCAGACCGGCATCGACGTGCTCGAGGCGCAGCGGTTTGCGCCGCTCGCCGGCAAGCGCGTGGGCTTGATCACCAATCGCAGCGGCTTCGACGCCGAAGGCCGGCGCACCGTCGACGTACTCGCGCACGCGCCTGGCGTCAGGCTGGCCGCACTGTTCTCGCCGGAGCATGGGCTGAATATCGATGTGGACGAGCGGGTCGGCGACACCCTCGACACCGCGACGGGCCTCACCGTACACAGTCTCTACGGCGCGGCGCGGCGCTTTCCGCCCGGTTCGCTCGCCGGACTGGATGCGCTGGTCTTTGACATCCAGGATGCCGGCGTGCGCTTCTTCACCTACGAGACGACGCTCGGCTACGCACTGGAGGCCGCGGCGGCGCGGCGCATTCCACTGTTCGTGCTGGACCGGCCCGATCCCCTCGGGGCGCAGCAATTCGGCGGACCGGTGCTGGACAGCCGTCAAGAATCATTCACCGGCTATTTCCCGGCGCCGCTGCAACCGGGCATGACGGTCGGCGAACTGGCGAGTCTGTTCAACCGCAACAAGCACATTGGCGCGGATCTGCGCGTGGTGCCGATGCAGGGCTACCGGCGTGAGATGACCTTCGCCGACACCGGGCTCGGCTGGGTGCCGCTCTCGCCAAACCTGCGCACGTTGTCCCAGCTGGACCTCTACCCGGATGTCGGTTTGCTCGAGGGCGCGAGACTGAGCGTGGGACGCGGCACACCGCATCCGTTCGAGTGGATCGGCGCGCCGTGGATCAACGCGACCCAGCTCGCCCATGCGCTGAATGCCCTCAACGTTGGCGCGCATTTCGAGCCGATCGACTTCGTGCCCACTGAATCGAACTGGCACGGTCAGCTCTGTCATGGCGTGAGCATCACGCGCAACCCGGTGCCTGAGCAACGGCCCGTCGCACGCCTGGGATTGGCACTGCTTGCCACGCTGCATGCGCTCTATCCCGGTGCGTTCGATATTGCGGCGACCCGCGGCTCAATCGGCTCGCAAATCGTCTGGCAAGCCATTCGCGACGGCATAGCGCCTGACGCCGCGCTAGCGCTCGATGCCGCAGCGCTTGAGCGCTTCGCGCGACTGCGGCAGGAGAACTTGTTCTACTGACCTTGACGCAATACGCCACAGCCCCTAGACCGCGAGAACGCTGCAAGGCACCTGATACAGGATATGTTCGGTCGTACTGCCGAGGAGCTTGTCCAGCCCGTGGGACTGGACTCTGCCCATCACGATCACATCCACCTGTTGCTCATCGGCAAACTCGCTCAACGCCGAGACGGGGCTCCCCATGACGAAATGTCGACGGTCAGAGGGCACACCGAATCGACCGGCCAAGCGCAGGAATGACTTTTCCAGCTCTCTGCGCAGTTCCCGGGTAAGGTCCGCCAGCGTCAGCCCGCCGCCGCCCATATCGCCGAGATAGGCCGCCGAAATGTCACAGGCATACAGCAGATGCAATTCGGCATTGCACTGCAGCGCCAGGCTGTTGGCCTGCTGGATGATCCGGTCATTCAGCTCACTGTTCGAAGACGCGGTATCCGACGAGTCAACCGCTGCCACCACCTTGCGCGGCAAGGCATGACCACTCGCGCCCACCAGATACATCGGTATCGGGCAGTGGCGCAGCAAGTGCCAGTCCAGAGGGGTGAAGAATGCACGTTTGAGCGCAGGCTCATGCTGCACTTGCTTGATCAGCAGGTTGGGCTGCATTTCGCTGACGTGATCAAGGATCGCCTGCTGCATGTCGTCGGCCCATGCCACCTCGGTGGTCACCTCGATGCCCCTGCCGCGCATCTTTTCCGCCTGATCCTTGAGCCAATCGCTATGGTCCTGGAGGTAACTCTGCCGAGCCTTTTCCCGGACGCCTTCTTCAAGCAGTGACAGGATGTCCAGCGATGGTACTAACGCGGCAATATGCAGGCTCGCCCCGCTGGCCTTGGCCAGGGCAGCGGCATGGTGTATCGCAGGGGAATGGCGCTGGGCCGGGTTGATGATCAGTAATAACCGTTGATACTGGCTCATGGTCTGAACTCCAGACAGGTTGGACTTCGACGCCTGCCGCTGCCCCTTGCTGGTGGTCAGCCATTGCGTCCTCGCTGGATCAAATCACCAGCGTTGACTCAGCGTCCTCCCCACAAGCCTGCTTGATCTTGATTTATATCAAGTCACCGCGCACCGCCGCAGCGCGGTGCGGGTCATTCAGGAAACGGGGGCTGGGCAGGCGTTTCCTTTTCCGGGATATCGGTCATGGTCGCCTCGGTCAGCAGCAGGATACTGGCGACTGAAACGGCATTTTCCAGCGCGATACGCACCACCTTGGTCGGGTCGATGATGCCGGCTTCATACATGTCCACATAGACATTGGCTGACGCATCGAAGCCAATATTCCCCGGCTCCGCCAGCATACGGGCAACGACCACGCCAGCATCCACCGCCGAGTTTTCCGCGATCACCCGGGCCGGTGCTTCGAGCGCTCGGCGAAGTATCTGCAAACCGGTTTTGGCGTCGCCTTCGTAGCCCGCCTCTTCTGCGGCGAGAATCGGTACCGCCTTGAGCAATGCCAGCCCGCCCCCCGGAACGATGCCCTCGGCAATCGCCGCCCGAGTCGCCGAAATGGCATCATCCAGCGCGTCCTTGCGGGCCTTCATCTCGGCCTCCGACGGCGCCCCGACCCGGATCACCGCAACGCCGCCAGACAACCTGGCCAGTCGTTCCTGGAGTTTTTCACGGTCGTAATCGCTGGTAGTCGCGTCCATTTGCACGCGGATCTGTTGCAGGCGCGCCTCAATCGCCTCACGTTGACCGGCGCCACCGATCAACGCCGTGCTGTCTTTTTGCACCACGACGCGATGCGCTCGCCCCAACTGGCTCAAGTCCACCTGTTCAAGACTGATGCCCAGCTCATTGGAGACCACCGTTGCCCCGGTCAGAACGGCAATGTCCTGGAGCATTTCCTTGCGTCGATCACCAAAGCCGGGGGCCTTGATCGCCACCGCGCGCAATACGCCACGGATCTGGTTGACCACCAGCGTGGTCAGCGCCTCGCCCTCTATGTCGTCGGCGATCAGCACCAGTGGCTGGCCACTTTTGGCGATCAACTCAAGCAATGGGATCAAGTCTTTGAGCACGCCGATCTTATGGTCACAGAGCAGCAGGTAGGCATCATCGAGTTCGACCTGCATCTTCTCGGTATCGGTCACGAAATACGGCGAGACGTAACCACGGTCAAAACGCATCCCCTCCATCACCTCGACCACGGTCTCAGTGGTCTTGGACTCCTCGACACTGACCACGCCTTCAACGCCGACCTTTTCCAGAGCATCTGCAACCAGCTGGCCGATAACCGCATCGTTATGCGCCGAAAGCGTGGCCACCTGGGCCTTTTCCTTGGGGGTACTGACCGGACGCGATTGGGCTGCCAGCGATTGCACGACCAACAATAGCCCGCGATCCAGGCCACGCTTCAAATCAATCGCGCTGGCACCGGCGACGACGTTGCGTATGCCGTCAGCCAGGATGGCATGGGCCAGCACCGTTGCCGTGCTGGTGCCGTCCCCTACCGCATCGCCGGTACGTTCCGCCGCCTGGCGCAGCATCTGGGCACCCAGCCCCTCCTCGGGGTCTTGCAGGTCGATTCGCTTGGCAATCGTCACGCCGTCGTTGCAGACCGTCGGATTACCCCACTTGTTCTGAATCAACACCGATTTCGATTTGGGCCCAAGGGTCACCCGAACCGCATCCGCCAGCTGGGTGGCACCGCAGAGGATTTTCTCGCGAGCGGCGGCACGAAACAGAATTTTACTGTGAGCCATCAGGTTGTTCTCCCGAGTCATCCTGCAACAGGCTGGTACTTGCAGCTTCCCTGAAATGGCTCACGCGACGTTGATTTTTATCAACAAAGTCACGACGTCGCGGGGCCTTCACAGGTGCCTGTATGCGGGCGCATGCAGCGCAGCTGGTCCAGATGACTGACCATCAGCCATTGACCTCGAGTTGACAAAAATCAACCTGTACAACAACCAGCCGCGGCCAAATGAACCCGTGAATTCCACGGCTCTGTCAGCGGGCACTATCGGTAAAAATCGATCTGAAAACAGGGCTGGGGGCGCAGTTTTTATCCTTCTCATTTGCGAGGAACAGGTCATGGACAAACATCAGCTCAGTCAAAAAAACCAACTGTTCAAGACACCTGCCCATGACCCCTATTTATTGCAGCGAGTCGCAGGCTCGGCCATCTGTTCGAAGTGCGATGCGATTTATCAGGCCGGTAACTGGACCTGGAAGCAGCCTGAAAACACGGTGATCGCTGATGCCGAAACGGTGACCTGCCCGGCCTGTCGGCGCATCGATGACAACAGGCCGGCGGGCACGCTAACGCTGTCCGGGAGCTTCTTGCTCAAGCATCGAAAAGAAATCGTCAATCTGATCGAAAACACCGAGCGGCAGGAAAAAGCCGATCATGCCCTTGAGCGCCTCATCAAGCTGACCGACTCCGAGGGCGCTCTGGTCGTGACCACCACCGGCATCCATCTCGCCAACCGCTTGGGTCATGCACTGACAGGCGCTTTCAAAGGCCACGCGAATTACCATTACAACGATGACCAATATCAGTTGAGCGTCAGCTGGACACGTGATGAGTAAAGCGAGACCGGCTGATGACGACAGTCAGAAAGCCAGGCAACAAAAAAGTTTGTGTACCCAGAACCCCGTCACCCAGCAACAGCTGTTGGCCAAAGGCCCCTTGCCGCCACACCGGCAAGGGACTTTCGGTCATCAGGATTTCAGGCCGGGACCGGAACGCCGGTCAGCTCAACGCTGTCACGGTACTCCGGCACCGAGACCGACCACCCCAGCTCCAGGCTGATGCGCCGACGCAGCACATCCGATGCATTGGGTTCTCCGTGCACGACATAGGTGTGTTTCGGTGGCCGCTTGAAGCCCCTTAGCCACTGCATGATTTCATCCCCGTCGGCATGCGCGGACAAGGTCCCCATGGGCACCACTTCGGCCCGAATCGGCACGTCCTTGCCATGAATCCGCACCGACGGCGCGCCGGCGATGATCTGTGCACCGCGAGTTCCCCCGGCCTGGAAACCGGGAACCAGCAGCGTATTGAGCGGGTTGGGGGCCAGCGCCTTGAGGTGGTGAAGCACCCGCCCCCCGGTGGCCATGCCGCTGGCAGCGATGATCACCGCAGGGGTGCGCTGTTGGTCAAGGTCGATGGAGTCTCTGACCGAACGCACGAAACGCGCGGCATGGCACATGCCTTCGCATTCCTCCAGCGACAGCCGGTGCTCACTGCGAAAACGCTGGTACAAGCGAGTGACATCGGTGGCCATGGGGCTGTTGAGGTAGATCGGCAGGTCGGGGATCGCCTTCTTCTGTTTCAGCCGATAGAGGTGATACATCAGCAGTTGCGCACGCCCGACCGCAAACGAAGGCACCAAGGTAATGCCGTGGCGCAATGCCGTGCGGTTGATAACGTCGGCCAGTTGCTCCTCCGGGGGCTCGGCGGGGTGCTGACGGTCGCCGTAGGTCGACTCCACCAACAGATAGTCCGCCTGTTCGATGGTTTCCGGAGCGAACATCAACGGATCATTCGGCCGCCCCAAGTCCCCGGAAAACACCAGGCTAATGCCTTCTGCACGCACTTCCACGGTGGCCGCGCCAAGGATGTGCCCGGCACAGCGCAACTGGATACTGATCCCCGGAGCAATGTCGACCTGATGGTGCAACTCGACTGGCCGCAACAGCTTCAGGGCCCTTTGCGCATCCTGTTCGGTGTACAGCGGCAAAGCCGGATCGTGTTTGGAGAAGCCATGGCGGTTGGCGTATTCGGCCTCCTCTTCCTGCAAGCGGCCACTGTCGAGCAGCAGTATCTTGACCAGCTCGCAGGTCGCCGCCGTGGCATAGACCGGGCCGCGATAACCATTGCGCACCAACACCGGCAGGTAGCCGCTGTGATCGATATGAGCATGGGTCAGAACGATGGCTTCCAGATCGCGGACCGGCAGATGGAAAGGGTCCCAGTTGTGCAGGCGCAGCTGTTTGTAGCCCTGGAACAGGCCGCAATCGATCAACACATGTTTGTCGTGATGTTCCAGCAGGTACTTGCTGCCCGTCACCGTGCCAGCCGCACCGAGAAATGTCATTCGCATGCCCGTCTCCTTGAACACTGATGGGTACGCTATTGATCCTCCCTTTACGTCTTCCGGCACTTGATATTTATCAACAGCAGCCGGGCTGGCTCCGTCTTATCGAGGCTCAGCCCCTGAAAATGTCGAATGGCTCGATTTTCAGCACCTTGCGTATGCCCACGTAACTGGAAACCCCGGCGATCAACAGCACCAGGCCAAAGGCCAGCCCCAGGTTCCAGAACGTAATCATCGCTGCGTAATTGGGCAGATAGGTGCGCACCGTGAAGATCATCAACGTGACCAGCCCGACCCCCAGTCCGTACCCTGTCAAGCAGGTGAACGTCGCCATGAAGAGGATCATGTAGATCAGTTCGCGGCCCTTGGCGCCAATGGCCTTGAGGGCTGCGAACTTGTCGAGGTTTTCCAGGATGAAGGTGTAGAACGTCTGACCGGAGATGGATAACCCGACCAGGAAACTGATCACCGTCATCGTCAAAATGTTGGTGCCGACCCCGGTCTGAAAGATGTAGAAATCGGTAATCCGCTGGTTGAACTCTCCCCGGGTCAAGGCGACATAGCCCAACTGCGCAACCTGCTGTTTGATCCCGGCCTCTGCGGCCTTGTTCCTGGGTTCCAGCAGAATGTAAGACACCGTGAAGCGGGTGGTCGGGATGTATTCGATGGCTCGTCGGTAGGTGGTGTAGAGCGTCGGTATGCCGGTCAATCCACTGGTCAGTACCTTGGCGATGGCGACGATGGTGCCGCGGTGGTCATTGAGCTCGAAGGAGGTGCCAATCCGCGGATTCTCCAGTTTCGAAAACTCGGCGTCGTGGACCATGATGAATGCGTTTTCCGCGTAAATGTCCTCGATAGAACCCTCTTCAAGCTCAGGGCGACCGAACAGGCTGGTGTCGTCGAGACCTATCACACTGACCGCCTGATAGGTGCCACTGGCCAACCTGACCTGGGCGCCGCCAATGAATACAGGCACCGCGTAGCGCACCTGCTCCATGCTGCGTACGGCATCGAGCAAATAGTCGGGCAGAGGAATGACAATGGTCGGTGTGTTCACGGCCGGGTCCATGATCCACATCGCCGCGCCGATATTGGTCACCGTCGAGTGGGCGCGATTGAGGATGCCGGCAAACAGTGCGGTCATCTGCAACATCAGGAACACCGAGAAAGTAATCCCTACCAGCAGTGCCGAAAACTTGGCCTTGTCGTTGACCAGCAGCTTGAAGCCGATCCGCAGGATGCCTGAGTATTTCATGGCGTCTGCCTGCTGCCCGCAGGGGGCGGAGTGTTCCACCAGCCGCCGCCCAGCGCGACGAACAACCCGACGGTGTCCTGATGACGCTGGGCAAGTGCTTGCAGATAGGCGATGTTGACCTGATGCAACTGTACATCGGCCGACAGCAGATCCAGATAGGTCACCAGGCCTGATCGGTAGTTGGCTTGCAGCAAACGCAGCGCTTCTTCAGCGGTAGCCTGTGCCTCGGTCTGTTTTTGCAGGACCTGTGCATCGAACTCCAGGGCCTTGAGGGCATCGGCCACTTGCGCGAAAGACTCGAGCACGGTTTGCCGATAATTCGCTGCCGCCTGCTGATAGGCATCGATTGCCGCTTTACGGCCAAACCACAGGCTACCGCCCTGGAACAGCGGGACATCGATGGAGGGGCCAACACTCCAGAACCGCCCACCACTCGCAAATAATGACCCCGGGGTCGACCCGGCCGTCCCATAGGTCCCGGTCAGATTGAAACTGGGAAACATCGCCGCCGTGGCCACCCCGATGTTGGCACTGGCCCGGTGCAGCTGTGCCTCTGCGGACAAGATATCCGGCCGCTGCCGGACCAACCTCGAAGGCAGGCTGACCGGCAAATCGGTGGGCAGCGAAAGACCGGTCAGCTCGATATTGGGGAGACTGACATCGGTGGGTGCGACGCCTTCGAGGGTGGCCAGCAAATGCTCGGCCTGGCTGATTTTCTGCTCCAGCGCCGGCAACAAGGCCTCATTGCTGGCAATCAGGCTGCGCAAACTGAGCACCGCCGAATAAGGCGCCGTGCCGCTGCGCACCTGGACCTCGGTGGTCCGAAGCTGTTGTTTTTGCAGCGCAATCAACTGCTCGGTGGCGCGCCTTTGCGCGATATAGCCGGCACGGGCGATGGCGGCATTCACGACATTGGCGGTCAGGCTGAGGTAAGCCGCATGGGTCAGCCAGGTTTGATGCTCGACCTCGGCTTGCAGGCCTTCCACCGTTCGACGCTGTCCGCCAAACACATCGAGGGTGTAGCTGATCGTGCCACTCAGGGTCACGACGTTGAAGATCGTCCCTCCCGTCGTCAGCCCTTGCTGGAGCGGAGCATTGCGTTCGCGGGTCGCGCCGGCGTGAAGATCCAGGTGCGGATAGAAAACCCCATGACCGGCCATGAGCGTGTCCTGGCTTTGCCGCAGGCTGGCTTCGGCAGCCTGCAAGGTCTGGTTGTTGGCCGTCGCCTGGCGAACCACTGCATCCAGAGAGCCGGACTTGAACAACCGCCACCAGTCAGGCACCACTTCAGCCCCCGGCAAAAAATGCTGCGCCTGACCCTGCGCCGCCACGGTCGCCGTCGCCGGATTGCCGGTATAACCGCTCTGCGACGGCGTTGGCGGACGCGAAAAGTCCGGGCCTACGGTGCAAGCACTCATCGCCATCAGAATAATCACGGGGAGCACCCGGGCATGCAATCGCAGAGGTCGATGGACGCGGGACTGGCACATCATTTCTGTCCTATGAAGACATCCACCAACTGCCCCGGGTACACCCTCGGGAGGTCTTTTTTCTCGAACCGGAAAACCACCGGCAACACCCTGAGATCGACTTTCTCCTGACGCTGATTGGACAACTGGATTTTCGGCGACACGTACGGCTGCACGCGAACGAACTCCAGCGGCACCTTGATATCCGAGCCATGGATCAACATCTGTGCACGGATATGTTCGGGCGTCGGCAAGCGGGCAATCAGGATCTCGTCCACGTAGCAGCGTACCGCCAGATAGGTCTGCTCAGCGCTCATCACCGCCAACGGGCTGAATTGCTGGATATACGGGTCATAGGCGCCCTGTGGCGACACATAGCTGCCCACGGTGGTATTGATGGCCAGGACCACGCCATCCACCGGGGCCTTGATCGCATATTGCGCAAGCGTGGCATTCGCCGCCTTGAGCGCTGCCTGTGCCTGGGCCGCGGTATCTTTTGCGGTGTCCAGCGTGTCCTTGCTGATGGACTTGGGATCAATCCCGTAGGACGCCAGGCGCTTGGTGTATTGGTCCTGAGCGGTTTTCAGACTGGCTTGCGCCAATTCGAAGTTTGCCCTGGGCACGGCGTCATCGATGGTCACCAGGGGCGTACCGCGGGTGACAGCCTGCCCTTCTTGCACCAGCACTTGAGTGATTGGCCCGGAAACCTGCGGGTAAATCACGATATTGGAACCGCCGGGCTGCTCGCTTTCGATAATCCCGTTCGCATAAATCGCGGTGTCATAAGTGCTGCTCGCCGGGGCGAAGGCTGGCGGCAATGGACGGGGCGTGCGTCCGAGCAGGTAGGCGGCGGTCACCCCGGCCAATACACCGATGACTGCCAGCACAAACAGCACCCGGTTCTTCATGACGAGGTCCGGTCAGGTTCGCTGATGCGGCCATCTTCCATGTGAATGATGCGGTCGGCGTACTCATTGATCCGCGCGTCGTGAGTGACGATCAGAATGCAACGCTGCTGGTTGAGAATATTCGACTTCACGAAGGCAATGATCATCTTCCCGGTGTCACCGTCGAGGGACGCGGTGGGCTCGTCGAGAATCAATAGCTGCGGGCCGCCGATGATCGCCCGGGCGATCGCCACCCGCTGTTGTTCGCCGCCGGAGAGCTTGACCGGCAGAATGTCGCCGCGGTCCTTGAGGCCGACCACTTCCAGGCTCTGCTTCGCCTGCGTTATGGCGTCATCCCAGTCACGATGCTTGAGGATCAGGGGAATCGCGACGTTCTCGGCAGCGGTCAGCCGTGCAAAAAGGTGGTAGTCCTGAAACACGAAGCCGATGTTATTGAGGCGTAACTCCGCCAACTGATCGGTGCTCAGGCTCCAGATGTCATTGCCATTGATCTTCACCGTACCGGCATCCGGCCGCAGAATGCCGGAGATCATGCTCAGCAGGGTGGTCTTGCCGCTCCCTGACGGGCCGACGATGAACACCATTTCGCCAAACTGTGCGACCAGTGAGACCTGATCGACAGCCTTCATTCGTACGTCCCCTTCCCCGAACCATTTGGTCAGGCCGCTCGAATCAATCGCCGGATGATCGGCAGAACCCGTTTGATCCGAACTCATGAGCGCTTCTGCTCCCGATCGGCCGATGCCCCTGGGCACTGGCAGTTATCGAATACCGCCACCACGATACGCCATCAATACGGCGGCTTGACGATCATCAGACTGCAGGGAGCCCGGTTCAGGGTGTTCTCGGCGGTACTGCCGAGAAATACGTTCACGCCCCGATAGTGCACGGTGCCCATCACAATCATGTCGAACTCATTACTCGCCGCGAAACGCTCGATCATCTTGTGCGGGACACCGGTCAACAGATGCCGTTTCGCCTCTGGAATCTCATAGCGTTCGGCGAGCGTATCAAAGGCTTCAATCTGGGTATCGCTGACCGCGTCTCTCAAGCTTTCCCGCATGGTCAGGTATTGCAGGTTCACGCCGGAGTCGCCGTTCACAATCCAGCCGCTGACATTGAGCAGGTGCAACTTCGCGCCACAGGACAAGGCCAGCTTCGAAGCAATGTCGAGGATCTGGTCATTCAGCCCCTGCGTCAGCTCTTCAAGATGGGACAGGTCGATCGCCGCCAGTATTTTCAAGGGCAACGGGTTTCTGGCATCGGTGACCAGGTGCAAGGGGGCTGGACAGTCGCGCAGTAACAGCCAGTCCAGAGGCTTGTAGAAAACCCGTTGAAATGCCGATACGTGCTGTACATCCTTGATCACGATGTCTGCCCCGAAGTCGTTCACGTACTCAAGCACCTCCCCGATACCCGGTTTGGCCCAGACCACTTCAGTGGTCACGTGCAGGCCTTTGCATTGCCCAAACCGGGCCTGCTGCTCTAGCCAGTGACGGTGCACCTGCAAATATCCCTCGCGCGCCTGCGCCATGGCCTGATGGTCAAACAGACCAGCGACCGCCAGCGCTTCGACATAATCGAACGCCACGATGTGCAGCATCGCGCCCGTCGCTCTCGCCAAGGATTCCGCTCGGTCAAACGCGGGGGTACGGGACATTTCACTCGGAGCGATCAGCAGTAAACGGCGAATTTCAAACATCACACACCTCGTCGGCAGATGCTTGGTGAGTCGAAACCGATGAACAGCACTCCTGTGCCGGCTTTCCATCAGCACACGGATCGACGAACACCCTCTCTGATTAATGTCGATAGTGAGCGGGCAGGTGCTGGCCGGGGTTGATAAAAATCACAAAAAATTGTCGTTCGCCCCAGCGCCGCCGCTGAAAGAGGCATTGTTGATTCAGCTCAATAAATGTTCGGCCTCCAGGCGTAAAAACATACTCAGTGATCGGGCATATGCCGTCCGATGCTCGCGCCTTATCGACCACAGAGGACACCATCATGAACGACTTGAGTCTGCGCCAAACCATTCTCGATGAGCTTGAGTTCCAGCCTGATATCGATGCCGCCCATATCGGCGTCGCCGTGGACAAGGGCGTCGTCACGCTCTCCGGCCATGTCCGGACCTATGTTCAGAAAATCGCTGCTGAACAGGCGGTAAAGCGCATCAAGGGCGTACGCGCACTGGCCGAAGAAATACAGGTCAGGCTGGACCCCGGGGAAGGCACGGCAGATGACACCATCGCGACCCGCGCATTGAAGATCATTGCCTGGAGTTCTGACGTCCCCATAGAAACCATCAAGGTCATCGTACAAAAGGGCTGGGTAACGCTGGAAGGCAAGGTGGACTGGCAGTACCAGAAAGAAACCGTCGAACGGGCGGTGCGCAAGTTGTCCGGGGTGGTGGGCGTGGACAATCGGCTCACCCTTTATCCCCGGGTGGAAGTGGCCGATATCCAGCACCGCATCGAAGAAGCCCTCAAGCGCAATGCCGAAGTGGATGCCAAGGGTATTCACGTCAAGGTAGACGGTGATGTCGTGAAACTTGAAGGCCGGGTCCATCTGTGGCGTGAACGCCAGATCGCCACCCGCGCAGCCTGGTCCGTACCGGGTGTAAGAGCAGTGGAAGATCACCTGCTGATTGCCTGATGTCAAACAGGGAATATCAGCTCGACGTCCGGCGTAAACCCCGGCGTTCGGGCTGATGGCGTCTAGAATCGTATTCAGATGCCCAACGAGCTTGAGCCTCGGCGTTCGGCAATCGAACCGTCACGCATCGGGCCAGCCCGCCTTTTTTCCCTGAGCCAAGGCCATGAAAAAGAATCACCAATGGAACCTTTCCTACTTCGCGATCACCTTTCTGGTCCTTGCGCTCGCCCAGCTGTTTTTTGTTGACCGCCATTCGGTGCAGAGCATCCCCTACAGTCAGTTCCTGCAACTGTTGGGCGAGCACAAGGTCAGCGAGTTGCGGGTCGAGAAGGAGCAGATCAGCGGCAAGCTGCAAGAGCCCATCGACGGGCACGACCTGTTCACCACCGTGCGGGTCGATCCCACGCTGGCGACTGAGTTGGCACAATCGGGTGTCGGCTTTTCCGGCATCAGCGAAAACACCCTGCTGAACGCGCTGCTGGGCTGGTTGCTACCCTTTGCGATGATCATGGTGCTGTGGCATTTCCTGTTCCGCGGCATGGCCGAAAAACAGGGCCTTGGCGGACTGATGAATGTCGGCAAGTCGCGGGCCAAAGTGTTTGTCGAACGCGATACCGGAGTGACGTTCGCCGATGTCGCGGGCATCGATGAAGCCAAGGCCGAGCTGGTGGAAATCGTCTCGTTCCTGAAGGACAAGGCCAAGTACGCACGCCTGGGGGCGCATATTCCCAAGGGCACCCTGCTGGTCGGCCCACCGGGCACCGGCAAGACTCTGGTGGCCAAGGCGATTGCCGGTGAAGCCGGGGTGCCGTTTTTTTCGATTTCCGGGTCCGAATTCGTCGAAATGTTCGTCGGTGTCGGCGCCGCTCGAGTGCGCGATTTGTTCGAGCAGGCGCGGCAAGCGGCACCGTGCATTATCTTCATCGACGAACTCGACGCCCTGGGCAAAATGCGCGGTATCGGTGCGTTTGGCGGCAACGACGAAAAAGAACAGACCCTCAACCAGCTGCTGGCAGAGCTGGACGGTTTCGACCCGCGCGAAGGCGTGGTCCTGCTGGCAGCGACCAACCGGCCGGAGGTCCTCGATCCGGCGTTACTGCGGGCCGGCCGCTTCGACCGTCAACTGGTGATCGACCGCCCCGATCGAAAAGGCCGACAAGCCATCCTCAAGGTCCATCTGAAAAAAATCACCGTAGCGCCCGACATCGACTCCGAACGTATCGCTGAAATCACCACCGGCTTCACCGGCGCAGACCTGGCGAACCTGATCAACGAAGCCGCGATCGTGGCCACCCGCCGGGGAGGCGAAACCGTCAACCTCGACGACTTCACCGTCGCGGTGGAACGCATCGTCGCCGGGGTCGAACGCAAGAGCAGCCTGTTATTGCCTGACGAACGTCTGGTGGTGGCCTATCACGAAATGGGCCATGCCCTGGCCGCAGGCACGTTGCCAGGGATGGACCCGGTCCACAAAGTCTCGATCATCCCCCGCTCCATTGGCTCGCTGGGCTATACCTTGCAGCGCCCGACCGAGGATCACTTCCTGATCAGTTGTCAGATGCTCAAGGACCGCATCGCCGTGCTGATGGCCGGTCGGGCCGCCGAGTTCATCGTCTATGGCCAGATTTCCACGGGTGCCGCCGATGACCTGACCCGGGCGACCGACATCGCCCGGCAGTTGATCACCCGTTTCGGCATGAGTGCCGAACTCGGTCAATCGGTACTGGAACGGCAAACCCCGACTTATCTGGGTGAACACATGGCCGGACTGGGCCAGAAAGACTATTCGGAACAAACCGCGCGGGAAATCGACCTGGGCATCCGCGCCTTGCTCGAAGAAGCCTATAACCGGGCCAAGGCGCTGCTCGACAGTCGTCGAGCCGACCTGGATGCCGGTGCTCATTTACTGCTGGAAAGAGAAACGCTGACGCCAGAGGAGTTTCCGCCGCTGCTACCGCTCAAGGCCGCCCCCGATGGCTCGCCATGATTGAGGTCACGCTGATCAATACGCTGGTGGTAATCGTTGCCGTGGTGATCCACTACGAATGCCTGTCACGCCTGAACGACTGGCTACCCAGGCTCAGGGCCTGGAGTCGATTCAGAATTGTCGTCGGGGTATTTGGCGCGATGCTGGCCCATGCAACAGAAGTCTGGTGCTTTGCGCTGGCCTATTACCTGATGGCGCGCTCCGGCGACTGGGGCAGCCTGAATGGCAACTTTGATGGCTCGTTCATGGATTGCGTGTACTTCTCCTTCACCACCTTTACCACCATCGGTTTTGGCGATATTTCGCCCGTGGGCAAACTCAAGTACCTGACCGGGTTGCAGGCACTGACCGGCCTGGTGCTCATTACCTGGACGGCGTCCTTTCTGTTTCTCGAAATGCAGAAATACTGGAAGAGCAAATAGCGGCCGCCGGTGGACGACCGCTTCCACGGGAGCTAAACCGCCAGGATGCTACAAGGCACTTGATAAAGAACATGTTCGGTGGTGCTGCCAATCAACCATTGCAGGCCATGGTGCCGGCCCCGGCCCATGACGATCACGTCAGTCTGGTTGTCGTTGACGAATCCGGCCAGCGCCGACACCGGATCGCCGAAGATAAAGTGCCGACATTCAACAGGCACCCCGAAGTCGTGAGCCAGTGTGACAAAGGATTTTTCCAGTGCCTGGCGCAGATCTTTCCTGAGCTTCGACAGCACCGGCTCATCTCCATCGGCATCGTCCAGATAGTCGGAGGACATAGGGCAGACGTGCAGCAGAGACAATTGGGCATCACATTGCAACGCCAGGCTATTGGCCTGCTGCAGGATCCGCTCGTTCAGCTTGCTGCCCTGCGGCTCGGGATCCACCGCCGCGACCACCTTGCGCGGCAAGGTATGACTGCACGGACTCAGCAGATAAACCGGCACCGGGCATTCGCGCAGCAAGTACCAATCCATGGGCGTGACAAAAGCACGCTTGAGCAGCGGCTCATGCTGAATCTCCTTGAGCAACAGGTCGGGACGCAGTTGCATCACATAGTCCAGGATCTCCAGACGGGCATCATCGCTCCATCTCACTTCGCTGGTCACATCAAGCCCTTTGGCGCGTAGTGCGTGCACTTCATTCTTTAACCATCGGCTCTGCTCCTGCAGGTAACGCATGCGCGTCTCGTCCCGTGCCGGCGGTTCAAGCAGCGAAAAAAGCCTGACCGGTTTGGTCAGCCCGAGAATATGCAGAGTGGCACCACAGGCCTTGGCCAGAGCGCTGGCCTGGTGGATGGCCGGGGAGTGACGCAGGGTCGGATTGATGATCAGCAGCAACCGTTGATACTGGCTCATGGTCTGGCTCCAGAACGTTCAGGCCTGGACGCGAACGGCTTCTTGCCTCTGCGCTCATGCTGGATGGATGACGGCATCGATTGGGCTCCTCAACTGCCGGCCGCAGGCGTCCATTGCCAGTTCATCACTTCGGGCAAGTCCTGCCCGTGTTCGATAAGGTAAAGCTTGTGTTTCTCCATCGTTGCCCAGTAACGCGCCCGGGCCGTTTCGATCTGCTCGTGCAGGCGCGGAACCCGTTCAATCACATCCAGCGCCAACTGATAACGGTCCAGGTTATTGATCACCGCCATATCGAACGGTGTCGTGGTCGCCCCCTCCTCCTTGAAGCCGCGCACGTGGAAGTTTTCATGATTGCTGCGTTTGTAAATCAGCCGGTGAATCAGTGCCGGGTACCCGTGGAAAGCAAAGATCACGGGCCTGTCGATGGTGAACAGCTCGTCGAAAGCCGAATCCGACAAACCATGGGGATGCTGAAATGACGGTTGCAGCACCATCAGGTCGACGACGTTGATCACCCTGACGCGCAGATCCGGCACGTACTCGCGAAGCAAGGTCACGGCGGCCAGCGTTTCCAGGGTCGGGACGTCTCCGGCGCAGGCCATGACCACGTCCGGGTCTTGATCGTTCTGGCTGGCCCAGTCCCATCGACCGATGCCGCACAGGCAATGACGGATGGCCGAACCGATATCCAGCCACTGCCACTCCGGTTGCTTGCCGGCAACGATGACGTTGATGTAGTTGCGACTTCTCAGGCAGTGGTCGGCAACCGACAGCAGGCAGTTGGCGTCGGCCGGCAGGTAGATCCGGACCACATCGGACTTCTTGTTCGCGACCAGATCGATGAAGCCCGGGTCCTGATGGGAAAAACCGTTATGGTCCTGACGCCAGACATGCGAGGTGAGCAAGTAATTGAGCGAGGCTACCGGTTTGCGCCAAGGCACCTCGGCGGCGGTTTTCAGCCATTTGGCGTGCTGATTGAACATCGAATCGACGATGTGAATGAACGCCTCGTAACAGGAGAACAGCCCATGCCGGCCCGTCAATAAATAGCCTTCCAGCCACCCCTCGCACACTTGCTCACTCAGAATCTCCATCACCCGGCCTTCGGCCGTCAGGTCGATATCCTCGGGCTCCAGGTTACCCATCCAGGCCTTTGCGCTGACGTCGTAGACTGCATCCAGTCGGTTCGAGGCGGTTTCATCCGGGCCGAACAACCGAAAATTGCCTGAGGCCAGATTGTTTTTCATCACATCGCGCAGAAACGCCCCCAGCACCCGGGTCGCTTCTGCGCGCAGGCAGCCCGGCGCGGGAAGTTTCACGGCGTATTCGGTAAAGCGCGGCAGATCCAGCGGTCGCAGCAGCAGGCCACCATTGGCGTGAGGATTGGCGCTCATTCGCCGGTGCCCCGTCGGTGCCAGCGCAGCGATTTCGGGTAACAAGGCACCGTTGACGTCAAACAGCTCATCCGGACGATAGCTGCTGAGCCACTCCTCCAGTTGCCGCAGATGAGTCGGCTGGCCGAAATCCGCCAGCGGCACCTGATGCGCACGACACGTGCCTTCAATACGCCGGCCATCGACGAATTTGGGGCCTGTCCAGCCCTTGGGCGTACGCAGCACCAGCATCGGCCAAAGGGGGCGCTCCGGCACCGGGGGCTGCGGGTATTTGCGCGCAACACGCTGGATCTCGCGGATTTTCAACAGCATCGTGTCCAGGGTTCTGGCCAACGCCTGATGAACCTCTTCAGGCTCGTCACCCTCGACAAAATACGGATCGTAACCGTAGCCATACATCAGGGCCGACAGTTCGTCTTCGCTGATTCTGGAGAGTATCGAGGGGTTGGCGATCTTGTAGCCATTGAGGTGCAGAATCGGCAGGACAGCCCCGTCACGCACCGGATTAAGGAATTTGTTGGAATGCCAGCTGGCCGCCAGCGTTCCCGTTTCAGCCTCACCGTCGCCGATCACGCACGCCACGATCAGGTCCGGGTTATCGAACGCCGCGCCGTAAGCATGGGCCAGGGAATAGCCCAGTTCGCCGCCTTCATGGATCGACCCGGGAATCTGCGCCGATACATGGCTGGAAAGCCCATAAGGCCAGGAAAACTGCCGAAAGAGCCGGACCAGGCCGTTACGGTTCTGCTCCACTGAAGGATTGAACTCGGTGTAAGTCCCTTCCAGATAGGTCTGCGCCACGATCGCCGGCCCACCATGCCCGGGGCCGGTGACGAAGATCATGTTCAGGTCGTAGCAGGTGATCAGGCGGTTGAGGTGCACGTAGATCAGATTCAGCCCTGGCGTTGTTCCCCAATGCCCCAGTAATCGCGGTTTTACATGTTCCAGTGCCAGGGGTGCGCTGATCAGCGGGTTGTCCTTGAGGTAGATCTGCCCCACCGCCAGGTAATTGGACGCTCGCCAATAGGCGTCGAGACCTTCCAGCTGCTCGGCACTCAGAAAATCGCTCATGAAGCTCTCCGCTCTCGACAAGGAGCAGCACCGGCCGTCGATGACAGGACCGCGCTGCGAACAGGGCATTTGTCGATTCTGGGAGTCTGGGAGGTTCAAGACTTGATTTACATCAAACGCGCCCTCTCTGAAGAGGAGATCTCGAGAGCGTCAACGCGGCAGCTTCCGTCACTGAATCTGCTGGGACCCCGTCCCCGTTCGTCGTACAAACGCCCCCGGGTTACGCAATAAGGGTTTGACCGGGCTCTCAGCGCCTATGCTTCATACACCGATAGAGGGACGCAAAATGCCGCCGTATGACCTCCGCCCCCTTCACGCCCATTACCTCAAGGCTGCCTGCGCCAACTGCAGCGTGCTGGAACTGTGCCTGCCGATTGGCCTGACCGACCAGGAAGTTGAGCGATTGGACACCCTGATCATCCAGCGCGTAAAAGTTAAAAAAGGTGCAGCGTTGTATCGCACGGGCGATTCATTGCGCTCGCTTTACGCAGTACGCATCGGCTCTTTCAAGACCACAGTGTTGTCTCTCGACGGTCGCGAGCAAGTCACCGGTTTTCAAATACCCGGCGAGATGCTCGGCCTGGACGCCATCAGTGAAGAGCAGCACACCTGTAATGCTTTCGCTCTTGAGGACAGCGAAGTGTGTCCCATCCATTTCGCCCAGCTGGAGAAGCTTTCCCGGGAGCTGCCTACACTGCAGCACAATCTGAACAAACTTCTAAGCCGCGAAATAGTGCGCGATCACGACATGCTGATGTTGATGGGCAAAATGAACTCCGACGAACGTCTGGCGGCCTTTCTGCTGAACCTGTCACTGCGGCTTAGCCTGCGCGGTTATTCGTCCAGGGAGTTCGTACTGAAGATGCGTCGCGAAGAGATCGGCTCCTACCTGGGGCTGCGTCTGGAAACCATCTGTCGAGGCATTGCCCACCTGCGGGATCAGGCACTGGTCGAGATTTCCGGGCGTAACGTCACCATCCTCGACATGGACAGGCTCAAGCATCTGGTCACCGGCTGCCATCGGGACGCGCCAGTTTGACAGCCTGAATGCCGTTGATTCCGGAGAATCGTCATGCGCGCCATGGTGCTACAGACTCCTGGCCAGCCACTGCAACGGGAAGAGCGCGCGATCCCGATACCTGATGCTCAACAACTGTTAATCAAAGTCCTGGCCTGTGGCGTATGCCGCACCGACCTGCACCTGGTCGATGGCGAGCTGCCACAAGCGACACTGCCGCGAGTGCCGGGGCATGAAATTGTCGGGGAAGTGACCGCGGTGGGGACTGACGTTGCGCCCGACTGGATCGGCCAGCGGGTCGGCGTTCCCTGGCTCGGATCGACTTGCGGCCGGTGTGAATTCTGCCGCTCGGGCCGGGAGAACCTCTGCGATCAGGCGCAGTTCACCGGTTGTAATCTGGACGGCGGTTATGCCGACTACACCCTGGCCGACGCGCGCTTCTGCTTTCGCCTTCCGGACACGCTCTCGGCCACTGAAGCCGCACCGTTGCTATGCGCCGGGCTGATCGGCTTTCGGGCGCTGCAAATGGCCAAAACCGCACGTCATCTGGGCCTCTACGGGTTCGGTGCCGCCGCGCACCTGGCAATCCAGGTGGCGCTGGGCCGAGGTCAACAGGTATACGCCTTCACCCGACCGGGCGACAACGAGGGCCAGGCGTATGCCCGAACGTTGGGCGCCGCCTGGGCGGGCCCCTCGGACCAGAAACCGCCACACCTGCTCGACGCCAGCCTGATCTTCGCCCCCGTGGGTGCGCTGGTGCCGTTGGCGCTGGAGGCCACCGTCAAGGGTGGCTGTGTGATATGCGCCGGCATCCACATGAGCGACATCCCGGCGTTTCCCTATCGTCTGCTCTGGGGTGAGCGCAGCGTACGTTCGGTGGCCAACCTGACGCGCGAAGACGGCACGGCGTTTTTCCAGGAGATTCGCCATACGCCCGTGCACAGCGATGTCACCTGTTTTGCACTGGACGATGCCAATCAGGCGCTCGCCCAGCTCAGGAGCGGTCAGGTCAAAGGCGCCATCGTGCTTACCCCCTGACCGCAAAACCGGGTGAGCGGACCGCCAGAATGCTGCCAGGCACCGAGTAAAGCGCCCGTTCGGTGGTGCTGCCAATCAACCGATCCAGCCCGACCCGGTGCACCGTGCCCATCACCACCACGTCGGCCAGGTACTCTTCGACAAACTCGGTCAACGCCCGAACCGGTTGGCCCATGACAAAGTGCCGACGTTCGGGCGGTATACCGTAGCGGTCGGCCAGGGTCACAAATGCCAGGTGCAGGGATTCACGCAGCTCCTCCATGTAATCCATGCTCCAGCCGCCGTTGACCAACGGTGCATCGCCATTGAACGCTGGCGACAGGTCATAGGCGTAGAGCAAATGCAGCGGCGCATCGCACTGCAGGGCCAGGGCGTTCGCCGTTTGAATGATGGTGTCGTTGAGGCCACTGATCTGGGTTTGTGGGTCGAAGGGGTCGACCGCCGCCACGATCCGGTGAGGCAAGCTGTAACGGGCCTGGTTGACCAGGTGCACAGACACCGGGCATTCGCGCAGCAGGTGACAATCAAGTGGCGTGATGAATACCCGTTTAAGCACCGGCTCCAGCGTGGCGTCCTTGATTAGCAGGTCAGGCTTGAACTCCTCGACATGCTTCAGGATATCCAGCAGCGGATGGGTGGTGAAGACCACTTCCACCGAGACTTTCAGCCCCTCACCGCTCAGCCGCTGGATTTCCTCCGACATCCAGCGACGATAGCGACGCAGGTAGCTCTGAAACGCCGCTTCATCGACTTTTTCATCCCACAAATGAACGATCGGCACCGGTTCGACAAAGGCACACACGTGCAAGACCGCCCCACTCGCCTTGGCCAGGGCGACCGCGCGCAGCAAGGCTGGAGATTGATGCAAGGTTCGATCGGCGATCAGCAGTAACCGTTGATAATGACCCATCACACACCTCGGCTCGGCGCCGGTCGATCCCGCCGGCATGTTCCTAGACTGCGCTCATTGCCCCCAACGTGGTTGATTTACATCAAATCCGGGCCTTTGAGGACGCCTGTGCCGAGTGTCTGATCCAGATCAGATTCGAGTGCCGCCGTTGGCGTAAAAAGGTATGAACCGCGTGACCTTCTGCTACACGCGGACCTTTTTTCCATCAGAGGGAGGATTGCACCATGCTCACTGTCAAGGACCACAACGAACGGGCTGCCGCCGCCTATGCCGCGGTCTCCGGGCAATACTGGATCGAAGCACTCAGGGACGGTCGGCATGTACTGATCCGGCCATTGACGGATAAAGACCGCGAGCGCGAATACGCATTCATCAAACGCCTGTCCCCGGAATCCCGTCATATGCGCTTTCTGGCGCAAATCAACGAACCCGGTAAGGCCATGCTCGACCAGTTGATGGACATCGACGGCAAGAAGCGCATGGCTTACATCGCGCTGGTCCACGAAGACGGTAAATTGATCGAAATCGGCGTCAGTCGTTATGCCGCCACTGCCGAACATGAATGCGAATGCGCGATCACCGTCGCCGATGAATGGCAGCACCTGGGGCTGGGTACGCTGTTGATGGAGCATTTGATCAAAGCAGCCCGCAAGAACGGCTTTCATCAGATGTTTTCCGTTGATGCCTCAAGCAATGCCCCCATGCGCGATTTGGCAAAAGCCCTGGGATTTGAAGTCCATAACGATCCAGACGATGCCCGCCAGGTCATTCATCGCCTCATGCTGTAAGAAAAATACCCCTTGGAGCACCAGACACTGGCGCGCCAAGGGGTAATTCAACACTACTGCAGCCGCTCGCCCGGCTTGATCGCCAGCACACTGCACGGCGCCCGATGCAAGAGATGTTCGGCGGTGCTGCCCAAGAGTTTGTTCAAACCCTTATGGTGTACCGTTCCCATGACGATGACATCGATCTGATGATCAGTCGCAAACTCGCAGATACTCTGCAGGGGCGCGCCTTCAATGAAGTGGCGATGATCGGCCGGCACGCCGTGGCGCTCGGCCAGGGCCGCAAATGCCTCATGTTGCGCCTCGCCCAATGCTTCGTAGATGCCAGTGGCGAGGGGCAATGCACCAACGCCCATGTCCGTGGCGTACACCGCTGCCCAGTCATACACATGCACCAAATCAAGCTCGGCGTTGCACTGTTCGGCCAGCTTCACTGCCGCGTCGACAATCTGATCGTTTAACACCAGGTCCTGGTCTTCACTGCGCAACACATCGATAATTGCCAGAATCTTGTGCGGCCGTGCGTAGCTGGCGTTGGTGACCAGATGCACCGGCACCGGGCAGTCGCGCAGCAACTGCCAGTCCAGCGGAGTAAAGAAGATCCGCTTCAACGCGGACTCCTCCTGGGCGTCCTTGATGATCAGGGCCAGAGGCATCTCGTTGACGAAGTGAAGGATCTCTTCATAGGGGTGCTGGACCCAGACCACCTCACTGGTGACCTCGACCCCGTGCTTCTTCGCCAAACCGGCTTGCTGCTCAAGCCATTGTCGATGGTTTTCCAGGTAGCCATCACGGGCTTGCCGGATTTGCTCGGGGGCGAACAGACCGGCCACCGCCAAGGCTTCGCTGTAATCGAACGCCACGATATGCAACGGTAGTTGCGCCGCCAGAGCCAGCGCCGTAGCGCGCTCGAACGCCGGAGTACGGGTCATCGCGGGCGGGGCAATCAGCAATAAACGTTGAGTCTGAGACATAAGGCACCTCGGCGCTCGGCCATTTCAATGCTATCGGTAAGGCTACAGATTGAACGTTCCGGGTGCAGGCGAGTTGATCTTTATCAGCTCTATGCACTGTTTGCAGGAGCTCGATTGATACGAGCCGCATCGAACGCTTCAGTGCAGCAAGGTGCCCGCCCACATCGCCGCCGTCATCAATACCTGACCCGGGATGACATAAGTGGCGAACGGCCGACCGCCGCTAACCCACGCCACCACACATTTGCTCAGCGAGTTGCTGCTCACCGCCATCAGCACGGGGCCGGCAATGGCGTCGAAAGGCAACTGACCGGCCTTGGCCAGGGAAGCAATGGACGCCGTTGAAGAGTGGGCATCGGCAAAACCGCCGAGGGCCGTCGTCAGCATCACACCCACCTGGCCAAAGTGACTCAGCATTGCAGAAGACAGGAAGGTAATGCCGGTCATGGCCAGTACCACGATCAAGGCCAGTCTGAGATTGAACGCACCACCGACCTTGATCGGCTCGTTGCCGTCCCCCGTCGATCTTGGAAACATCAAGCAAAGGCCATACAACCCCGTGACGAAGAGTCCGGATAACAACGGCCCCCACATGCTGCGCAACAGGCCGGGATCAACTGTTCCCAGGATCAGGCCCACCTGTATCACGGTCGCCAGATTGGACAGCATCGCAGCGCTGCTCAGGACTTTTATGTGCGCCGGCTCCTTGGCACTGATATGCCCCATGGCCGCAATGGTCACCGTACCGGAAACGAACCCCGAAGCGATCGCACTGATCGGATAACCGTAGCGGGTGCCCAGGGTGCGAACCGCGATATGCCCCACCGCGCCTATCGTCATCAACAGTACGGTCAAGGTACAAATGGTGCGCAAATTGATTGCAGCATAGGGCCCGATGAAGCGATCTGGCGCCAGTGGCAGCACCACCAGTGCGGCGACCAACAGCACCAGACCGTCGCGAATTTCCGCGTCGGTCAACTGATTGTGCGCAAAGTGATGCAACCGCTGACGATAAGTCAGCAACCCCGCCATCACCACGCCAATCGCAATGGCCAACTCCGGCGCGGTGCCACACAACGCCCCCAGTACCAACACCGTGAGCAAGGCCACTTCACTGGTAATGCCAGGATCCTTTTCAAGGTTTCGCCAATAAGCCACGGTGAGCAGTAGCGCCACACAGATCGCGATGATCCCCACCAGCAGACCGCCGCCAACCTGGGGGGAGATATAGCCCAATAGCGCGGTGATCGCGAATGTCCGCAACCCGGCACAGGCGCGGCTGTCGCCCCCGCCCTTGTGGCGCTCGCGCTCAAGACCGACCAGCATGCCGATGCCCAGCGCAGCGGCTGCATTGGTCAGGCCGAAGGTTTCACTCATTGGGTACGCACCCGGTCATCCCCCCCTGACCTCGGCGCTTATCTCGCGAGATCAGCCAGCACCCGTTGCTCGACCGCCGGGTCGGATCGAGAACCGGCGGGCTGTCGGGGCAATGGCTTGGTGACGGTGTTTGCCGGCCAGGCATGCGGCGCATTGATGCGCGCCTTGAGCTGCCTGACGAACGCCTCTGCTTCATCCCGACTGTCGAAACCCACCTCCCACACATCCATCTGTACGAGCCAACGGTGTCTTGCCAGTTGTTCCGTTATTTCAATAATCATAGCCGGCCTCGGATCAAGCCTCGCAATCGGGTCTGTGGGCGATGCGTCCTGGCGTCCAGACACTCCATCACGGCGTAACACGACCTTGCTTTGGCCGCTGAGAATGACGGCAGATGGTCTCTCCTGCCCCGTACGCGAGCGTAAATTGCGTACGAATTTCAGACTGCGCCGGGTTCGCGGACGAGAGATTGATCATGGTCAATAATCAGCAGATTGGAGGCGCAGCAAACGACCGTATGTCGGACGACAAGACTGGCCTCTCGCCGGTTTGACACAGATCAAGCTCGGGCACTTGGCCAGCGACACGATCAGGCCATGGTTTCAGGAGCTGACAACTCACCGTGCCAACCGTACAGCCGCCGATTTTGTGTCTACCCAGGAGAGGTTTGTCATGTCTGATCAATCACGTTTCATGCTGATCGTCTCGCCGCTGATGGAGCACAGCCCGGCCTTCGACAGGGCCGCCGCACTGGCCAAGGCCGAGGGCGCGGCGTTGCACATCGTGGCTTTCGACTACCTGGAAGGCCTGGCGACTGCCAGCCTGGTCAACGACCAGGCCCGCGAAGAGATGCGCCTGGGTTATATCGAACGTCACCGCCTGTGGCTGGAGGAGCAGGCCAGGCCTCTGCGCAAGATTGGCCTGGAAGTCACCACCGAGGTGACCTGGGTCGAACGCCCGCTGCAGGAAATTCTGATCCACCTCAAAGAACAGCCGATCGAGTTGCTGATCAAAGCACTGCAACACGAATCGCTGCTCTCGCGGCTGATGTTCACACCGCTCGACGTGCATTTGCTGCGCGAATGTCCAGTACCGCTGCATTTCGTCAGTAACGCCATCCATGCCTTGCCTCGCAAGGTTGTTGCAGCGGTCGACCCCTTCCATCGCGATAAACAGTACCAAGGCTTGAACGACCGGATACTCCACGAAGCGGTCAAACTGGCGAGCGCCTGCAATGCCGAGGTCGACGTCGTCTATGCCTATGACCTTTCCTCCATCAGTGCCGACGAATTCGACTTCAACAACGTTTCGACCTTCTTCTCTTCAGGCAAAGCCAAGACCCTGTTCGACGCTCAGGGGAATGCATTCAACGAACTTGCCGAGCGCAACGGCATCCCGCCGCAACAGCGTCACATGATCATGGGCAACCCGGGCAAGGTCCTGGTCAACTATGCCGAGGTCAATCAGGTCGATGTGATTGTCATGGGCCGGATCAGCCATCGTGGGCTGGACCGGCTGGTCGGCAGCACGGCAGAAAGCCTGTTGTACAAAATGCCCTGCAGTGTCTGGATCGTATCGCCCGAAAAACTTGCTGAGTGAGGTATATGGCACGCTCTACGATAGCGATGCCGACGGCGAGAATAACCGTGCCGCCATCAGAAGATTGAGCAACAGTGCGCTAAGATTGCCGCACTCGCCTCCTCCGACGAGGTTCTGCGTCAAACAGAACGACGGAAAGGAGAGCGATCTGACCCACAAACAAGGGTCTGTTGCTAAATTAGGGAGTCAACAATGGAAGATACGGTTAGCAAGGGCCCGGAAAGCATGAGCGCAGAGCCAGAGACGTCCACCGATGCATTGCAACTGAGCAGCACGGAGCTGCGCATTCTCGGCTCGTTGATCGAAAAACAGGCGACCAGCCCGGAGACCTATCCGCTGACCCTTAATGCACTGGTCATCGCCTGTAACCAGAAAACCAGCCGGGAACCGGTGATGAACCTCAGCCAGGGCCAGGTCGGGCAAAGTTTGCGTGCCCTGGAAGGTCGAGGCTTTACCAAACTGGTCATGGGCAGCCGCGCCGATCGCTGGGAGCATCGGCTCGACAAGGCGCTGGAACTGGTCCCGGCCCAGGTTATTCTGAGCGGCTTGCTGTTTCTGCGCGGTCCGCAGACGGTCAACGAACTGCTGACACGCAGCGGCCGCATGCATGACTTCGAAGATGCCGAACAGGTTGTGCATCAACTGGAGCGCTTGATTGCCCGCGGGCTCGCGATGTTGTTGCCGCGCCAGTCGGGCCAGCGCGAAGACCGCTACATGCACGCACTGGGCGACCCGGCAGATATCGAAGCGATCCTCGCCGCCCGCCAGAACCCGGCGGAGCGTGGCGCCAGCGGCGGCGTGTCGGTGGAGCGCATCGAAGAACTCGAAGCGCGGATTGCGGCGCTCGAAGAGCGTCTGGCGCGCCTCGAGTAACCCTCCCCTCTGCCCCGCAGCGCCTGATCAGCTGCGGGCGAACGCCACGGCCTTGTGGAACTGCTCTTCGCTGGGACGCACGCCGGTGTACAGCACAAACTGCTCAAGCGCTTGAATGGCGATGACTTCAAGCCCGGTGATGACCCGTTTCCCTGCGGCTCGAGCATGCACGATCAGTGGTGTTTCCGAGGGGATCGCCACCACATCAAAGACAGTTTCTGCGTAATCGATGGCATCAGCGTCAAAAGCCAGCTGATCGGCCTCCGCGCCACCGCTCATGCCAATCGGCGTGACATTGACCAACATCCGCGGACGCTCACTGCCCAGTTCTGCTTGCCAGCGATATCCCAGCGAGTCGGCCAAGGCGCGACCCGCGCTTTCGTTACGCGCCACGATCAGGCCGTTTTGATAGCCACCGTCGCGCAAGGCACTGGCCACCGCCTTGGCCATCCCGCCGCTGCCGCGCAAGGCGAACGTCGAGTCTTGCGGCACGGCATGGGTTTTCAATAGTTGCTCGATGGCGATGTAATCGGTGTTGTACGCCTTGAGGTGACCGTTGGTGTTAACGATGGTATTGATCGAGGCAATGGCTTGCGCCGACGCGTCCAGCTCATCAACCAGTGCGATGCAGGCTTCCTTGAAGGGCATCGATACGCCGCAGCCGCGAATACCCAGGGCACGAATCCCGCCAATCGCCCCCGGCAGATCCTGACTGCTGAACGCCTTGTAATAGAAATTCAGGCCCAGTTGCTCATACAGATGGTTGTGGAAACGCAGGCCGAAATTCCCGGGGCGCCCAGACAGTGACATGCACAGTTGGGTGTCTTTATTCGGGTTCATCAGCATGTGGATCTCCTTCAAGTTGCACTTTCAGATGGACGGGATTGGCCATGGCATCGGGTTTATCCGATCATAGCGAGGCCTCTGGCCCGGCGGGTAGGTAAAGGTAAAGAAGCCGGTACAGACCTTACACAATATTTACTCTGACGCGTCGCAGATTCGCCAAAAAACGCTGTCTTAGAGTTATCCCCGCAACTATCCTTGGATCTATTGAAGGCTCAAGCGCGTTGGGGCGAAAACACGAGGAATTATCATGATCCGCAAACTCCCTGTAATAGCCTTGCTGATCGGTGCATTTGCTGTCGCAGGACAGGCACAAGCCCATGGCTACTATTATGGTCATGGCCGTGGCGGCGGCTGGGGCTGGGGTGCACCGCTCGCCGTCGGCGCGGTGGTAGGCGCGGTGGTCGCGGGATCAGTCATGTCCAACGAGCGTCCGGTTTACGTACAACAACAACCGGTCTACGTTCAACCGCAGCCAGTCTACGTTCAACCGCAGCCGGTGTATGTCCAGCCAGCACCGGTTTACGTCCCGCCACAACCGGGGTACTACATTCAGCCTCGCTACTAAGGCTCCGGCTGGTCATCACTGCAGACTACACAACACAGGCCCCGCCTCGAAACGGGGCCTGTTTTCGTTTCAGCCGTCGAACCATGTCTGAATAAATCTCGCCAAGGTCGCTACCGGGACAGTGACTGCGGTTAAATTTGGCATGATTGATCCGACGAATGCCCTGGCTTGTGTGCAATAACCGTCATATTTATGTCATGACAGTTCCGCAAGCTTTGAATTGTCCGTAATAAACGGTTCATAACAACAAGGACGCCCTTATGCCCACGCAAAACCCGCACCGCATTGTAGGACTCTGTACCTCAAGCAAGGTCTATAACGCACTGACCGAGCTCAAACACCTGGAAGGCCATCGCAGCGCCAAGTTTCTCTCGCTGCTCGCCGAAAACCTGGTGCGTAAAGGCCTGCTCAATGATCATGAAGTGATGAACATGCTCGACCAGGTCGTCGACTGACAGCGGCCATTCGCCACGTTGTTGTCAATGTCCACTATCGAGCGCGTTGATTTTCCGTTGAACTGCCGGGTCAGTAAGGTAGCTCCATAGATTGATGGAGGTACTTATGCCCAAGGTTCAGATCATGTCCGTTATCGGCAGCGCCGTTCCCGCACCGCTCAGAGAGCTGGGATTGCTCGCCTGTTGGTATCTGGTTCAGGACGGCGTCGCGATCAGCGGCCCGCTCACTTCACTGCCCGCCGCCCAGGCCCTGTCACAACGTATCGGCACCTACGCGCTGGGCGCTTAAGGCAACTGCACGCGTGGCCTGGTTTCGATGTACAAGTCCCAACTCGACATGAACAGCGCGGCAATCAACGGCCCAATGACAAAACCATTGAGACCGAAGATCGCCAGACCGCCCAAGGTCGAAACCAGGACCAGGTAATCCGGCATCCTGGTGTCCTTGCCCACCAGGGTCGGACGCAGAATGTTGTCTACCAGACCGATCACGAACACCCCGAACAGCCCCAGCACCACGCCCTGCCAGATCGCGCCGCTGAGCAGGAACCAGGCTGTCACCGGCGCCCAGACAATCCCCGCCCCCACTGCGGGTAGCAGCGACAGAAACGCCATCACCACCGCCCAGAGCAATGCACTGGGAATATCCAGAAACCAGAAAATCAACCCACCCAGCGCGCCTTGCGTAATCGCCATCAGCAGGTTGCCTTTGACCGTGGCTCGCACCACGCGGTTGAACTTGAGCTGCAAGCGGCGCTTTTGGTGTTCCGCCAATGGCACGGCCGCACGAACCTTGCGCGACAGTTCGGCACCGTCACGCAGAAAGAAGAACAACAGGTAGAGCATGATGAAAAAGCTCACCAAGAACTCGAACGTGCCCTGGCCGAAGCTGAACGCCTGACTGGCGAAAAACTCGCTGCCCTGCATCGCGCTCTTGACGATCTTCTCGCGCAAAGTGCTCAGATCACCCATGCCAAAGCGGTCCAGCAGGTGCTGAAAATACGGCGGCAGGCTGTGTTTGAACTGCGCCAGATAGCCGGCGATGTCCAACTGGCCACTCTCGATATTCTTGTAGAGGGTCGCCCCCTCTTGTACCAACAGGACGCTGGTAATGATCACCGGCAAAATGGCAATGACCAGGCAGATGCCCAGGGTGGAGAGCGCCGTCAGGTTGCGGTGCCAGCCAAACTTCACTTGCAGCCGGCGCTGCAAGGGCGCGAAGACAATCCCGAGAATCACCGCCCAGAACACCGCGCCGTAGAACGGCAGCAGAATCCAGATGAAAGCGGCGGTCACCAACACCAGCAGCACCAGCAGCGATCTGTCTCGCACAACGGTTTGGTTCATGTCCGCTCCCCGCCAGTAACCCGCAGACACTGACTGCCTGTTCTACGTTAGTCAGCCACCACGCGCCCGAGTGCCCTGCTTTTTTCACCCGACATAGATCCAGATCAATAAACGCTTCACACGACTGCTCTACCCTCGCGAGCTTTTGTGATCGAGCCCCTCATGCCCCTCGCCACGCCTGAACTGCTTGCCCCTGCCGGCACCCTGAAAAACATGCGTTACGCCTTCGCCTATGGCGCCGATGCGGTCTACGCCGGCCAGCCGCGCTACAGCTTGCGTGTGCGCAATAACGAGTTCGATCATGCCAACCTGGCCCTCGGTATCCGCGAGGCCCAGGCCCAGGGCAAGCGTTTCTATGTGGTGGTGAACATCGCCCCGCACAATGCCAAGCTGAAAACCTTCCTCAAGGATCTTGAGCCGGTCATCGCCATGGCTCCGGACGCGTTGATCATGTCCGACCCGGGGTTGATCATGCTGGTGCGCCGGCATTTCCCGCAGATGCCGATTCACCTCTCGGTGCAAGCCAACACAGTGAACTGGGCCAGCGTCGAGTTCTGGCAGCAGCAAGGTCTGAGCCGGATCATCCTGTCGCGGGAGCTGTCGCTGGAAGAAATCGCCGAGATTCGCCAGCAAGTCCCCGCCATGGAGCTGGAAGTGTTCGTTCATGGCGCGCTATGCATGGCCTATTCCGGGCGCTGCCTGCTGTCGGGCTACATGAACAAGCGTGATGCCAATCAGGGCACCTGCACCAACGCCTGTCGCTGGAAATACTCCGCACAGCCGGCCACGGAAAACGTCGTGGGCGAGATCGTTCAGGCGTTCATCCCGGAGCCAACGCTGGGCATCGGCACGCCCACTGATCAAGTGTTTTTGCTCCAGGAAGCCAACCGCCCCGATGAACTGATGCCGGCCTTCGAGGACGAGCACGGCACCTACATCATGAACGCCAAGGACCTGCGCGCGGTGCAACATGTCGCTCGCTTGACGCAGATGGGCGTCCACTCGTTGAAGATCGAGGGCCGGACCAAATCGCACTTCTACTGCGCCCGGACCACTCAGGTCTATCGCCGCGCCATCGACGATGCCGTGGCCGGCCGCGAGTTCGATCGCAGCCTGATGACCGACCTTGAATCCCTGGCCCAGCGTGGCTACACCGAAGGTTTCCTGCGCCGCCATGTGCATGACGAATATCAGAACTACCAGAACGGCAGCTCGGTGTCGGAGCGTCAGCAGTTCGTCGGTGAGCTGACCGGTGAGCGCCGTGATCGGCTGGCCGAGGTCAAGGTGAAGAACCGCTTTGGTTTGGGCGATCACATGGAATTGATGACGCCCAAAGGCAATTTCCACTTCGACTTGCATCAATTGCAAAGCGCCAAAGGCGAAGCAATTGAAGTGGCACCGGGGGACGGGCACACCGTGTATCTGCCGATTCCGGATGCGGTGGATCTGAAGTTCGGGTTGTTGATGCGCGATGTCCGTGGGGATTAACCCGCAATTGAGGGTGCCTGAGCGGGCCTCATCGCGGGCAAGCCTTGCT
This sequence comes from Pseudomonas helvetica, assembly GCF_039908645.1. Classification (NCBI taxonomy): domain Bacteria; kingdom Pseudomonadati; phylum Pseudomonadota; class Gammaproteobacteria; order Pseudomonadales; family Pseudomonadaceae; genus Pseudomonas; species Pseudomonas helvetica. The sequence continues at coordinate 4,249,143 of NZ_CP150917.1, forward strand.
CCTACAGGTATCACACAACCGTAGGAGCAAAGCTTGCTCGCGATAGCGGTCTGTCAGGCGCTTAGATCCTGAACTGCCCGACCAATTTACCCAACCGCTGGCCCAAATCCGCCAGGCTGCGGGAGGTTTGTGCGCCGAGCTGGGTTTCGTCGGCGACGCTGTCCACGGCGACGGCGATCTGATGCACGCTGCGGTTGATCTCTTCGGCCACCGCGGTTTGCTCTTCGGCGGCGCTGGCGATCTGCGCGTTCATCGAATTGATGGTGCCGATCAACTGGGCCATGGTGTCCAGCGAAGCGCCCGCCTGATTGGCCTGCGCCGAGGTGCCGTCACCAGCTTCGCTGGAGCGGCGCATGGCATCGACCGCCGACTGGGTGCCGGCCTGCAAGCGGTCGATCATGCCCTGAATTTCCTGAGTGCTTTGCTGCGTGCGACTGGCCAGCGCGCGCACCTCATCGGCGACCACCGCAAAACCTCGCCCGGCCTCACCGGCGCGAGCGGCTTCGATGGCAGCGTTCAGCGCCAGCAGGTTGGTCTGGTCGGCAATCGAACGGATCACCCCCAGCACGCTGACAATCGACGACACGTCCTGCTGCAAACTGTCGAGAGAAACCCCGCTGCTGCGAATATCTTTCACCAGCGCATGGATCTGCGAAATACTCCCGGCGACCACGCGTTTGGCCGCCTGACCTTCTTCGTCGGTTTGCTGGGCCGCAACCGCAGCGCCCTGGGCGCTTTTCGCCACTTCCTGCGCTGCCGCCGACATTTCGTTGATCGCCGTGGCCACCTGATCCGTCTCGTGACGTTGGCGCTCCATGGCCTGATCCGAACGCTGGGCCTGATCGGAGACCTGATTGACCAGCCCGGTCAGCTGCGACGTCATCTCGGTAATCTGCCGCACCAGACCGTGAATCTTGTCGACAAAACGGTTGAACGAACCGGCCAGCTCGCCCAGTTCATCTTGAGAGGTAATCGCCAGCCGCCGCGTCAAATCGCCCTCGCCTGCCGCGATGTCGTCCAGATTGGCCTTCATCAGGTGCAACGGACGCAAAATGGTATTGGCCACAAACAGACCGACCGCCGCGATCACCAGCAGCACCACCGCCGCGACACCGACGATGCTCAGCAGCACGCCTTCCATGCGCTCGCGAACCTCGGTCTGGACCACGGCGACCTGGGCTTCGACACCATCGAGATTCACCGAGGTACCGATGGCCATGTCCCACTTGGACAGGTATTCGGTGTAACCCAGCTTGGGCACCAGGACTTTGCTGTCGCCAGGCAACGGCGAGCTGTATTGCAGGTAGTGCGTACCGTCCTTGGCGACTTTCACCAGGTCGCGGTTGACATACACGCCATTAGGATCGCGATTGTCCTTGAAACTCTGGCCAACGCCTTCCGGGCTGTTGGCCTTGAACAGGCGCACGGTATTGGAGTCGTAGCCGAAGAAGTAACCATCCTTGCCGTAGCTGATGCTCGAGAGCAATTTGACCACTTGCGCGCGAGCCGCCTCATCGCCAGGCGCTGCGGCGTCATACAGCGGCTTGATCGCCGTCATCGCCACCGCAACGTAACTTTGCAGGGTGGCCTTGGCATCGTTCATCAAACGCTGACGGGTTTCTTCAACTTCTTTACGGGCCTGCTCTTGCAAAATGAAGGCAGTGGTCAGACTGATCACCAACGCAAAGAGCAACACCGGAAGGACGGAGAGGGACAAGACTTTGGCTTTAAGGCTCAGGCGCATGTGTTGTTCACTCTGGATATTATTGGCGTGGTTAAAGCATTAACGGCACGTCAACGCAAAACTGTAGGAGCAAAGCTTGCTCGCGATGGCGTCCGTGAGATCGCTATCGCTAGCAAGCTATGCTCCTACAGGGGCGGAGGGCTTGACGGGGGGATCAGAGGATCATCGCCGCCACCCAGCCAAACGCCAGCAACGGCAAGTTGTAGTGCAAAAATGTCGGGACCACGGTGTCCCAGATATGGTGATGCTGGCCGTCGATATTCAGGCCGGAGGTCGGGCCGAGGGTCGAATCGGACGCTGGCGAACCGGCATCGCCCAAGGCGCCGGCAGTCCCGACGATGCAGACGATCGCCAATGGGCTGAACCCCAATTGGACGCACAACGGCACGAAGATCGCCGCAAGAATCGGCACTGTGGAAAACGATGAGCCGATGCCCATGGTCACCAGCAGCCCGACCAGCAACATCAGTAATGCACCGACACCTTTGCTGTGACCGATCCACGACGCCGAGGCCTCGACCAGGGTTTTCACGTCACCGGTGGCCTTCATGACCTCGGCGAAACCCGAGGCGGCGATCATGATGAAACCAATCATCGCCATCATCTTCATGCCTTCGGTGAACAGATCGTCAGTCTCGCGCCAGCGCACGACACCCGATACCGAGAAGATCAGAAACCCGGCCAGCGCGCCGATAATCATCGAGTCCAGCAGCAACTGAATGATGAACGCAGCGGCAATCGCCAGCCCCGCGACCATCAGGGTCAGCGGGTTGTATTGCACCGCGACCTGCTCGACCCGCTCGATTTTCTCCAGGTCATACACGCGCTTCTTGCGGTAGCTGACGAACGCCATCAACAACCCGAACACCATGCCCAACGCAGGAATCCCCATGGCATGAGTGACGTTGACACCACTGATGTCCACCCCGCTTCTACTGACGTTGGCCAGCAGAATCTCATTCAGGAAAATGTTGCCAAAGCCCACCGGCAAGAACATGTACGGCGTGATCAGGCCGAAGGTCATGACGCAGGCAATCAGTCGGCGATCCATTTGCAGCTTGGTCAATACATAAAGCAGTGGCGGCACCAGCAGCGGAATGAAAGCGATGTGGATCGGCAGGACGTTCTGCGAAGCGATTGCCACCACCCAGAGCAACGCGATCAGCAGCCATTTGACCTGACCACCACCCGCAGCGTCCTGCCGGTCGACCAGCAGCAAAGCTTTGTCCGCCAAGGCGTGGGCAAGGCCGGATTTGGCAATCGCCACCGCGAAAGCGCCGAGCAACGCGTAGGACAAGGCCACGGTCGCACCGCCACCCAGGCCACTGTTGAAGGCCTTGAGCGTGGCATCGATGCCCAGGCCGCCGGTCAAACCGCCCACCAACGCGCCGACGATCAGCGCGATCACCACATGCACGCGGGACAGGCTGAGCACCAGCATGACGCCGACCGCGGCAATTACTGCATTAATCATCGTTACCTCAAAACAGGGCGACGGGTAAATCCGGCGCAAACAGGATGAGTCCGTCCAGCCAGCTGCATGAGCCGACGGCGGATTGAAGAGAGGGTTTTATTAGAGGGCACGCACTGTGCAACAGCAGGCCTGGCTTGTCAAAACCAACACCGCATCGCCTGGATTCACGACTGCTGCGCACTCGAACGCAGCCTTCGGCAGCTGCTACGGATTTATGTCGTTTTTTATTGGCTTCCATGGATAAAGAAAGTCGAATCGACGCCGTTACAGTGCAAAGTCTCAAATAAATATCGAATAAGGACATCTCCATGCAGCTCCGACAACTTTCCATTCAATGGAAAATCACCCTGCTCGCCGGGCTGTGCCTGGCCGGCATTGTCACCTTGCTGGTCGGTCTTTCGCTGTATCGCATGGAGCACAGTTCGCAGCTGGTCAAAGCCTCGAGCATGGAGATGCTCACCGAAGCGGCTCAAGCACGCATTGAGGCGCAGGGTGAAGTTCAGGCGCTGGGGATTCGCCAGCAGTTCATGGACGCCTACCAATATGGCCACGGTTTCGCGCGCCAGGTGCTGTTTTTGCGTGAGCAGGCCGAGAAGCGCTTCCTCGACGCCTTCGACCTGCGCGAAGACCTGACCCGTCAGGTCAAGTCGGCGCTGCAAGCCAACCCGCAACTGCTCGGCCTGTCGCTGGTGTTTGAAGCCAACGCACTGGACGGCAAGGACGAACTGTTCAGCGGCCAGAAAGAAATCGGCAGCAACGACAAGGGCCGCTTCGCCCTGTATTGGTCGCAACCGACCGCCGGCAAGCTGAACTCGATGGCGCTGCCGGAAAGCGACATGGCCGATACCAGCACCGGCCCCAGCGGCGAACCCGCCAACGCCTGGTTCACCTGCCCGCGGACCACCCTCAAGCCATGCGTGATCGAACCCTATTTCTATGAGATCGACGGCCAGAATGTACTGATGACCAGCATCGTCTTCCCGCTGCTGGTCGACGGTAAGGTCATTGCATCGTTGTCGGTCGATATCAACCTCAACAGCCTGCAAGCGGTCAGCCAGCAAGCCAGTAAAAAGCTCTATGACGGCCAGACCAGCGTCAGCATCCTCAGCCCGGTGGGCCTGCTTGCCGGTTACAGCCCGGACGCCAGCAAACTCAGCCAGCGTCTGGACAGCGTGGACAAGGACAACGGTGCCGAGCTGATCCGCAGGCTCGCCGCCAGCACTCAGACCCAGAGTCTGCATAACAATCAGTTGCTCAAAGTACTGTCGCCGTTCCAGCCGATTCCCGGTGGAAAGTCGTGGGGCGTGTTGCTCGACGTGCCGGAGAAAGTCCTGGTCGGCCCTGCCGAAACCCTGAAGCAGCAACTCGACGAACGCAACACCGCCGGCACCCTGATCGAGCTGAGCCTTGGCGTACTGGCAGCCGTCATCGGTCTGTTGCTGGTGTGGCTGATGGCACGCAGTGTGACCCGGCCGATTCTTGGCGTGGCGCGCATGCTGGAAGACATCGCCAGCGGCGAAGGCGATTTGACCCGCCGTCTGGCCTATGACAAGCAAGACGAACTCGGGCAACTGGCCGGCTGGTTCAACCGTTTCCTCGACAAGCTGCAACCGATCATCGCGCAAGTGAAACGCTCGGTGCAGGACGCGCGCAGCACGGCGGATCAATCGTCGGCCATCGCCACCCAGACCAGCGCCGGCATGGAGCAGCAATACCGTCAGGTCGATCAGGTGGCCACCGCGTCCCATGAAATGAGCGCCACCGCCCAGGACGTCGCCCGCAGCGCCGCCCAAGCGGCGCAAGCGGCACGCGATGCCGATCAGGCAACTCGTCAGGGCCTGACCGTGATCGACCGCACCACCGCCAGCATCGACAGCCTGGCGGCAGACATGAGCACGGCAATGACCCAGGTCGAAGGCCTGGCCGCCAACAGCGAGAAAATCGGCTCGGTGCTGGAAGTGATCCGCGCCATCGCCGAACAGACCAACCTGCTGGCACTGAACGCCGCCATCGAAGCGGCCCGCGCCGGTGACGCCGGGCGTGGTTTTGCGGTGGTCGCCGATGAGGTACGCAACCTGGCACGGCGTACGCAAGAGTCGGTGGAGGAAACCCGTCAGGTGATCGAGCAGTTGCAAAGCGGCACGCAAGATGTGGTCGGCTCGATGAACAACAGCCATCGCCAGGCCCAGGGTAGCGTCGAGCACGTCAGCCAGGCGGTGACCGCCCTGCGGCAGATCGGCAATGCGGTGACGGTGATTACCGACATGAACCTGCAAATCGCCAGCGCTGCCGAAGAGCAGAGCGCGGTGGCCGAGGAGATCAATAGCAACGTAGCGACCATTCGTGACGTGACGGAATCGCTGTCGGGGCAAGCCAATGAATCGGCGCGGGTCAGCCAGTCACTCAATAGCCTGGCGAATCAGCAGCAGGGTTTGATGGATCAGTTCAGGGTTTGATCCACAACCTCGTGGCGAGGGAGCTTGCTCCCGCTGGGCTGCGAAGCGGCCCAAAAACCAGTCACTGCGGGGGACTGTCAGATATTTTGTGTGCGGGCCGGTAACGGCCTGCCGTCAGGCAGGCCGTGCTTTTACCAGGTCGGCCTGATAAATCGATCTCCGTACAGAATCGCAAATTGATTCATCGCGCTTTTCCAGTCATGTGCCGCTGAGCCCCAGTTTGCGGTGATATTGCGTAGCCCAAGCCAGATCAGTTTCGTTGCCGCATCGTCGGTCGGGAAGTGGCCGCGGGTCTTGATGATCTTGCGCAGCTGAGCGTTGATGCTCTCAATGGCGTTAGTCGTGTAGATCACTTTTCGGATCGCCGGCGGGAACACGAAAAATGGAATCACACGATCCCAAGCGCGGCGCCAAGCCGCCACTACCGTCGGATACTGCTTGCCCCATGGCCCGTTTTCAAACGCATCCAGCGCCTGCTCAGCCGCTTCGGCGGTGACTGCCTGATAGATCGGTTTGAGCGCCTTGGCCAGTTCGCGGCGTTTATCCCAGGCTGCGTAATCAAGACTGTTGCGGATCAGATGGACAACGCATGTTTGCAGTGTCGTGTCTGGAAATACGGCGTTGAGCGCTTCTGGCATGCCTTTAAGGCCATCGGTCACAGCAATCAACACGTCTTCGACGCCGCGTGTCTTGAGGTCGTTGAACACCTTCATCCAGAATTTGGCGCCCTCGGTATTTTCTATCCAAATGCCGAGAATATCGCGTGTTCCGTCAGGCAAAACACCTAGGGCCAAGTAGATCGCCTTGTTGCGAACCAGCCCCTCTTCGCGGATTTTGACCCGTAGAGCATCGAAAAAAATCACCGGGTACATCGGCTCCAAAGGCCGCTGTTGCCATGCACCGATCTCTGCCATGACCTCGTCGGTTACCGAGCTGATGAAGTCGGGAGAAACGTCAGTACCGTACTGCTCTGAAAGAAACGCACGGATCTCTCTGACAGTCATTCCACGGGCATACATGGCGATGATCTTGTCATCGAACCCGGTGTAGCGGCGCTCGTGTTTGGGAATCAGGATAGGGGAAAAACTGCCGTCCCGGTCGCGAGGAATATCCAGTCGGAGCGGGCCGTCGCCGGTTAGAACCGTCTTGCCGCTTTTGCCGTTGCGCTGATTGGTTTCATCCTCTGGACGCTGCGCGCCCGGCGGATAGCCCAAGTGATGCCCGAGCTCAGCACTCAGGGCTCGCTCGATCAAAGCCTTCTTGAACGCCGCAGACGCGTCCTCGATGGCTTCAGCGGTCATCGGTCCATCGGTGAATTGCTCGAGCAGCTCTTTCGGGATTTTCGGCAGCTCTCGCAACGCAGGTTTCTTTTTGGTTGGCATACATGCACCTCTTGCTCATGTTATGCCCGAACACAAAATTTCTGACACCCCCCACTGCGGTGCTTCAGCTAAACCGCATTGACCGGATTTACGACTGTTACACAGTCGAGCGGGAGCAAGCTCCCTCGCCACAAGGTTTCAGCGCCTGGGCAACTCGACCACAACCTTCAACCCGCCCCACTCGCTTTCCTGCAAGACTAACTCCCCACCCCACGCCTCGACGATATCGCGCGCGATCCCCAGCCCCAGACCATGCCCGTCAGTCTGCTCATCCAACCGCGTGCCACGACTGAACACCTGATCGCGCTGCGCTTCGGGAATACCCGGCCCATCGTCTTCTACTGCCAGCACAAACCCTTCAGCCGTCTCGACGATGCTCAAGCGCACCTCGGCATCCGCCCACTTGCAGGCGTTATCCAGCAGATTGCCGAGCAGTTCCAGCAGATCCTCACGATCCCAAGGCAAGTGCAAACCGGACGGTGCCGTGTAGTCGAGGTTCAAGTGGTCGCCGTGGATCATGTTCAGGGTCGCCAGCAATCCCGGCAGCTCGGCAGCGCAATCGAACTGCGCACCCGGCAAGGCATCGCCCGCCAGGCGCGCGCGGTTCAATTCACGATTGAGTCGCTGTTGAACCTGTGCAAGTTGCTCGCGAAGGATCTTGCGCAGTTCGGGATGGGCGTCGAGTTTTTCGCCCGACGCCAGGCTCAACAGCACCGCCAGTGGCGTCTTCAGTGCATGACCGAGGTTGCCCAGGGCATTGCGCGAGCGCTTGAGGCTGTCTTCGGTGTGCGCGAGCAAATGGTTGATCTGCGCCACCAAAGGCACCAATTCCAGCGGCACTTGATCGTCCAGTTGCGAACGTTGCCCTTGTTGCAGCTGAGCGATCTGCTCGCGGGCGTTTTCCAGCGGTCGCAAGGCGCGCCGCACGGTGACCCGCTGTAACACCAGAATCAGCAGCAACCCTGTAAGGCCCAACCCGAGCCCAACCTGGCGCATACGCTGGAAGCTCTCGCGCACCGGGGTGTAGTCCTGCGCCACGCTGATGGAGATTGACTGCCCCAACCGCCGATAGTCCGCGCGCAGGACCAGCAATTGCTGGCCTTCCGGACCCAGTTGCAGGTTGCTGTGCAGTCCGGGATGGTCGAGCAGCGGTAATTCCTGATCCCACAGCGAACGTGAACGCCAGTGATTGTCGGCAAAGTCGATATGGAAATAATGCCCGGAGAACGGTCGCTGGTAAGCCGGTGACAGGCGCCGTTCGTCCAGTTGCAAACCCAGCGGCCCCCGCACCAAGGCCATCAGCAGGCTTTCACTGTCATTGCGCAACCCGGCTTCCAGATAACGCTGCAAGCCCACTTCGAACAACCACAGACTGGTTTGCGCCAGCACCAGACCAACCACCACCATGACGCTGATCAGTCCCAGGCTCAAACGCCGTTGAATCGACCTCACCGGGTTTGCCCACCGAACAGGTAACCCTGACCGCGCCGGGTGTCGATCACGCTGCGGCCGAGTTTGCGGCGCAGGTGATTGACGTGAACTTCCAGCACGTTCGAGTCGCGTTCGGTTTCACCGTCGTAGAGGTGTTCAGCCAGGTGGCTTTTGGAAAGGATCTGCTCCGGGTGCAACATGAAATAGCGCAACAGGCGGAACTCGGCAGCGGTCAGCTGAATGTCGGCGCCGTCGCGAATCACGCACTGACGGCCCTCGTCCAACTGCAACCCGGCGGCCTTGAGCGTCGGCTGATTGGCCTGGCCGTGGGAGCGGCGCAGCAGCGCTTGAATCCGCAGGTGCAGTTCTTCCGGGTGAAACGGTTTGCTCAGGTAGTCGTCGGCGCCAGCCTTGAGCCCTTGAATGCGTTCGGCCCAGGAGTCGCGCGCGGTCAGCACCAGCACTGGCGCGGCCAGGCCCGCGGCCCGCCATTGGCCGAGCACCTCAAGCCCCGGCAACCCTGGCAGGCCCAGATCGAGAATGATCAGGTCGTAAGGTTCAGAGCGGCCCTGATACAGCGCATCGCGGCCATCGGCCAACCAGTCGACGGCGTAACCCTGGCGATCGAGCCCGGCCATCAATTCGTCGGCCAGCGGTACGTGGTCTTCCACCAGCAGCAGGCGCATCAGTCATCGTCCTTGTCTTTGATCAAGCGCCCAGTGGCGGCTTCCAGGTCCAGCTCGCGCACCACGCCGTCGGCGGTCAGCAACTCGACTTCGTAAATGTAGACGTCATGCTTTTGTTCAAGCCCGGCTTCGAGCAATTTAGCGCCGGGGTGGCGGTCCATGGCCTGCTGCAACAGCTGTTCAAGCGGTAGAATCACGCCTTTCTGACGCAGGCGAAGCGCTTCGTCCTGATCCAGGTCACGGGCCACCACCACCGAGCAAAATGCCAGGAGCGTCAGTGTCGCCAGGCCATAGGCGCGCAGATTAACCTTCATTACATATCCTGAGCATGGAGTGCCTGCGTATTCTTCATAAATTACCCGGGGCGTCACCCTAGCGGCATCAACTTAACTGAAACTGAATTGCCATCATTGATGCGTTTACACTTCATTTCTGTGCACACACCCTGCGAAAAAATCGAGACCGGTATGACCGCCATCCATATCAAGTTCCCTGCCCTGACCCTCAAGGCCGGCCCACGAGCCTTTACGCGGATTCGCGAAAACGGCTTGAGCGCCCTGGAGGTCGGCACGCTGCCGGGTGCTGCTGGTGGCCCGAAGGCCCTGGGGATTCAAGGTCTGGACCTGGCGCTGTTCGGCCAGTGGCTACCGGCCGCACCGCGTGAGCGCTCGCTGATCGGCGCTTCGGTCGGTTCCTGGCGCTTCGCCAGTGCCTGTTTGCCGGACGCCGCCGAAGGCATCAGACGCCTCGGTGAGTTGTACAACGCGCAGAGTTTTGCCAAGGGCGTGAGCATGGCGCAGATCAGTCAGAGCTCGCGGCGCATGTTGCATGACTTGCTCGACGGGCACGATGCGCGGCTGCTGGACAACCCGCTCTATCGGCTGAACATCATGGTTGTGAAAAGCCACGGCCTGCTCGCCGACGACCATCGCGGACGGCTCGGGCTGGGCTTGTCATCGGTGATCGCCGACAACCTGCGCGGGCGCTCACGGTTGTCGCGACACTTCGAACGGCTGATCGTGCATGACCCACGCCTGGCGCCGCCGCTCAACACGCTGAATGACTTCCCGTCGCGTTTCGTCCCGCTGAACGCCGGCAACTTGCGTCAGGCCTTGCTCGCGTCGGGCTCGATCCCGATGGTCATGGAAGGCGTACGTGACTTGCCCGGTGCAGGCGCCGGGACTTATCGCGATGGCGGCTTGCTGGATTACCACCTCGACTTGCCATACAGCGGCGACGACATCGTGCTCTACCCGCACTTCACCGATCGGGTGATTCCCGGCTGGTTCGACAAAACCCTGCCATGGCGGCGCGGCAATTCCGGGCGCTTGCAAGATGTGCTGCTGGTGGCGCCGTCGAAGGCCTACCTGTCGCGCCTGCCCTACGGCAAATTACCCGACCGGAACGACTTCAAGCGCTTCATGGGTGACCCGGCCAGCCGCCAGAAATACTGGAAAACCGCCATGGACGAGAGCCAGCGGCTCGGCGACGAGTTCCTCGAACTGACTGCCAGCGGGCGTTTGGGCGAGCAGCTGTTGACCCTTTAGTCAGTGTTTTCCCGCAACCCCGAACCCAAGCTGTTAAACTCGCGATCTGCCCCATCGCCGCGGGCGATAGCCACCTGACAGAGCTCAAACCACTGTGGAAATCTTCAAAGAGTTTACCTTCGAATCCGCCCACCGCCTGCCTCACGTCCCGGAAGGTCACAAGTGCGGCCGCCTGCACGGTCACTCGTTCAAAGTGGCGATTCACCTGAGCGGCGACCTCGATCCGCACACTGGCTGGATCCGCGATTTCTCGGAAATCAAGGCGATCTTCAAGCCGCTCTACGAGCGCCTGGACCACAACTACCTGAACGATATTCCCGGTCTGGAAAACCCGACCAGCGAAGTCCTCGCCAAGTGGATCTGGAACGAGCTGAAGCCGTTGCTGCCTGAACTCAGCGCCATTCGCATCCACGAAACCTGCACCAGCGGTTGCATCTACCACGGCGAATAAGCCTGGGGATAAAAAAAACCACCGAGACCGGTGGTTTTTTTATGCCTATGATTCAGGCATTCACTGACGCTATCGATCGAGAAAAGGACCCGCCCTCATGCACATCATCAACGCCCGCCTGCGCAACCATGAAGGCCTGCATGAACTGCACCTGGAAAACGGCCTGATCGCCAACATCGCCCGTCAGACCGAAGCGCCGACCCTCGGCCCCGAAGACCTCGATGCAGGTGGCAATCTGGTGGTGCCACCCTTCGTCGAGCCGCACATTCACCTCGACGCGACGCTGACCGCCGGAGAACCGCGCTGGAACATGAGCGGCACACTATTCGAAGGCATCGAATGCTGGGGTGAGCGCAAGGCGACCATCACCGCTGAAGACACCAAGACCCGCGCCAAAAAGACCATCAGCGCCCTCGCCGCCCACGGCATCCAGCATGTGCGTACCCACGTCGACGTTACTGACCCGCAGTTGACCGCACTCAAGGCGATGCTTGAAGTGCGTGAAGAGAGCCGACACCTGGTCGACCTGCAAATCGTCGCCTTCCCTCAGGAAGGCATCGAGTCCTATCGCAATGGCCGCGACTTGATGGAGGAAGCCATTCTCCTCGGTGCCGACGTGATCGGCGGCATTCCGCATTTCGAGTACACCCGCGATCAAGGTGTCAGTTCGGTGAAGTTCCTGATGGACCTCGCCGAGCGCACCGGCTGCCTGGTGGATGTGCATTGCGACGAAACCGACGACCCGCATTCGCGCTTTCTTGAAGTGCTGGCCGAAGAAGCCCGCAGCCGTGACATGGGTTCACGGGTGACCGCCAGCCATACCACGGCCATGGGCTCCTACGACAACGCTTACTGCGCCAAGCTCTTTCGCCTGCTCGGGCACTCGGGGATCAGTTTTGTTTCCTGCCCGACCGAAAGCATTCACCTGCAAGGGCGCTTCGACACGTTCCCGAAACGCCGGGGCGTCACTCGGGTCAACGAGTTGCTGGAAGCCGGGATGAACGTGTGTTTCGGTCAGGATTCGATCGTCGACCCGTGGTATCCGCTGGGCAATGGCAACATCCTGCGGGTGCTCGAAGCCGGCCTGCACATTTGCCACATGCTCGGTTACCGCAACCTGCAAACCGCGCTGGACCTGGTGACCGACAATAGCGCCAAGGCCATGGCCCTGGGCGATCGTTATGGGCTGGAGCCGGGACGTCCGGCGAACTTGCTGATTCTGTCGGCGGACAGCGATTACGAAGTGATCCGCAGCCAGGGCTTGCCGCTGTACTCGATTCGTGGCGGGAAAGTGTTGATGAAGCGGCAGATGCCGGTGGTCGAGCTTTTCGGCTGACCGGGCTGACGCCATCGCGGGCAAGCCTTGCGCCTACAAAGTTTGCGCGAACCTTCGCCATCCCCCGATCCGTAGGCGCAAGGCTTGCCCGCGATGGCGATTTCAAAATCGGGACATCAACCGCGCCGTCCCGAACAAACTGACCCGACTGAGTTCGCCACCCTGCTCTTCGAGCAACACCGGCGCCGTACCGCCGGGCATAACCACCGCCACAGTCCCTGCCGTCACCCAACCGACACTCCACGCCGCGCAAGCCACCGCGCTGGCGCTGGTGCCGGACGACGCGGTCGGGCCTTCCCCACGCTCGAAGACCCGAGCAGCAATTCGACGCTCGGATTCCAGCCTCGCCCATTGCAGATTGACGCCCGCCGCACAAGGCTCGCCAGTCCCGCACGGTGGCGCAAAAGCGATGCGCGTGAGATCAGTCAACAACCCGGGTTCGCGCATCTGCTCATTACTCGGCAACGCCTCGGCATCCGCCACCAGCGTCACACAATGGGGATTGCCGATCCGCACGAACTGACTGTGAGCCCAAAGCGGATTCAGTTGTGCGAGCATCGGCACATGGCTCAACTCACGTTGATTCAGTGTCCGCGTCTCGAGCGCCTGAGCCCCCAGCGCATTCGGCCCGAAGGCCGGTTTGCCGAGGTCCAGCCAGAAACCCTGCACGCCGTCGACCTGCGCAGGCTCGACCGAGGTTTCGACAGGCGACACGGCATCGCTTTTGTCATGGTGAACCTTGAGCAGGCAACGCCCGTGCGCCGGCATCAAGCCCTGCTCGGTCAGCGCCTGGGCAAAAATCGTCAGGCCGTTGCCACTGCGCTCGGCCAACGTGCCGTCGGTGTTAACGATCAACAAATCAAACGGTGGCGCAGCCTGAAACGGGCCGACCAGCAAGCCGTCCGAACGGTGCTCCTTGGCACCGGCCGGTTGGGTGCCCGGAGCCCAACTGCAAAACGCTTCCACCGCAGACAGCGCCCAGTCGGCTCGGCTTTGCGCCGACTGGCTGGCATCCTCCGGAAGACTGATCCCGCGCTGGCGCAGATCGTGTGGGCTGACAACAGCGTAGATATTCCCGCGGGCATCGAAAAGCGAGGTCATGGACAGGTCCTGAGTGAGGTCTGGAACACGACGCTACTGTAAGCGTTGGCGACTCGAATCACACCCGCAGAACCTCAAGGTCGTCTGACGGTCACTGATGTGCAAGGATGTGACCCTGATCACAGCCTCCCCCGAAGTACCAAGGATTTTCATGACCGCCATCATCCCTCCCGTCTCCGTCCGCCCCGGGCGCCTCGAACAGATGTCGACGCGCATCGCCTTCTTTATCGCAGGCTTCGGCGTCGCCGCGTGGGCGCCGCTGGTGCCTTACGCCAAAGCCCGGGCCGGGCTCGATGACGGCACGCTCGGCTTGTTGTTGCTGTGCCTGGGAGTCGGTTCGATTCTGGCGATGCCGATGGCCGGTATGCTGGCCTCGCGCTTCGGCTGTCGACGGGTGCTCAGTGGCGGCACGCTGTTGATCTGCCTGGCACTGCCGCTGCTGGCGACGGTGTCGTCGATCCCGCTGCTGATCGCTGCGCTGTTCCTGTTCGGTGCCGGGTTGGGCACGGTGGATTCGACGGTAAACCTGCAAGCGGTGATCGTCGAGCGCGCCAGCGGCAAGACCATGATGTCGGGCTTTCACGGCTTGTTCAGCCTCGGCGGGATCGTCGGCGCGGCCGGTGTCAGCGCCCTGCTCGGCCTGGGCATTTCGCCGTTGGGCGCGACCTTGGTGGTGATCGTGTTTCTGCTGGTGTCGTTGCTCAAGGCTGCGCCCCACCTGTTGCCCTACGGCAGCGAAAGCTCGGGGCCGGCGTTCGCCATTCCCCATGGCGTGGTGCTGTTTATCGGCAGCCTGTGCTTTATCGTGTTCCTGGCCGAAGGCGCGGTGCTGGACTGGAGCGCGGTGTTCCTGACCTCAGAGCGTGATCTCGACACCGCGTATGCCGGACTGGGCTATGCCGCGTTTGCCTTGACCATGACGGTCGGACGGCTGATGGGCGATGCCATCGTGCATAAGCTGGGGGCCACGCGCGTGATCGTGTTTGGCGGTTTGACCGCGGCTGCCGGTTTGCTGCTGGCAACCTTGGCACCGGCCTGGGAAGCCGCGCTGATCGGTTATGCGCTGGTCGGGGTCGGGTGCTCGAACATCGTGCCGGTGCTGTACACCGCTGTCGGCAAACAGAACGTCATGCCGGAAAACATCGCCGTGCCTGCCATCACGACATTGGGGTATGCGGGAATCCTGGCCGGGCCTGCGGTGATCGGCTTTATCGCCCATGGCAGCAGCTTGAGTTTTGCCTTCGGATTGATCGCGGTGTTGCTGCTGGCGGTGGCAGTCGGTGGCAAGGTGTTGAAGGTTTGAATCAATAAAGCAAAAGATCACAGCCTGCGATCTTTCACACCATCACCCGCCACAATGCACTGGCGGGTGAGGTGAACTGAACAGCCGGCTGTTTAAAAACGCAGCGTGGCACCGGTGGCCAGCCACCGTTCACGGTCGTTGTTCAGGTGGCGTCCGACCACCAGATCGATATCAACCTTTTTGCCCAGATGCAGACGAGGTCCGGCCTGCCAGCCCTGATCTGCACCCTGCTGGCCGAAGCGTTCGGCAATCAGCGTCAGGGATTCGGCCAGCGCGTACTCAACGCCTGTGCCCCAGGTCCAGCTGCGTTTCTGTCTGCCGTCGTCGTATTCATGGGTCCAGCCGGTGCTGACGTTCAGGCGCAACGACTCGACAGGTTGATACGTCATGGGCAGGGTCAGGTCGGCGCCATCGAAGGAGTGGCGGCGGTTGAGGGCGAAGTTCGCGCCTGCGGCAAGGGCCACTTCCAGCCCCAGTTCGTCATCGCTGAACACCTGTGCCTTGATCTTCGGGCTGACTTGGGTCTCCCGGTCGCCATCGTCGTGGCCGTGGGACACCGCGGCGCCGAACTGCACCGAGGGCAGCGCCTTGAACGTGCAGTCCTGGGACAGCTCCGTTTCATGGTTCGACTGTTGGTGGCGCTGGCTTTTGTACCAGACGTCGACGTTGCATTCGCCGGGGGCGTTGATCGAACCGTCGTCGACCACATAGGGGCCGCCGGCGGCGTGGGCTTTGGAAGCGAGAGTCAGCAGGAGGGAGACGCCAACGGCCACTCCGACAAACACCAGGTTTTGTCGCATGACCCCGCGTTTGTGGGGAGACAGATCTTGAAGAAAAGCAGTGAATGAACCGGCCTCAACGGCCTGCGCAGTGATTTTCGAGTGGGCGGTCCGGACGGTGCGGCAAGGTGTGTAGTTTGGCATGATCGACCTTGAATACGTGTTCACGCAAATGCTCCTCATGCCTATAACGAGGAGGGTTTGCGACGGCTAAAGTTAATGTCTTCAACAATAAGGCAGTGCTCGGGCATTGAGAGTTACAACTAGGTTCTTCGGTCATCTTCGACGCTCCTGATCTTTCATTAATGGCCATGACGAGGCATGACTACCCAACTTGGCCGGACAGAATTCATTTCAACTTATGACAACTTTATTTCATCCGAAAACGTCTGCCACCGGCAACCAAACCTGCCTTGAAACCCATGCAGGCCGTCACCAACAGCGTTCACCATCAAAAAACCGGTTACACACTGATACACATCACGAAACATCAGCACACTTATTTCTGATAGGCGCACGTACAAACAAACACTACAAAAGTGCTTTATCAGCGATATCTTCCCAACTAAGGAGTCGCTCTTCGGATGCGCCGAAGTATATCCACCGAGTTACAGACTTGTCCGCACTCAACAGAGAACACGCACTGTTTTCTGAATGATGTTCAGGTAGCCGACAGAAATAATAAGTGAACTTATTAGTTACCGCAGTCGAAAGCAAAGCCCCCCTCCTGTTGCCAGGAGAGGGGCTTTGTCGTTAGCGCAGGCCAGTGATACCGGTCACCGGCCTGATCCGGTTTAGAGGCTTTTCTCGTCGATACCGGCTTGCAGCACCTGAGTCTCGTAATGGCCACCGGCGCTCAGCGGGCCGAGGTTGAACTTGCGATCCTTGGCCGTGGCGGCGTCAGGCGTTTGGGTGAGTTCGTCCTTGGCGCCGGTCGCCAGGTTGACCGCAGACTTGGACAGATTGAGGCCAACATCGGCCCGGTAGTCGCTGCCGCTGAGGCTGCTACTGGTGACCCTGGAACCGCCCAGATCCACCGAACCTTCCTTGGCAGAAATCCGTGCACCGGTCAGTTGTGTTTCCCCACCGACCCGAAGGTCGACGCCTTGGCTGCCGCTGATGCCGGACGCTTGGGTAACGCTGTTTTTGCTGGTGTGGCTGACGTCCAGGTACAGCGTCGGGGTGTACGAGGTTGCACCGCTCTTGTCGCCGAACAGCGCGCTTTGGGTAGCGTCGGCGACCTTGCTGCCGGCGGAGTCTTTCGCGTTGAGCGAATAACTGCCACTGCGGGTCAGTGAGTCCTTGGCCGAGGCCAGCCCCTCGACACTTTTATCGACGGCAGTTTCCAGCTTGTCGCGATGGCTGTCGAAAGCCTCCTGGGCCTTGCCCTCAACCTTGTCCTTGAGCGGGCCGGTGGTCTTGGCCAGTTTGCCGACGGCGCCTGGCTGATTTTTCTCTGCATTCAAACGCAGATCGATACCAACCTTGACGCTGCTTTCATGGTCTTGACGACTTTCGAGCGTGAGATCACCACCAACCTGGCCGCTGACCTGTTTGGCGTCGATGCGGGCACCGGCCAACCGGGTGTCGCCAGCGCTGTTCAGCACCACGCTGTCAGCCTGGATGTGGCTGTTTTTCTGGGTGGTGCCGTTGCGGTTGTCGACGTCGATTTTCGCTCGCGCGTCGAAGCCATGGCCGCTCTTGGCAACGTCCTGATCGTTGGTCGCCGACGGTGTGGACTTGCTCGCATTACCGCCAGCGCCGAGGGTCAGTCCCCAATTGTTGATGGCCTGAGTCGATTGCGCCGACTCCAGATAGATCCCGCCTCGTTGTGCATCGAGGGTCACGCTTGGCGCACTGACCTGAGTGCCTTGCAGGTGGATCGCATCAGCAGCGCTGGAGCCGCTGCTCAGCAGCACCGGGCCCTGGCTGTTCAGACTGCCACCCTTCAGGCTCTGGCTGTTTTCACCCACCCGGCCGATGTTGAAATTGGCACTCAGGTTGCCATTCAAGCCGCTGCTTTTCTCGGTACTGCTTTTACCGCCACCGAGATTGAGGCCACCGCCCAGGTTGCTGCCATTGGCGCTGTGAGTGTCCGTCGCGGCTTGCAGATCGAGCTTGCCACCGGAATTCAGCGAGATGTCAGTCGCCTTGTTCACCACCGTGCCGATGGTGGCGCCTTGCAGCACTTGATCACCGCCACTGCTCAACTGCACCGGACCTTTGCCCTGAATACTCGCGACCCGGGCCTGGCTGTCGTCGGTCTGGTTGGCCTTGTGATCGAGTTGGAAACCGGCGCCCAGATTGACGTTGCTGCCTTCGGCGCCGGGATTGGTGCCGACCGTCAGCGAGCCATCGCCACGCAGGCTGGAGGTGTTGCCGCTCTGATGGTCATTGGCCTGATTCAGCGCCAGATTGCCGCCGGTCTTGATCGCCACACCGCCCTGCCCGCCGTTGAACTGACTGCCTTCGTACTGGCCATCACCGCGCAGATCGATCTTCACGCCCTGATTGCCGGCATAGCTGCCGACCACGGCTTTGGAGCTGGTCTCGGAAGTCTGGCGACTACCACCCGCCCCGCTGCCGCGCACGTTCACGTCTTCGCCGGTGGTGGTGTAGACGCGAACGCCGACCTTGGCATCCACCGATTGCTCGCTGCTGCTGTGAGTGTTGGCGGCCGCCGTCGCGACCTGACTGTCAGCCTTGATCGTCAACGCGCCGTCGGTTGCACGGTATTGGCTGCCCTGATCCTTCAATTCACCGGCCACCTGAACGCCAACCGCCCCGCCCTTGAACTGGCTGACCACAGCGTTGCTGTTTTGCTCGCTACGGCTGTTGTTCGAATGACCGACCTCGACATCGATGCCGACATTCGGCTGCGTGAGGTTATCCAGCAAACCCGGTTGCTGAACCTTGCTCTGGGCCACGCCTTCAATGGCTTTGGCAACAGGCCGGGCGATGCCTTTGTACTCGACGTTGGCACCGACATCGACCGACCAGTTGTTCTCTTTGTGGGAGCTGCTGTCGGTGTTATCGGCAGCCTGATTGTCGACCCGCCCCGCCGTAACCTGAAGCGTCGAACCGGCGGCAACCTGCACGCCCTGGGTGGTCAGCGTGCCGTTGCCGGCGTTGATCTGCAGCTTGCCGCTGCTCTCGACACCGGTGGTGCGAGCCGTGGTTTTGGCGGTGTTGTCCTGACTGCTGCCGTGGGCGAAATCGACGCCGCTGCCGGCGCGATCCAGACCACCGGTGTAGTAGAAACCGCCAGCGTTGCGAGTGGTGTCCGTGGTGCTGGAGGTGCTGTCGTGTTCAGCCAACAGCGCAACGTTCTGCCCACTGAGGCTGACATCCCCGGCACTGGCTTTGACCTTGGCGCCTTTGAGGATCAGGTCGCCGCCCGCCGCCAGTTGGACGTTGGCACCGGTCAGGCTTGAGCCCTGTTGACGGGTGTCGTTGGCAGTGGTGGTTTGTTGTTCGTCTTCATAGTGAATGCCGGCGCGGTACTGACCGGCGCCTGGCGCGTTCTCCCTGGCATAAGCGTCAAAACCACGATTCTGGCTCGAGGTGCTGCTGTCGGAAGTGTCCTGGGCCGAGCTGACTGTCAACGTGCCCGTCGCGTCCGCACTCAGCGAACCACCGGCCGAGACCGTGGCGCCGACCACGTCGATGTCCTTGGCGCTCTTGAGTGCAAGGTTACTGTCGGAACTCAGCTGGCTGTTGACCGTGGTGCTGCCCTTGAGGTTCTGGCGGCTTTCATCCTTGGCGATGCCAAAGAATTTGCTGTCCTTGTCATGGCTGTTGCTGTGCGAGGTGTTCTGCACGCCATCGATAGTCAGCGAGCCTTTGTCGCTGATGACACTGGCCTCGGTCCGGCCACGCACCTGGCTGCCGCTGATACGCACGTCGTCAGCCTTGACGATTAATTTGCCGTCGGCGTTGATCTTGCTGCCCTGATTCAGGGTCTTGCCCTGATCGGCATCGCCGGTCTTGCCGAAGAACCCGCCACCGACCAGATCGCCCGAGTACCCGTTCTTGCTGCTGCGTTGCGTACGGCTGGCGCTGCCGATCTCGACCTGTTTGCCAGCAAGGTGAATGTCGCCCTTGCTGCTCAGCTCCGCGCCTTGGGAAGACAGCAACTCGCCGCTGCTGATCGCAATGTTTTTGCCCGCCTTCAACTGGCTGGCGACGCTGCGTTGCTCTTCGCTGCTGTTGTTCCAATCGGCCTTCCACAAGTGCTTGCGGTGCTTACCCTGATCGGTCTGGGTACGGGTTTCGATGGCTGCTGTCAGGCGCAGATCAGCACCGCTGTCGACCTTCAGGGTTTCGCCAGCCTCGACCTTGGCGGCCTTGAGTTCCGCTTTGGCGCCAGCCTTGAGTTCGGCAGTGTGACTGGCCACGACCTGGCTGCCGTGCTGACGCGAGTCGCTGTCGGTCTGGGTCCGATCGTAGGTTTCCCAGGTGATGCCGATGGTGGTGTTGTTCCAGTTCTCGCGTTTCTCCTGAAGCTTGCGCGCTTCAACGCTGCTCAGCGTGAGGTTGCGCCCGGCGTCGAGCTTGACGTTGCGGCCACTGACATCCGCCGCCGCCAAGGTCAGGTCCTTGTCACCGCGCAACGCAACATCACCCTGGCTGCTGCGTACCGCGCTGCGGGTGACGTCGAGGCTGTTGGGCAGTGCCTGGCCGCTGATCTGCAAGTCACCCGCGGATTGAATCTTCACGCCGTCATGGCCTTCAACCTGGACCGGGCCGACCCGCACACCCGCGCCTTCGGCGGTGCTGACAATGTTGATGCGTCCGGCCTGCATGGCACCGAACAGGCTGGCATCGATGCGCGAATCCTGAGTGTTGCCGGCCGGGTCGACGTTGCGCACCTGACCGCTCGCGTAATCCAGCTGATTGCGGCCGGCAGTCAGGTTCAACTGGTCGCGCGCATCGATGCGGCCCTGGCTGTCGATGCGCGGGGCGATCAGGTTGATGCTGCCTTCGCGGTTCGTCAGGCCCTGGCCCTGGATCTGCAATTGGCCGGTGGCGTCACGGGTGTTGAGCCCCTGCAATTTACCGTCGTTCAGCTCGGGACGACCGACCACCAGGTTGGCATTCGGAGTGTTGATGAAGCTGCCGCCATTGACCGAGATACCGTTCGGGTTGGCCAGCACATAGTCGGCCGGGCGCCCGAAAATCTCCTGCGCGCCGTTGACGGCCGAGGCATTACGGCTGATCACTTCGTTGAGGATCACGCTCGCTGCCTGCCCCTGGAACTGCGGGTTGGCGGCCAATTGCCCGGCGAGTTGCGATTGCCCGGCTTGCAGGGCGTTGTTCAACACCAGCCCCTGCCGGTCGACGTTGTAATCGAGAAACTGGTTATGCGACAGACCGCCGCCATTGGGTGCAACGATATTGACGATTGGTACACCAGCCTGATTTTGCAGCTGCGGGGTGCCGCCTGGACCGGGTGCGACCGTCAAGCCACCGGCAAACGCCTGAGGCAATTGGGCAACGAGAAACAGGCTGGCAATCGCCCAACGCAACTTGCCCCGAGGGGAAAGGTGAAACGCGAACTTTTCTATCGGCATGAGAACCTCTCAATAAATTGACTGAATCAAGTTGCGCGTTGGGGAGTGCGCCGCTGCTGTCGCGCTCAGATACCGCGGCTGTTTCAGGCTGTCGGGGATGACGGTTTTCATATCTGCAGGCCCAGGCGCATCAGCCAGGTTTCGGGTTCATTCCCAAACCCCTTGGGCGTGTTGAGGCTGCGTTGGTAGTCGATGTCGACTTGCAGGTTTTTCCAGCTCAGGTTGAGCCCGGCACTGGCACCGCTCAGCCGTTGGCCTGGAGCACCGTGCTCGGCCTTGAGCCAACCGTTGTCCAGTCCCAGACGCGGGGTGATTTGCACTGGCAGGCCGCTGTTCAGTGGCAAGCGCAGGGTGTTGCGCCAGATCGCTCCGCTGGCGCCGGATGCGCTGTTCTCTCGGTAGCCACGAACAGCGGAGTCGTCGGTGCCCAGCAGTTGTTCGATGGCCGGCAGCGGATCGGGGCTGTATTGCAGCGAGAGCTGGCTCTGCCACTGCCAGGCTTGCCCGGCAAACTGGCCATTGCGCCACTGATTGAGGTTCGCGCGGTATTTACGAAACTGCGCCTTGGGCAGGTTGCTGTTCTGGCGCTGGGCATCGTCGTCCGCCCCCAACCAACGCAGCCCCTGGGCATAGTTGATGTCGAGGTTCCACACCGCACTGTTGAGCCAGAACAGGTTCAACCCGGCTTCGGCCACGGTCAGCGTCGGGCTTTGAATGCCGAGGCGAATGTTCTCCAGATAACTGTCGACGTCCTTGTGCGCCAGTTGCAGGCTGGCGCTGAGCTGATGCCCCTGATCACGCCACAACACACGGTCGGCGCGCAGGCTGAGCTGGTCGGTCAACCCGCGGCTATACAGCGTGGTGCTGCTGAGTTTGAACGGTGCACGGTATTCGGCATGGCTGGCGAACAGGCTGTACGTCCAGTAACCGTACGGAATGGCGTAATACAGGCTGGCGTTGCGGCTATATCGCGGGCCGTGGTTGAGGGTGTCGCTGAGATTGATGCTGAGCAAATCGTTGAGCTGCAACGGGCTGTCCAGACTCAGGCTCAAGGTGTCGCGATCGCGCCCGGTGCTGGCGCTGCCAAGGTTGTCCAGCCCCAGCCCCAAGGCCCAGCGTGAGGCGGCGCTGCTGCGCGAACGCAAAATGATCCGCGAGGCACCGGGCTGGCTGCCGGGGGCGATGTCGGCCGTCAGATCGAGTGAGCGCAAGCGGTTCAACTGATCCAGGCCCTGCTCCAGATCGCGCAGGTTCAGCGGCTTGCCGAGCATGCCGGGAAAGGCCCCGCCCAGTGCGACCGGCAAGCTCTGATCCTGCAGCTCGATGGACTCGACGTAACCTTCATCGACCCGGATATCCAGCGACTGGCCGGCTGCCGGGGCACTGACCAGGTACGGCCGACTGGCGATGTAACCGGCATCCACATACAAGCGGGTGATGGTCGCCAACAGATGATTGATCTGGCCGACACCCATGCACGAAGCGATCTGTGGCTTGAGTTGCTCATTCAGTTCATGGCGGTTCAACAAGGTGACGCCGCCAATGCGCGTCCCGCTCAAGGGCCAGCAACGTTCATCGGCAGTGACCTGCGCGGGCAACGCCGGAGTACTTGGCGCCGGCCCAAAGCTGCCGCGTTGCAATTGGCGGCGACGTTGTTCCAGTTGCAGTTGTTGCAGATCGCGTTGTTGCTGCTGTTGCTGGCGCAGCCCTTCCTGGCCGAGTGCCGAGGGTTCTGCAGCCTGGAGCGCAGCGATGCTCAGGCTCAGCAGCGCGGCCAACAAACGTGGAAAGAAGGGGGTGGAAAAACGCGGGACAACGGAAAGCGAAAACGGCACTCAACATCCTTGCATTCGATTAACCGGCCTAATGCCACGCTATCAATTGGCGTGATAGTCAAACCCTAACTACACAAATGCAAGACGTTGCCTACGTCGTATTTAATAATTAAACATCACTACAGTTTTTGCCGATCAGGCCGTACGCGCTCATCCACCCGCTCAAAAACACTGCCAGAACCCCACACATCAACAGCGTCCCACCCAAAGATTGGCTCCAGGCCGCAAGCATCAGACCGCTGCCGATCAACAGGTAATACATCAAGCCAAACAGCGCACCGGCAGTACCCAACCGATCGCCATAACCGGTCAACGCTGAGCCGAGGATATTCGCAATTGCCATCCCGAATGCCAGGGCCACCAACAGCATCGGCGCGATAAACCAGACGCTGGCGCGCAATCCCAGTACACCTAGCGCGCCGAGCAATGCCACCACGGCCGCAATGCCGATCAGCTGCTCCACCTTCATGCCGCGCTTGAGCAAATGTTTGTTCAACGCCGCCCCCAACCCCGATCCCAGCGCCAGGACCACACCGCTATAACCGAACAATTCAGGACCCAATCCCAAACGCTGAAACTCAAAGGGACCCAGGCTGTAATAGCTGAACAGAGCGATGTTGAACACTGCCACCAATGACGCCGCACGCCAGATCGCCACGTCTTGCAGCATCCGCCGCAAGGTAGCGAACAACGGTGGTATCGAGACGTTGTCCGGTCGGGTTTCCGGCAAGGTCCAGGCGCTCCAGCCGAACAGAATCAATGCCAGTATCAGCAGGCAAACCAATACGCCTCGATAGCCAAACCCGCTGACCAGGCTGGTGCCGATAAACAGACCCAACGCCGGACTGATCGCCAGCGCCATGCCCACCATCGAAAACACTCGGGCCAGCGCCTGGCCACTGAAGCAGTCGCGCAACAAGGTTTGCGTCACTACCGAACCGACCGCTGCACCAAAGGCCGCCAGCGCTTGCGCCGCCAGCAGACCACTGAAAGTACTGACACCCAGCGCCATGACCGAGGCCAAGGCATACAACGCCAGACCGGCGAGCATCGCCGGTCGCCGACCGATGCGATCACAAAGCCGCCCCCACACCACGACACCAGCAGCGAACGCCAGGAAATACACCGACAGGACCTGCGCAGCGGCTGCGGACGTCACTTCAAATGCCCGGCCAATATCGGCCAGCGCAGGGCTGTAGAGGGTTTGCGCGATCTGTCCGAACATCAACAAGGCAACGGCCAGGCGCAACAGGTTGTTTGAATTCATGACGGCTTACTCACCAAGAAGGACTGGCGGTGATTTTAAGGAGCCGTCACTGACGTATTATCCAGACCCGGACAACAAACCACTGAAATCGGACAACCTCATGGCCTGGCTTGAAGCACAAACCCCCTTCGACCCGGACACTCATGAGGCCGATGTCATCGGCATTGCCGCAAGCCTGGGCGACCACGACTCGGGCCTGCACCAGCATCAGCGCGGGCAATTGCTGTTCACCCGCCGGGGCTGCACCCGGATTACCCTGGCCGATCAACTCTGCCTGTTACCGCCATCGCGCGCGGCATGGATTCCACCACGAGTGCGCCATCGAGCGGTGATGCAACAGAGCGTCGACTACCGGTCCATTTACCTGACGCCGCCACTCTCGACTCAATTACCCCATCAAGTCTGCGTGATCGAGGTCAGCCCATTGCTGCGTGCGGTCTTGGAGCCGATCGCCATGGCCCCGTTCGACACAGATTGGCGTCAGGGCAAATTCGTGCATTTGCTCGGGCTGTGCCTGAGTGAAATCCGCGAAGCCATCCACCAGCCGATGCTGCTGCCCTTGCCTCGGGATAAACGCCTGGCGCCGTTGCTGAGCCTCCCCGAACAACTGCCGCCGCAATTGCAGGTATTGGCGACAAGGGTCGGCGCCAGCAGCAAAACCATCGGGCGGATTTTCCAGCGGGAAACCGGCATGGGTTATCAACAGTGGCGACAGCAGTGGCGACTGATGCGCGCCATCGAACTGCTCGCTACCGGTCGCAACATCAGTTACAGCGCTTTTGAACTGGGCTTTGCCAGCGACAGCGTGTTCATCGCCTTTTTCAAGGCCATGACCGGCAAGACGCCAGGCACTTATTTCAAATGATCATCGGCAACCGACGAGCGGCCGGAAAAATCATTTGTCAGAAAATATTACTTGCATCATATTATGATCGTAATAACGACTGCTACCCCATAGGGGATTGCCATGACCAACCTGAACGCCGTTGATCCTTCCCTTGCCGTGCAACCTGCGCGCCCGCCTCTGCTCAAGCGCCTACTGCTCGCCGTTGCGGGCCTCTTTGCCCTGGCGTTGATCGCCCTCTACGGTTCGCACTGGTGGACCAGCGGCCGCTTCATCGAAGAAACCGACGACGCCTACATCGGTGGCGACGTGACGGTGATCGGGCCGAAAGTCGCCGGTTATGTCGAAGAAGTGCTGGTGACCGACAACCAACGCGTCAAGGCTGGCGACCTGCTGATCCGCCTTGATTCACGCGACTATCGCGCCAGCCTGGCCAAGGCCGAAGGCGCCGTTGCGGCGCAAGAAGCGCTGCTCGCCAATCTCGATGCCACGGAGCAATTGCAGCATGCAGTGATCGGTCAGGCGCGTGCCGGGATCGATGCCGCCGGTGCGGAAACCGCCCGCTCGCGGGATGACAATGCCCGCTACAAAAAGCTGGTCGGCAGTAATGCAGTGTCGGTGGAAAGCGCGCAACGCGCCGATGCCACCTTCAAGACGGCTCAAGCGCTGAGTGCCAGGGCACAAGCCGAGTTACTCGCAACGCAGCGGCAGCTCGACGTGATCGCCACCCGCAAGCAACAAGCCAAGGCGGCGTTGATGCAGGCGCGTGCCGAACGTGATTTGGCCCAGCTGAACCTCGGCTACACCGAACTGCGCGCGCCGGTCGACGGGGTGATCGGCAACCGTCGGGCGCGGGTTGGCGCCTATGCCCAGGCCGGCTCGCAACTGCTCTCGGTGGTACCGGCCAGCGGACTCTGGGTCGATGCCAACTTCAAGGAGGATCAGCTCGCGCACATGGTGCCGGGACAGCGCGTGAGCATTCATGCCGACGTGCTCTCGGGGCGTGAGTTCCATGGTCACCTCGACAGCCTGGCACCAGCCACTGGCGCGCAGTTCAGTGTGTTGCCACCGGAAAACGCCACCGGCAACTTCACCAAAATCGTCCAGCGAGTGCCGGTGCGGATCCTCCTCGATCCGGCCGACGGCGTGCTCGGCCAATTACGTCCGGGGCTGTCGGTGACCGCCTCGGTTGATACCAAAACCGCGCCCAAGGAAACCACCGTTGCCATAGCCCGGGCCAGCGCACCATGAGCCGCGCCCTCATCGCCCAGGCAATACCGTTCAATGCCGCGAACATGGCAACGGCGACCAAAGTGTTTGCCTTCGCCACGATGTGCATCGGCATGTTCATCGCGCTGCTGGATATCCAGATTGTTTCAGCCTCGCTGCGTGACATCGGCGGCGGGCTCTCGGCCGGTACCGACGAAACCGCCTGGGTGCAGACCAGCTACCTGATCGCCGAAATCATCGTGATTCCGCTGTCAGGGTGGTTATCGCGGGTGTTTTCCACCCGTTGGCTATTCTGCGTCTCAGCGGTTGGTTTCACCCTGGCCAGCTTGCTCTGCGGCGCGGCCTGGAACATCCAGAGCATGATCGCCTTCCGCGCCCTGCAAGGTTTTCTTGGCGGCTCGATGATCCCGCTGGTGTTCACCACGGCATTCTTTTTCTTCACCGGCAAACAACGGGTGATCGCTGCCGCGACCATCGGTGCAGTGGCCTCATTGGCGCCGACCCTGGGGCCGGTGATTGGCGGCTGGATCACCGACGTGTCGTCCTGGCACTGGCTGTTCTACATCAACCTGGTGCCGGGGATTTTCGTCGCCGTCGCGGTGCCGATGCTGGTGAAAATCGACCAGCCGGAATTGTCCCTGCTCAAGGGCGCGGATTACCTGAGCATGGTGTTCATGGCGCTGTTTCTCGGGTGCCTGGAATACACCCTGGAGGAAGGTCCGCGCTGGAACTGGTTCAGCGACCAGACGATTCTGACCACCGCGTGGATTTCCGGGCTGGCGGGCCTGGCGTTTATCGGCCGGAGCTTGCACGTCAACAATCCAATCGTTGATCTGCGGGCGCTGAAAGACCGCAACTTTGCCCTCGGCTGCTTCTTTTCATTTGTCACCGGGATCGGTCTGTTCGCGACCATTTACCTGACACCGCTGTTCCTCGGCCGGGTGCGCGGTTATGGGGCACTGGACATTGGTCTGGCAGTGTTTTCCACCGGGGTGTTCCAGATCATGGCGATTCCGCTGTATGCCTTTCTGGCCAACCGCGTCGACCTGCGCTGGATCATGATGGCCGGCCTTGGGCTGTTCGCATTGTCGATGTGGGACTTCAGCCCGATCACCCATGACTGGGGCGCGCGGGAGTTGATACTGCCGCAAGCGTTGCGCGGAATTGCCCAGCAATTGGCGGTGCCACCGGCGGTGACGCTGACCCTGGGCGGGCTGGCCCCGGCGCGGTTGAAGCACGCATCGGGGTTGTTCAACCTGATGCGCAACCTGGGAGGTGCGATTGGTATTGCCGCCTGCGCGACGATCCTCAATGACCGCACCAACCTGCACTTCACGCGACTGGCCGAGCACCTCAACAGCAGCAATGAAGCCATGAACCAGTGGCTGTCACAGGTCGGCAGCAACTTCGCCGCCCTGGGTCAGAGCGGCGACGCGGGCGTGACAGCCAGCCTGCACCAACTGTGGCTGCTGACCTACCGCGAAGCCCAGACGCAAACCTATGGCGATGCGTTTTTGATGATCATGCTGTGCTTTATCGTCGCCACCGCCATGGTGCCACTGATGCGCAAGGTGGCACCGCCCGCGGCGCCCGTGGCCGATCACTGAGACGCTTCAACTGGCTGGAATGTCGCCACCGGCGGCCTGCAAGTGCTGGTATTGCAGGCACAGGTAGTGGGCAATGATCAGCCGCGCCGGCACCCCGGCCTCCGGCGCCATGCGTTCAAAGGCGCTGTAGCCCGCCGCGCGCAGGGTCAGGCCGCGCTGCTGCAAGGCCTGGTCGACACCCGACGCCACTTGCGGGTCCACCCCGCGCTCGGCCTGCTGGCACAACCAGCCGGCGAACTCCGGCAGCAGGTGGCAGCTCGGCAGCAACACCTCCTGCACCGGCGAGTCCAGTGCCTCATCCACAGCCGCCAGCGGCGTCGCAGTGGCAGGTGCCAAATCGAAATGCAGCGCATCGAGCAACGGCTGGCCTGGGGCGGCATCGGCTCGAATCAGGCTCAAGGGCTCGGCAATCAGCCTGCCCGCGTGTTCATAGACCCGCGCCACCAGCTGTGAACCCTCGATCCAGGGTTCGCCAGCCACTTGCTCGATCCGGCCGATGGCGTGCCGGGTGTAGGCCGAATAGCGCAATTCGACCCACAGGGTCGCGCCCTGATGGTCGTGCAGCGGCCAGACCAGGGTCTGGCGTGTGCTGTCGAACTGCACCGTCCCCACGGCGGCCGGTTGCAACAACGCCCAGTCGTTCATCGGCCGCGCCGGGGTCAGCAGGCTGCGGCGCTGGGCCGAACGCGCCAGGAGCAAGGCGCTCCAATCCGCTGCCGCCGGCAGTTGCTGCCACTGCACCGCGGTCAATGGCTCAAGCACTGCGGCCTGTACCGACTCGGCCACCGACAGGCGCCCGTCGCCATTGACCTGGGCGCCCATCAACGACAGCCGCCGGCCGCTGGCATGGGCCGGCGACAGCAGACCGCTCCAGGGGCCCGGATTGCGGTAGCGCAGCAACGGGTTGAAGCCGCGTTGCAGCTCGGGCCGGGCCTCGGTGCAGGACAAAAAACCCTGCTGCGCCGGGCTCCAGAACACCAGGCTCAAGCCCTGGTAACCGGACGCCGAGCGCCAGGCATTGGCGCCCAGCCCCCACAGTTCCAGGGCCGTCGACGGCGTGTACTGGCTGCGCGCCTGGCCCAGCAGGCGCGCCGGCTCTTCGCCACGTTGCGCGGCGCTGGTCAAGGCCTGGAGCAAGGCATAACAGCGGCTCAGTTCATCGAACAGGCGCTGGCCATCGGCCCCGGCCGCCCGCTCCAGCAGCAGTTGCACCTGATCCGCCAGGCGCCGCAGCGACAGGGCCAGGCGCGGGTAATCGGCGCCTTGGGCCCACACCGCCAGGGTCACGTAGCGCTGCTGCATGGCCTGGGACAAATGGGCCAGGCCCACCGCCACCGACTCTTCCAGCAACTGCCGCGCGCCCTGGCGCAAACGGCTGCGAGTGGCCTCCCGAAGGGTCGGGCTCGACTCGGCATTGGCGCCGCCCAGGGGGACGGGCGCGATCAGCTCCAGCCCTTGCATACGGCGCAGCGCCAGCACCGCCGCCACCTGGTACTTCTCCAGGGCGCCGCTGCGCTGGTCGGCGAGCATGCCGCCCAGGGGGCCGCCCATATAGCGCAGGGTCAGGGGTGGCGTGCCCAGGGTCAGGGTCAGATTGTGCTCGCCACCCAGGTGCAGCTCCTGCTCCAGATCCAGGTCCATGACGAACTGCCAGGCCCAGCGATAACCCGGCTTGCCCCCATGCTTGAGCAACTCGGCATGGGGCAGCGTGAGCAAGCTGTTCAACAGTGCCTGACGCTGATCCGGCGCGGGTTCTGGCTCGGCTCCAGGCGCCAGCGGCGGACCCTGCTCGGCCAAAATCTCGCGCAAGCCCAGGGCACAGGCCAGGATGTGCTGGCACACGCCGCTGGCCGGGCAACTGCACTGGGCAAAGGCCGGCCCGCGCTGATCAAAGCGCAGTTGATAAGGACCGCACTCCAGCAGCAAGTGCTCCGCGCCCTCCTCCAGCAGCCGTGGCGGGTTGCTTTCCAAATCTTTATAAGCGCGGCGCAACAGGCCGCGATTGGCCAGGGCAACAAAGGCTTCGTCGTCAAAACTCAGCAGTTGCGCCAGCAGCTCCGGGCGCAGGCTCATGAGATCACCTTGAGCAGCCAGTGGGCCAGGCGCTGCGGGCTCATGGCGGCGATCTGCATGCCGTAGGCGGCAAGGTTGGTGGCCATCTGCCGGTCGTAATCGGGGTTGGCCTGGTCGTCGAGAGCGGCCAGCCCGAGCAGGGTCACCCGAGCCTCGGCCAGTTGCTTGACGGTGCGCAGCAGCTCATTGGGCGATGCCCCTTCGTAGAAGTCACTGACCAGCACCAGCACCGTGCGCTGGGGGTTTTCCAGCAACTGGCTGCAATAGCGCAGGGCCTTGCCGATATCGGTGCCGCCCCCCAGTTGCACGCGCATCAGGGTTTCCACCGGGTCGCCTGCGTGCTCGCTGAGGTCGACCACGTCGGTGTCGAACACCACCACCTTGACCCGCAGCGCCGGCAGCCCGGCGAGAATCCCGGCCATCACCGCGCTGTGGATCACTGAGTCGGCCATGCTCCCGCTCTGGTCCACGCAAAGTATGATGTCCCACGGCAGGCGCCGGCTGTTGCGCTGGAAAAAAAACAGCTTCTCCACCACCAGCCGCTGGCGTTCGACATCGTAGTGCTTGAGGTTGCGCCGCAGGGTGCCCAGGGCATCGAAATTGCGGGCCACGGCCATGGGGGAATGGCGCTGGCGGTTGAGGCGCCCGGACAGCACCTGGCGCACCTGCGGTTCCAGCCGCTTGCGAATCTCTTCCACCACCTGGCGAATGATGCGCCGCACCATCACCAGCACATCGCCCTGCAAGTGCCCGCGCAGGGCGAGCAAGGTGCGCAGCAGCTGTTGATTGGGTTCCAGGCGCTCCAGGGCCTGGGGATCGGTGACCAGCTCGGTCAGGCCGTAGCGGTCCAGGGCGTGCTGCTCGATCACCTCCACGGTGTCCACCGGGAACAGCTCGCGCACCTCACCCAGCCAGGTCACCAGGGTCAATTGGGTCGGGTCGAGGGAACCGGCGCGAGCGTCTTCGCGTAAGCCCCGGCCCTGGTATTCACGGCCGTAGAGGTATTCCAGTGCCACGTCCATGCGCGCCGCCTGGCCTTCCAGCCCGGCGCCGCCGGCGGCGTCACGCAGAGGTTTATCGGCATATTTGCCCAGCACCAGGCGCCAGCGTTCGAGGGGGGTCATGGCGTCATCCAGGGGGCGAGGCCGTCGCCTTGCAACACCAGGGCCAGGCTTTGCGACAGGCGCAGGTTGGCCTGGACCTGATCGGCATGCAGCATTGCATGGCGTAGCCGGCCCAGATCATCGGCGCCATGCAACTGGGCGACTCGGGTTGCGATACGGTCGGTTTCACGCGGGGTCATTTCGGCAAAGGCCAGGCGCAGCTCCGGCAGGCAGGCGACAAACTGCGCCTCGCCCCACTGGTTGAGCAATTGGTCCAGCACCTCTAGCAGGCTGGGGATCTGCCAGGCGCTCTCGCGGGCGGTGGACAGCAAGCCGCGCAGGTAGGCCACGGCTTCCTGGGGTTGACGCAGGCCATGCAGGTGCCCGGCCAGTTCAGTGGCCAGTTGTGCTTCGGACAAGCGCCCGGCCAGGTACAGCAAGCCGGCACAGGCACCCCGCAACAGCAGGTTGGGCTGCTGGTGCAACTGGCTGACCAGGGCCCAGTACAACGCCTGATCCAGCTCCGCACCCGCGGCCCCGGCCAGCAATTCGCGCAACTGCACCAGGCAGGCCACATGGCCCGTGGCCTCGGCCTCGCTCACGCCTTGGGCGCCAAGGTAGGTGGCGCGCTGATAAGCACTACGCAGCAACCCCGGCAAGCCCGGCAGGTGCGCGGCCTGCAACGGCTCGTGGGACTCCAGCAGCAGCGACAGGCTGGCCGTGGCCGCCACCAGCGAGGCGAATACCGGGTCGGCGCCAATGGCTTCCGCCAGGCGCTGCAAGGGCGTGGCCAACTGCTCATGCAGCCCCAGCACACAGGCCTGCACCAACAGCACCGCCGCGCCCCGGGCATCGGCCACGCCGTCGCCGGTCTGTTGCTCCAGGCGCTGGGCGAAGCGATTGGCCACCGCCTGGGGCAGGGTCGCGCCATACACCGACGCTTCCACCAGCGCACCTTCGGTGCTGGCCGTCCAGGCGTACTCCCAGTGTTCCTGGAGCAGATGCAAACCGTGGCCGTCGACAAAATCCGGGCCGCCGGTGCGCCAGGCAAAGGGGATGCCCAACAACAGCAGGCCATGCAGCAACTGGCTGCTGCGCCGGTGTTCGGCGCGCCGGTACAGGTCCAGCACCACCCGGCGCGGCTGCGAGTCGTGCAGCTTCAGGCGCTGGTGCCGGGCACGGTATTCCACGTCCCTGACCAACGGCGGCGTGCCGGCCCCGGGCGGCACCCGGCCCAAGGCCTGGCCGGTGAAACAGGCGCGGGCCACTTGCCGCACCCGAACGCCGTCGGCGTCGGCATTGCCCTGGATAAAACAACTGAGGATGGCGTCGTCGACATCCACCCGGATCGGCGCATCGCGCCCGCGCAGGGTGGCCAGGCGCAGCATCTGTTCGTAGGCGGCGGTGAGGGTCGGCAAAGGCAGCGCCACGTCCTGCTCGCGGAGTTTTTCCGCGACCTCGAACAACAGCTCCAGGGCCGCTGCCTGCCGTGGCCGAGCCGGGGCCTGCGCGCTGCGTTGCAGGTGCTTGAGCTGGGCGTGCCACAGCCGCTGGTGCCAGGCCGGCGCGGTCATGCCGGCGGCGTAACCATTGAGGCGCTCCAGGCGGTCGAAGCTGTAGCGGATCAGCGCGCTGGCTTCATCGGTCAGCCCGGCGCGGCTGATGGCCGGCCGCTCGACCCCGGTCGCCAGCAAGCCCGGCAGCGCCACCGCGTGCAAGCCACCGACCACCACCAGCACCGGCCCCTCTCCCGGACGCCGGGCGGCCAGGGCCTGCTGGATATGCCAGGCCATTTCCGCCTCACGGGCCAGGGTGCCGTCGACGTGCAGCTCGTCGTGGCTGCAATCCAGGCGCGCCAGTTGGCAATAGGCCGCGACCCGGGTCAGGTGCTCGGGCCAATCGAGCCGGGTAGCCGGCACCTCGAACAGGTGCTCCCAGAGTTCTTCGTGGTCGCGGCAGCCCAGTTGGCCGGCCAGGCGTTGCAGGTGTTCGCTGCGCCGGTAATGACCCTCGTCGAGCAGCGAATCCTGGCGGAGTTCCACCTCGGGCGGCGACGCCTCCAGGGCGCATTGCTCGGCAAAGTCGAGGTCGATAAAGCGTGCGGGAATGCCCTGGGCCGCTGCGGCGCGCAGGGCCACCAGCTCCGGCGAATAGTCACAGAACGGGTAATAGGCTGCGCGCCGCGAATCCGCCGCCGCGCCGCCCACGGCGTAGGTGTAGATCGCCAGGGGCATCTGCGCTTCGGGGTGTACCAGCAGCGGCAGCAACGGGTCGAAGGACCGCGGCCCTTCCACCAGCACCACGCTCGGCGGATGGCTGGCGAACAGTTGCTGCAATTGCCAGGCGCAACCGGGGCTGTGGTGGCGCACGGCAAACACAATCAACTCATCGCTGGCCAGGCTCTGGCCCAGGGCGCGCAGGCTGGCGCTGTCTAGCCCGCTGTCTAGCCCGGTGCCGGCCAGGGACGCATCAGCGATCAAGCTCACGTCGCGCCTCGAGCACCCGCTGCCATTGCGGTTGGCGCTGGGCCCGCTGGCGCACCACCACGTCGAAATAGTGGCGCAGCTTGCCGCCGTCCTCGGGGTTGTCCTTGAGCACGGTGCCGATCAGTTGCCGGGCAATATGCTCGCCGCCGACCACGCCGTTGCCGAAGTAGTGGGCATCCAGGCTGGCGGCGTACCCCACTGCCACCGCTTCGGCGGCCGACATCACCGCGCTGGGTTTCTCCAGCACCGTGCCTTCGGCGGTGGCACCATGGCGCAGGTCGTTGAACGCGGTCACCAGCAGTTCGAGCACGTCAGGGCTGAAGTCGACCTTGACCTGGGCCTGTTGCAACAAGGCTTCGGTCTGCTCGCGCACCAGCTGGGTTTCAAGGCGCCGGTCGCTGATGGGGCGCACGGTTTCGAAGTTGAAGCGGCGCTTGAGGGCGCTGGACATTTCATGCACGCCCCGGTCACGCAGGTTGGCGGTGGCCAGGATATTGAACCCCGGCGCGGCAAACACCGTGGCCTCCTCGTCCTTGAGTTCGGGCACGTGCAGCACTTTGTCCGAGAGCAGGCTGATCAGGCTGTCCTGGATCTCGGGCTGCATGCGGGTGATTTCTTCGATCCGGCACAGGCTGCCGCTGCGCATCGCCTCATACATCGGGCCGCGCACCAGGGCGCGCTGGGTCGGACCTTCGGCCAGCAGCAAGGCGTAGTTCCACGAATAACGGATCTGCTCCTCGGTGGTCCCGGCCGTGCCCTGCACCGTGCACAACGACTGGCCGCTGATCGCCGCCGCCAGCAGCTCGGAGAGCATCGACTTGGCGGTCCCCGGCTCGCCCACCAGCATCAACCCACGGTTGCTCATCAGGGTCACGATACAGCGGTCGATCAGGGCATCGTCGCCATAGAACTTGCGCCGCACCTGCAACGGCCCGTCGCCGAGGATAAACCCGCGCACCGCGCGCGGTGACAGGCGCCAGCCGATGGGGCGCGGGCCGCTGTCGTGCTGTTGCAGGCGCGCCAGTTCAGCGGCGTGGGCCTGTTCGGCCGGGGCCTTGAGCATTGCGCCAGGCGCAGGGGTCATGGGCGTGGTCCTTTACGGTGGCGTGCCAGGCTTTCAGTATTCACTTTTCTTTTCCCAGTCCGGGTCGAACCCTGTGCCCTGGGCGGCGATCGAGCGCAGGTCGTGGTAGCACTCCGAGAGCAGAATCGTCGGCACCTCAGCCAGGGGCATGCTGTAGCGGCCGCGGTAGAACGTCAGGTCGACCAGGGCCACGGTGCGGTTGCTCTCCGGCAGCGGGTTGCCGGTAAAGCGGATATCGGCCGACAGCCCGAGGCTGACAAAGGACTTTTCATAGGTGTAGAACCAGCCGGCATCCTCGGTCGCGCCCCGGGTATAGCCGAGCTTCAGCGCGTGGCTGCGCAGGGCGAAGGCTTCCAGCAGGTGGCCCTTGAAGTCTTCGATAGA
Source organism: Pseudomonas helvetica (assembly GCF_039908645.1). Taxonomy (NCBI): domain Bacteria; kingdom Pseudomonadati; phylum Pseudomonadota; class Gammaproteobacteria; order Pseudomonadales; family Pseudomonadaceae; genus Pseudomonas; species Pseudomonas helvetica. The sequence goes on from NZ_CP150917.1 coordinate 4,284,319, forward strand.
ATGGGCGTCGCCCTGCCCTTCGGGCAACTGATAGACGCCCTTGCCCAACTGCTGGAACAGCGGCGTCACTTCGTAGTCCACCAGGTGCTGCTGCCACTGGAGCAGTTCCTCGGCGCCCAGCAGCGAGTCATGAGCCAGGCGCACCTGGGCGTCGTCGGCCAGGGTCAGCGGGTTGTCCTCGCAATCGGTCAGGCTGCCATCGTCCAGCGGGCGGAAGCTGGCCAGTACCCGGTCCCCCTCGACCTGCACCCAGACCAGGCGCTGCAACAGCCGGCGCATGATCGGGTGCTGGTTGAGGTAACGCTGCCAGTCGGCGTACGGCCACTCGCGGCCGGTGCACAGGGCTTCGTAGAGGCGCTCGGTCTGCTGCTTGACGATGCTGGCCAGGGACTTCTTGGCACTGGCGAACTGCTTCTTCGCCTCCTTGGCTTCGTCGGCGTCGTCGTCCTGGCGCGGGTCGGGCAAGGCGGCGATTTTCTTGCCGTCGGGGTTGTACAGCTCGATCTTGAAGTCAGCCAGCAAGCGCGCGCTGAACAGCCGTTCGCCGTAACTCAGCTCCAGCAGGCCGTGCTCGTCGAAGCCGGCCGAAGGCAAGGTGCGGTCCGCCAGCTGGGCCAGGGTCCAGTGGTTGCGTTCGGCCAGGGCCCGGGCTTGCAGGATGGCTTCTTCCTGAAAGCCTGCGGTGCGGAAGCGACTGGCAATGGACAGCAACAACTGGGTCGCGGACGGGTGCTCGATCCAGGCCAGCATGGCGATCAGCGCCTTGCCCTGGGACGCGCGGGTGCCATAGAACTCCTTGAGGTAACGCCCGGCCGGCGCCGCTGCATCGGCCCCGGCGCAGGCCGCCGCCACCGCCAGCAAGCCTTTGCTGGCCGCCGCCGAGCCTTGGGGCTGGCGCATGAAACGCGGCAGGAAGCTCGCACTCAGCTCGTCCAGGCTCTTGCCCAGGTGCGGGCTGTCCTTGTAGTCGTCCGGGTAGCGCTGGATGAAAAACAGGGTGCTCGTGGCATGCCGCTCGGCCAACTGCTGGGCCTGCTCCAGCGGGATCGGCCGGGTGTCTTCGGCCAGCCAGGTGTCCAGCACGAACTGGCCGAAACGCTCGCGGCCGCGGGCTTCGAACATCCCGCAGAAGCGCCGCAGCAACGCCCCCGGCTGCGCCGACTTGAGCTTGACCGCCTGGGCCAGCAGCCCCTGGGCCGCCGGGGCCGGAACCGGCTCCTGAGTATCGGCCCAGCGCAATTCGGGCAAGGCGTCCCAGGGGAACCATGCCAGGTCCTTGGGCGCGCCCTTGGCCATGGCCTTGCTGGTGTCGATGACCCATTGCTCGCGGTCCAGGTACTGCTCCACCGGCTGGCCCATTTGCTCCAGAGCTTCGATCATGGCGGTGCGCACGCCGTCGTTCTTGTCCTTTTTCAGGGCCTGTTCCAGGGCCGGGATCGCCGGCTGGTGGCCCAGGTTGCCGAGCCATTTGGTGGCCAGCAGCCGGACCTCGGACTTGCCCGAGCCGAGGGCGGCAATCAGGTGCGCCTCCTTGCCCGGCAGCTGTTCCAGGGCGCGCTGGGCCTGGGCCCGCTCACCCTGGTTGGAGCCCAGGGCGATCTCGAACAGGCGGTTGATCAACGATGCGGGCGGCGGTGCCATCTTGACCACCGCGGCATACAACGCGTCGGTGCGATACACCTCCAGGGCCGCCAGCGCCTGCTCCAGCCAGCCCTGGTGCAGGGCAAAATACGGCGCCACCGCGTCGGCATCCCAATCCTCGGCGAACCCGCCATTGAAGCAATCCTGCAGCAGGCTGTCGCCGTTGCGGCCACGGTCCTCGAGCATCTGTGCCAGGGCCATCAGGCTCAGCGAGTCGTCCTGTTGATAGGCTTGCTCCAACGCGCGACAGCTGATGTTGCTCAGGCAGCCCTCGCCACTGCCCAGGGCGTTGCAGAAATCCAGGACCTTGAACGCCATCACCCCCGTCAACTCCTCGCTGTCGGCGAAGGCCTGCATCGCCGAGCGGGAAAAGTACTCGCTATGGTCTTGCGGCAGATCACGGGACGCCGGCGGCACCACTTCGGTCGAGGCCAAAAACGCCTTGAGCTGGTTCAGGGCTGCGACGCTGTAGTTGGGCCACAGCTCCGGCTTGCCGGCGGTTTTTTTCTCCGGGTGGGCGGCGTAGTACTCGATGTTGCTCTCGTTATCCCGGTCGATCAGCTGATTGAGGTCGGCCCACAGTTGGTCGACGACTTCCAGGCGTTCAGGGGTCAGCACCACCGCCCAATCAATCACCGGGCCGCTGTAGTGGACCGGCCCCTGCTCGTGGGCAGGCTCGGCGTCCCACTCAGCGAGCAGGCCGCGCACCGAGGCCGCACGGTCGGCTTCGGCCAGGGCCCGGGCCTCGGCGCGCAGGGGCGGGTCAGCCAACTGGTTGGCCAGGGCCCACAGCAGGCGCAGGGCATGGGCGCGCTGCTCGGGCTTGCCGCCCTGGATCATCAGGGTCAGGGGTTGCAGGGCGCCGCGCTGGCACTTGAGCAGCAGCGGAGCCGCCTGTTCACGCACTTCGCGATTGCCGCCACAGGCCATTTCACACAGCTCACCGGCCATGGCGGTCATGACCGGCGGATCGAGGTCGCTCATCAGGTTCAGGACCTGGTGCTTGAGGTACATGTCCCCCGCCAGCAGCAACGGCCGCAGCGCCTCGACATGGCGCAGCACCCACTGCGAATAGCCGTCCATATAGGGCACCAGGTAGATGCCGTAGCCCTGACGGTAGGCGTCATTCGAGCCGCTGAAACACGCGGTCAGCAGCGCCGAGGGCGGCAGGTGCGCCTCCAGCAGCAGGGTCTCCATCAAGGGGGCGCTGATGCGCTGGACGATGCGGGTTTCATCGGTCTGCGGGTCGCGCAACAGCTCGACGCTGTGGGTCAGGAGCAGCTCCGGCCAATGGCTGCCGTCGGCCATGGCGATGCCGAAGCGGCGTGCCGGACAGGCTTGCAGCACCCGCGCCCAGCGCAATAGCTGGGCCGGGTCGACATCGGTCAGATCGTGATACAGCTGCGGCCCGAGGCTGCCGACCCGGCACTCGTGCCCGCTCAATATGTGGAGGTAGTTGGCGACGGCGTAGCGCTGGCCCAGTTCGGCCAGGACCTGCGGCCCATCGCCCTGGCGCACATAGGTCAGGATCGCCTCGGCCAGGCCGGCGCGGCCGCCGTTATCGGGCAAGTGGTCAAGGGGTTCGAGGTAGGTCTGCAGGCGCTGCAGCCAGACATCGCCCGGCACGTTGCTCGCCGCTGCGGCCGGCGTTGCGCTGGCCCCACCCAATACCTTGCCTATCCATTTGAGCATGCGTCGTCCTGTTCGCTATCGGTCCGTTTCGGGCGCGCAGGATACAACACAATTTCCCTTGGCGGCAGGGCGGCCTGTGCAGCCGGGGCCCTGCCCGGGCCGGTTGCTTATGCCTGCGGCAGCTTGCGGAAGCCCACGGCCAGGCGGTTCCAGCTATTGATGGTGGAGATTGCCACGGTGAGGTCGACCATTTCGCTGGGGCTGAACGCGCTGGCCAGCAGCTCGTAGTCGGCGTCCGGGGCGTGGGTCTGGCTGATCAGGGTCAGCGACTCGGTCCAGGCCAGGGCGGCGCGTTCACGCGGGGTGAAGAACGGCGTTTCACGCCAGACCGACACCGCATACAGGCGGCGCTCGGTCTCGCCCCCTTTGCGTGCATCGGCAGTGTGCATGTCGACGCAAAAGGCACAGCCATTGATTTGCGAGGCACGCAGCTTGACCAGTTCGATCAGCGACTTTTCCAGCGGCAGTTTTGTCACCGCGCTTTCCAGCGCGATCATGGCTTTGAGGGCATCCGGCGAGGCGGTGTAGAAATCGACGCGAGATTGCATGGTCAGCTCCATAGCAAGTGGGGATGCGCTATACGGTAGCGCTGCCGGCGATTGGCACAAATAGCCAATTGTTCAGAAGTCGAGGTAGCCAATGACTGACCCGCCCGTCTTTTGGCGCGACCGTTTCTGCGGTCGGGTTGGCGGTGAATCGAGCGCTGGATCACCTCGATGCACGGAACTCACCGCAGTAGCCAATCCGGCGTCAGTCATTGTGGCGAGGGAGCTTGCTCCCGCTCGGCCGCGAAGCGGTCGTAATCCGGTAATCGCGCGCTATCTGGATATTCGCGGTGGCTGATTTTAGGGTCGCTTCGCAACCCAGCGGGAGCAAGCTCCCTCGCCACGGAACCGTATCGGCCTTTGGGCAGTGTTCGCAGACCACACAAAACCCGCCACCTTTTCACGAGGTTGGCGGGTTTTTGATTGCTCCCACGAGAGAACATTGTGAAGGCGCCGTAACGGCCTACGCCCGGCTACGCAACCACTGCAGAAAACCCTTCTTTTCCACCACTTTTGGTACTTCCTGAGTCAAGGTTTGTGCAGTGTGCAAGCGGAAATCCAGTAACGCCTGCATCGCTTCGTTGATGTCGTGGCGGGCGTCGAGACAGGGTTTGAGGTATTCCTTTTCGATCCGGTACAGGGTGCAGAAGGTCTTGGCCGAAAAGTCCGCCGGCACCGATTCATCCGAGAGAATCCCTGCCTCGCCGATCACCTCGCCCGGCCCCATGCGCCCGGCTTCGAACTTTTTGCCGCCACGGCTCAAGGCCACTGACACCACGCCCGATTCGATGATGAACAGGTGATCGCTGACCTCTCCCGCCGGCAGGATCATTTCCCCGGCACGGAAGGTGATGAGCGTCATGTTCTGGCTGAAGGTGTCTTTCTCTTCCGAACGCAAGGTCGAAAAAATACTCGAGCTTTCGAGCAGCGCCCGTGGCCGTGAAAGGCCCGGCGGTGTTGTGGTTTCTGCGGTCGACAACAGGCTCACGCCCGATGCACGCAAATGCCGGAAGGCCAGATCGAACAGCAGATTGCGCACTTCGCGCTTTTGCCCCATGGACGATACAAATCCGATGATCTCGTATTCCACGCCACTGGCGCTGGAGCTTTTCAAGGAGACGCTCGGTGCCGGTTTGCTGAGCAGTGGCCGGCAACCCTGCATCGCCCGCTCCAGTGCTTCGATCACCGTGTGCGGGCGCGCATGAGGGCTCAGTTGCAGGCTGATGGTAATGCCGAAAATGTCGCTGGGCCGACTGAAGTTGATGATCTTGGCCTTGGCCGCCAACGAGTTGGGGATCACCGCCATGCTGCCCTGTGAGGTTTGCAGCCGCGTGGCCCGCCAGTCGATGTCGGTGACCCGGCCTTCGGTGCCGTCGATGGAGATCCAGTCATCCAGTTGATAGGGTTTGGTGGTGTTGAGCACGATGCCGGAAAACACATCGCTGAGGGTGCTCTGCAATGCCAGGCCGACGATGATCGCCAGGGCACCGGAAGTCGCCAGCACGCCTTTGACCGGCAAATCGAGCACATACGCCAGGGCGGCGATGATCGCGATCAGGAAAATTACCGCACCGAGCAAATCCTGCAACAGCCGGCCAGTATGCCCGACCCGTTGCATCATCACCGTGCCGAGCAATACCGTCAGGGTTCGCGCGCCAAACAGCCACCAACCGATCTGCAATCCGGTCGCGGCCAGGTGCAACGGCACGTTCTCCGGCCAAGGCGCCACGTCCATCGGGTTCATGCCTTCGTTGAACAGCACGGCGCTGAACAACGCAAAAATCACCACCCGCACGACCAACTGCCAGTGACTGACACTTACCAACCGCCACAGCAGGATGTCGAGCAAAATCAGCGCCAGGGCACAAAACAGCGGGTGATCGGTGAGCAGTGACAACATCAAGCAACTCCAGCAAGACCAATGGCGTGAAGATCGCACAGATTGGGCACAGTGTAGGAGTGTTTGATTGCGAGGTGAACGCAACCCGCACAACACCACTCACCATCGCTTGAGCGCACGGCCCCCTGGATTCGTGATTTTCAGTAAAAAGTGCTTTGCCGATTCAGCGGTTTTTCTCAAGGATGCAGACCGGGATACTCGCGGCCATTCCCGTCACAACCCCTGGAGTCACACATGTCTGTTCCCGCCTTCGGCCTCGGTACTTTTCGCTTGCAAGGCCAGGTGGTCATCGATTCGGTGAGCACCGGCCTTGAACTCGGTTACCGGGCGATCGATACCGCGCAGATCTACGACAACGAAGCCGATGTCGGCCAGGCCATCGCCGCCAGCGGCATTGCCCGCGAAGAACTGTTCATCACCAGCAAGATCTGGATCGCCAATTTTGCCAAGGACCAGCTGATCGCCAGCTTGAAAGATAGCCTGCGCAAACTGCAAACCGATTATCTGGACCTGACGCTGATCCACTGGCCGTCCCCGGAAAACCAGGTGCCGGTGCATGAATTCATGGGCGCCCTGCTGGAAGCCAAGGCGCTGGGCCTGACGCGGCAGATCGGTGTGTCGAATTTCACCGTCGACCTCATGCAGCAAGCCATCGACGCGGTCGGCGCAGACAACATCGCGACCAATCAGATCGAGCTGCACCCTTACCTGCAAAACCGCACAGTGGTCGAGTTTGCCCAGAGCCGGGGTATTCAGATCACCTCCTACATGACCCTGGCCTACGGCGAAGTCCTGAAGGACCCGGTCATCCAACAGATCGCCGAGCGGCATCAGGCAACTCCGGCACAAGTCACGCTGGCCTGGGCCATGCAACTGGGTTACGCGGTAATTCCGTCGTCGACCCAACGGGCCAACCTCGACAGCAACCTGGCGGCCCGCGAGCTGACATTGAGCGAAGCCGATATGACGCTGATCGCAGGACTTGAGCGCGGCCAGCGCCTGACCAGCCCGAAAGGTATCGCTCCCGATTGGGATTGAGCGTAACCGCTCAGCATTATTGCTCCAGGTGCAGAGCCAAACGCTCCATGGCGAATTGCAGGGCCTGCACCGCCTGGTTCAATACGTTGTTGTCGCGCCCACCGCAGGCGACTTCCAGTTGTTCGCAACAGTGGACCACGCGCCGGGCCTTGACCATTTGCGCGCCGCCCTTGATCCGATGGGCCAGCTCCCGCAAGCCTATGCGGTCACGCTTGCGGTAAAAGCCCTGTAACCGTGCCAGATCCTTGGCATTACTGCTGGCCAGTTCAGCCAGCAGTTTATTGATCAGGCTACGGTCAGGCCCGGCCAGTTGTTCAAGGCTGCCAAGATCGATTTCGGCAGCGCTGACCGGCAACGTTTCGAGCGGTTGTCGCGTGTTGGTGTCCGGTGTCACATCGGCCAGACGGGCACTCAGGTCTTTCAGGCCGATGGGCTTGAACAGGCAATCGTCCATCCCGGCTTCCATGCAACGGATCTTTTCTTCGGGCTGGGCATTGGCAGTGAAACCGAGAATCAGGCAAGGCATGTCCCCATTGGCCCGCTCCTCGTCACGAATTGCCATGGCCAACTCGTAACCGCTGAGGTTCGGCATGTTGCAATCGGTGATCACCACGTCGAACGTGTGTTCACGCCAGCATTCGAGCCCCTGCTCACCGTCCTGGGCATCACACACACGGTGCCCAAGACGGCTCAGTTGTTGCACCAGCAACAGGCGATTGGCCGGGTAGTCGTCAACCACCAGAATGTTCAACGAGTGCCCTCGCTCCGGTGGCACAGTCTCGACCGGCGGCGCGGCCAGCGGCTGCAATGCCAGTACATCGAGGCTGACGTCGATTTGCGTGCCCGCGCCCAGCTCGCTGCGCAATTGCAATCGCCCCCCCATCATCTCGCACAGCGAACGGCTAATGAGCAAGCCCAGCCCGGAGCCACTGCGGCCATCCTGCGGGCTATTGCTGGCCTGTACAAACCGACTGAACAATCGCTGCTGGTCGAATTCGCTGATGCCTATCCCGCTGTCCTTGATCCGCAGGCTGATCGCCAGGTTCCCGTGGACGGCAGCGGGCTCTACTCGTAGCGTCAGGCTGATCTGTCCGGCGCGGGTGAACTTGATCGCGTTGCTCAGCAGGTTGGAGACGATTTGCTTGAAACGCATCGGGTCGATCAACACATCGCGGTCACTACGGGCATCCAGTTCGACCTGCCAAAGCAGGTTCTTTTGCCGTGCCAGGCCTTCAAATACTTTGCTCACCGAACTGACCAGCGCCAACAGATTCGCGCGTTCCGGGGTCAGGGACAAATGCCCCGACTCGATCCGCGCGATGTCCAGAATATCGCCGATCAGCTCCAGCATCTGCTGCGCGGCATTCCACGCCACCTCTATCGCAAGATGGTCCGTGACGCCCTCTTCAGCTCGCAACATCGCCAGTTCGAGCATGCCGATCACAGCGTTCATTGGCGTGCGGATTTCATGGCTCATGGTTGCCAGGAAGGTGGTTTTGGCACGGTTGGCATCGTCCGCCGCGTCCCTCGCTTGCTGCACCTGTTGCAGCAATTGCTGGCGCTTGCGGATCAGGTTGCGCTGGTAGGCAATCCAGCCCAGCGCCAACAGCAGCAACAGTCCTGCGGCCAAAAAACCCTGAAGGATGGACGTGCGGTGACGCGACCAGTAGCTGTCATCCACCGGCAGTTCATTGCGCCAGCGGTTGGCCAACTCGTCCATTTCTTCCGGGGGAATGCTTAACAGGGCTTTATTGAGAATTGAGTAGAGTTCAAGGGCTCCACGGTTGGTCGCGAAGCTGATGTGTGCCGGTTCGGTGCCGACGGTGCTGGTCACTTGAAGCGTGTTGCGGTAGTACCGGCCAATCATGTAGCGCGCACTGATCAACGAGTTCAAGGCAGCATCAGCCGCCCCGCTGGCCACCATTGCCATCGCCTGGGCGGGACTTTCCGCTTCGATGAAGAGCACACCCGGTGCATTGACCCGAATGAATTCATGCAGAGCGTTACCACGGACAATTGCCAGGCGTTTACCCGGTAAATCGTCCAGGGTCTTGGGGGCTTTGGCGCTCACGGCACTGACAAGCACAAAGGGGCTGACCCGATACGGTCGTGTGAAGCGCAGCTCTGCCTGGCGTTCGATGCTCGGCGTCATCACCGCCAACAAGTCGACTGTTCCGCGTTTGAGTTGATCGAGTTGCTCACTCAATGACTCGCTGCGCAGCGGTTCGAATTTCAACCCGGTGAGCAGGCTAATTCTGTCCAGGACCTCCGCGCTAAGGCCACTGAACCGGCCTTCTTTTTCATAAAACGAAAGTGGCTCAAAGTTGCCGATAACCCCGACCGTGGCACGTGGATGCTGGTCGAGCCAGCGTTGTTCGCTGGCGCTCAACTGTACGCGCTGCGGGTTGCTGAAACTGCCGCCGGAGCTCCAGCGACGCAGGATGGTCATGCGTTCCTGCTCTGGGATCACCGCCAGAGCGGCATCGGTGATGCGGCGCAAACGGGTGTTCTCGGCACTCACGGCGAACCCGAATGTGTTGACTTCCATTCGGGCAAATTGCGTCAACCGCACATTATTCAGGTAATTGTTGTTGATCAGGTAGCGAGCACTGATGGAGTCACCGAGGTAGGCATCCGCGCGCCCAAAGGCCACGGCGCCAATGGCACTCAATGTCGAGGGATAGAGTCTTAGCCGGGCTTCGGGGTAACTCTCCTTGACAGCTTCAGGCCGCAGATAATGATCGAGCATGGCCACCCGCACCCCTGAAAGATCTTCTGTCAGCCTGGCGCTGTCACCCTCCTTCGCGACCAGAACGGGAGCATCTTCTGCATAGGCACGCGACATCAGAAGCTGCGGATCGGCCGCTTCAAAGTTGTTGGCGGTCCCCAGCAGATCAATCTCTCCCCGCTTTAACGCGTTAATTACAGCCTCGCGAGACTCGTAACGCGTCACCTCAACCTTGATGCGCAGCAATTGGGCGAGCAGGTCTGCAAAATCAGCCGTGATGCCCTCAAAATCGTAGTCGTTGATCGTGCTCTCGAACGGCGGGTAATCCGGCGCCGAAGCGCCCAATCGCAAGCTGCCCTTATCCCTTAACCAGCGCCAGTCGGCCGGTGCCAGTTCGACGCGGTAACCCTCAACAGTCGAGCGTCCCAGTAGATGCAGGGGTTCAGGTTCTTGCGCAAAGGTGTTCGCCGCGTACCACGGACTGAACAACGTCAATGCAACCAGCCATACACGCAGGCGCATATGCATTCAGATCAGCTGATTGCGTATGGCGAATTCTCTCAAGTGAACCAGGGATTTCACATTGAGCTTTGCGATCAAACGGGTTTTGTAGGTACTGATGGTCTTGTGGCTGAGGTTCATGGCTTTAGCGATTTCCTTGTTGCTAAAGCCGAGCGCCAGGTATCGAAAGATGCTCAGTTCACGGTCGGAGAGTTTCCCGATCATCTGCGACTCGTTGAGTTGCAGCGGATCCAGACTCACTGAGCTGGAGTCCAGTTGAGGGAAATACATATAGCCAGACATCACCGCTTGAACGGCTTTACGCAGCTCTTGCAGGTCATTGGTTTTCGAGACAAAGCCCAAGGCCCCGGCTCTCATGCAGCGGTCGACATAGAACCTGGGCTCACAGGAGGTGAAGACCACAACCCGGGAAAGTGACTGATCGCGCTGCAGACGACTCAGCAGTTCCAACCCGCCAAGCCTGGGAATATTCAGATCCAGCACCACCAGATCAGGTGACTGGGTAAGGATCGTTTGCAGGGCCTCAACACCATTGAATGACTCCAGAATAGTCTGGAACATCTCTCTGCCATTGGAATCCTTGAGTGCCGCAAGCAGCATTTTGACAGCGGCCACAACAACCGGATGATCATCCGCGATCAGCACTGACAGCATGGCAACTCCTGTAGAAACGCCCAAAAACCCCGGCGTGCCGCCCATGGCATTTGCCAAGGCTGACACAACGGCTGCGCAACGACTGTTGCACGAGGAACTGGGCGAAACTACCTGTCAAAGTTGACAGTTCAGACCAACGGTCGTGTGCCTCAGGCGCGCAAACCGCCCTGCTGCCGGGCGTGCCCACGCCGGGAACCGTGAGCCGGTATATCGACGCGACTCATCAGCCCTTCGAGGGTTTCCTGGTCCGGTACGCGATCCTGGCTGATCCGCACGTTGTGCTGCTGGACGGCAAACAACGCGGGCAGGCCGGCTTTCTGGGCATCGTAGATCAATGTATGACAGATCTGCTGGTTGTCTTGGCAGAACGCCACCAGGTCCAGGCCGGTCCCGGTACACAAGGTTGCATTGATGATCACCAGATCAAACGGCTCACAGCCGTATTCGACAACGCTGAGCAGCTCTACAAGGGAGTGCACGGGGGCAATTCGGTAGTAACCGAGCTGATTCAGCCTGCGCTCGATTTTCATGCGATGAAAATGCTGCTCATCGGCGATCAGGATACGTAACGCTTTATTCGGCATGGTTGATTGACCCTACAATGACGGTGCGGCTGTTTACGCCCACCCTTATCAAGAGCGCCTCAGACTAAGGGCAATGCCGCGGGGGTTTCTGTAGGACATTTCTGAAAGAAACAGTTCCATCGACTTTTAATTTTTTTGCTGTCGCACCGATGACAACTTCAGCCAACGCTGCAAATCAGTGCCCGTCATCGGTCGGTCACTCAGTCGTACTCGGGCCCAGAACGCCTGTTGAACCAAGGGTGAGAGGGAGATTCGTGCCACAAGCGCACCCAGTTCGTCTCCGTCAACCGAGGTGGTTGCCGGGGTGGCTTCGATTTCCACTTCATCATTGCCAAAGGCGCGCACGTCATCGCTGGCCGGTAAGGGGAAAGAATGACGCCCAACACAAATTAGTCGCCGTACATGTGGGAGCGTGGCTTGCCCGCGATGAACGATGACGCGTAATACCTGAAAAATCGCGGTGTTCGCTTCGCGGGCAAGCCTTGCTCCTACGGGTTTATCGCCTATCCATGGATTTGAGTCAGCTGACGCCAATGTTCATTTGAGTCGTCGATAACTCTGGATGGCCGAACCCAGCACCACCGCCCCCGCCGCAATCGACAGCCAGAACCCGCTGCGTGCGCCGAAGGCATCCACCAGCCAGCCGGAACCTGCTGCGCCGATCGCCACGCCGATGCTCAGGCCGGTGATCAGCCAGGTCAGGCCTTCCGTGAGTTTGGCGGGTGGCACGATGCGCTCCACCAACCCCATGGCGACAATCAACGTCGGTGCGAAAAACAGCCCGGCAACAAACACCGCCAGCGACAACCCGAGAATGTTCCCCGCCAGCAGCAACGGCAGCGTGGTCAGCGCCGTCGCCACTCCGCCGTACAGAAACAAACGCGGCAACGGCACGTCGGGTTTCAACGCGCCGAACGCCAACCCGGCCAGGCACGAGCCGATGGCATACACCGACAGCACGATGCTCGCCGCTGCTGGCTGGCCTTGCTGCTGGGCGAAGGCCACGCTGACCACATCCACCACCCCGACGATGGTGCCCATGGCGCCCATCAACAGCATCAACAGGCGTATATCCCCTGAACCCACGACCGAACCCGGTTGATCGGCGTCATGCGGATGCACCGACGGCTCGGTGCTGCGCTGCAACACAAACGCGCTCACCCCAATCGCCAACATCAGCAACGCCACCAACGGCCCGGCCTCGGGAAACACCACCACGCACAGCCCCACCGAGAGTGGCGGTCCGACGATAAAACACACCTCATCCAGCACCGACTCCAGCGCATAGGCGGTTTGTAACTGCGGTTGACCACGATACAGCTCGGTCCAGCGCGCCCGGACCATCGCCGACATGTTCGGCATGCAACCGGCCAGCGCGGCGAACACAAACAGTGTCCAGTTCGGCGCTTGCAATCGTGTACAGAGCAACAGCAACAACAACGCGCAACCGCCGACCAAGGCCGAAACCGGCAGCACCCGGCCCTGACCAAAACGGTCGACCATGCGCGACACCTGCGGCGCGCAAAACGCCGTGGCCAAGGCAAAGGTCGCCGCCACTGACCCGGCCAACGCGTAACCGCCCTGCAACTGCGAGAGCATGGTGATCAGGCCGATGCCGGTCATCGAGATCGGCATGCGCGCGACCATTCCCGCCAGCACAAAGGCGCGGCTGCCAGGGGCGTTGAATAGCGCTTGATAGGGATTTGCCATCCGGTTCCATCCTCTGCTGAGCCGTGCAACTTGCCACAAAGCGTCCAGGTAGTAAAAAACCACAAATAAGCCCGCCAAACATGAACTCAAGCCACCTTGCGCCAGTCACCTGATAAGCCCGCCCGTCGAAAGCTGAGTGATAGGCACATCTCGTCAGCAGCACACTGTTCATCGATGGCGGCCTATGTCTCTATCCGGAGTGACGCAGCAATGACTGATCATTACAACGAGCGACAAAGCGCTATCGACGCCCACGGCATCATCGGGGACATGCGCAGCGCAGCGTTGGTCAACGACAAGGGCAGCGTGGACTTTTTCTGCTGGCCGGAATTCGACAGCCCGTCGATTTTCTGCTCATTGCTGGACACCCCGGACGCGGGGATTTTCCAACTGGCACCCGACCTGCCCGATGCCCGGCGCGAGCAAATCTACCTGCCCGACACCAACGTGCTGCAAACCCGTTGGTTGAGTGAACAAGCGGTGGTGGAAATCACCGACCTGCTGCCGGTCGGCGACAACGACGACGCCCTGCCCCTGTTGATCCGTCGTGTGCGGCTGGTCAGTGGCCACGCCACGTTCCACCTGCATTGCGCGGTACGCCATGACTACGCCCGAGCGCAGACCAAGGCGCGGACCGACGGCGCAGACGTCTGCTTCGAAGCCGACCAGCAGCCAGGTTTACGCCTGCGCGCCAATCAGCCGATGCAAGTTGCACAAGACGCCGCCGTCGCCACGTTCAGCCTCAAACAGGGCCAGAGCGCCGAATTCCTCCTCGGCGCCCTCGACGACCCACGCTTCAAGGATGAAAACAGTGACCTGTGCCTGCAACGCACACTGAAGTTCTGGCGCGACTGGATCGGGCAATCCAATTACCGCGGACGCTGGCGCGAAATGGTCAACCGCTCGGCGCTGGCGCTGAAACTGCTGACCTCGCGCAAACACGGCGCGATCCTCGCTGCCGCGACCTTCGGCCTGCCGGAAATACCCGGCGGCGCCCGCAACTGGGACTATCGCTACACCTGGATCCGCGATGCCTCCTTCACCGTCTATGCCTTCATGCGCCTGGGCTTTGTCGATGAAGCCAACGCCTACATGCGCTGGTTGCACGGACGGATGAGCGACTGCCAGGGCAAAGCGATGAAGCTCAACGTCCTGTATGCCATTGATGGTCGTCAGGAGCTGCCGGAAATCGAACTTGCGCACTTGTCCGGTCACGGCAACGCCAAGCCGGTACGTATCGGCAATCAGGCCTACGAGCAGGCTCAGCTGGATATTTTCGGCGAGTTGATGGACGCGGTGTACCTGGTCAACAAGTACGGTGAGGCCATTTCCCATGAGAGTTGGCAACATGCCATCAAGGTGGTCGATCAGGTTTGCGATAGCTGGCAGCAAGAGGATGTCGGCATCTGGGAAATGCGTGGCGAGCAGCATCACTTCCTGCATTCACGGCTGATGTGCTGGGTGGCACTGGACCGGGCCATCCGTCTCGCGTCGAAACGCTCGCTGCCCGCCCCGTTCGCCCGTTGGGATCAGACCCGCCAAGCGATCTACGCCGACATCTGGAACAACTTCTGGAGCGACGAACATGGGCATTTCGTCCAGCACATCGGCGGCACCGCGCTTGACGGTTCGATGTTGCTGATGCCGCTGGTGCGCTTCGTCAGCGCCAGGGACCCGCGCTGGCTGTCGACCCTGCAAGCGATCCAGAAAACCCTGGTGCGCGACGGCATGGTGTACCGCTACCACAACGACGACAGCCAGATCGATGGCCTGCCCGGCACCGAGGGCGCCTTCGCCGCCTGCTCGTTCTGGTACATCGAGTGCCTGGCTCGCGCCGGCATGGTCGAAAAAGCGCACCTGGAGTTCGAACAACTGCTGCGCTACGCCAACCCGCTCGGGCTTTACGCCGAAGAATTCGACAGCCACGCACGGCACCTGGGCAACACGCCACAGGCGCTGACCCACTTGGCACTGATCAGCGCAGCGAGTTTTCTCGAGCGGAAGTTGAGTGGGGAGAAGAGTTACTGGCAGCCGTAAATGCGGGTGAGAAACCTGACGCGGACTGTCTGACAGCCGACAATCCCTTGTGGCGAGGGAGCTTGCTCCCGCTCGGCTGCGCAGCAGTCGTAACCTCTGTCACTCGGTCCTCCAGCAAAACCGCATCGAATGGTCTTAGGACCGCTTCGCGCTCCAGCGGGAGCAAGCTCCCTCGCCACAAGGTTGTGCTTTACGCGTCGGAGTCGTATGGATCGAAATTATCCAGCACCCGATTTACCAGCAACTCGCTCAGTACAATCATCTGCTGAATCGCCAACGCCACATGACGCCGCGAACCTTCCAGTTCGAAGGCCAGATCGCTGGCCGAACGGAAGTAGAGTGAGGAAAAGAGTTAATGGCAGCCGTAAGGTGCTGGTGCGCTTGATGCGGCTCACTGACAATGACCAACTTCGGCTCGAACCTCAAGCACCTCGCCAACAGCCTTTCCATGTTGTGATGTGCACTAAGCGCAAACACAACGAATACCTCAAGATTACACGCAACCCTCTCTAACGCACTGTCCAACCTGGTATCGGTCGAATCGACAATCAATAGACGCTGTATCATAAATTTTTCACTCCGGCCTCAACCGACCAACTAAATCAACAGGCGCTCCCCTATAAGCCCCCTGATCAACATTGCGTTAATCAACCGACAGAGCGCGGCCAAAATACTAGGGCTTGAGACTGAGGCATGAGTAAAGAAATTCATCTCAACCCGTAATCGGCCAAAGAAACATTGGCTTTCGGTCTCGAAGATAGCAAACGACCACGACTTTACAAGCCTCTGACTGATGAGGATTAGCTATATAAGCCAGATCATATTGACCTAAAGGATTCTCCTGAAAACCTATACAAAATTATATAAAAATATAACTAACAACGAAGCCAACTAAAAACCATTAAAATATTTGCTTCTATCAAAAACTCAACTAAATTCCTTCCCCACACACAAACATTACTAAACTCACAAACTAGCCTTGCCTACCATAACGCCCAGCAGCGAAAACAAAATGGAGTTTGCCCATGGAAGAAAAATTGATACTTGTTGATCCAGGCGATCGTGAAATCGGCTCTGCACCGAAGTTGCACGTCCATCAACAGGGTCTTTTACACCGAGCATTCTCGATCTTCATTTTCGATGGCAACGGCCGTGTACTGTTGCAACAACGGGCACTGGGCAAATACCACTCTCAAGGCCTGTGGACCAACGCCTGCTGTGGACATCCGCGCCAGGGTGAGCGGACCCGCGCCGCAGCCAAACGCCGGCTGCGCGAAGAAATGGGGCTCACCTGCAAACTGACGCCGGTCTCCACCCTGCTCTACCACGAACGCGTGTCAAACCAGCTCATCGAGCATGAATACGACCACGTGTTCGCCGGTATCAGCCGTACTCCACCGATTGCCAATCCCGAAGAAGCCCACAGCTGGCAATGGCAGAAGCTCTCCGAGATTCCGGGACGCATCGCGGCAACCCCTGAAGCCTTCAGCATCTGGTTTCGTCGGATCTTCGAACAAGTCGGGCCGGCCGGGGTACGCAGCTGGAAAGAACTCGCGCACAGTCACCGCTGAGCGGTGTTGCTTCGTCCATACCTTCACGAGAAATCAGCCATGAGCAGCCACCCCCAAAAAATCACCCTCGCCGATGAAACCCGCCTGCCTTATCAAATCATCCAGGGCTCCAGCATCGACAGTTATCAGGAGAAGGTCGTGTACACCTACGGCGACAGCCCTGAGGACTGGCGCAAGGCAATCGGCAATTACATCCTGTTCCAGTTCGGTGTCTACGACGATCCACGTTCGACTCCGCCCATCAGCCTCGACGAGTCCGGCATCCGCTATTTCGAACGACAACTGAAACTCGCCGGCCTCGAAGAACCGAATCGCCCACCGATCAAACGCATCCTTGACATCGGTTGTGGCTGGGGCTACATCCTCAAATACCTGGCGGAACGCTTCCCCGAATGCCAACGCCTGGACGGGGTCAACGTCAGCCGCCGACAACTGGAACACTGCGCGAAATTCCACGCCGAGCAAGGGTTGTCCGAACGCATCAACCTCTACCTGTGCAACGCCAAGGATATCGAGCTGCTTCCGGACGCGGATGAACCCTACGACCTGGTGATCATCCGCGGCGTGATCTCGCACTTCCCCGACGAGCTCTACGAAACCACCATGCAAGCCCTCGCCGGCCGAGTGCGCGAAGGCGGTGTGGTGGTCATCGCCGACAACCTCTACAACACCCCTCCCGCAACCTACACCCCCGACACCCCGGACGAAGTCGACCGCCTCGCCTGCAAACACCGCAAATCACCGGCGTACTTTCGTGAAGTGCTTGAGGAAAGTGGCTTCACGATCCACGACATGCGGGTACTGCCCTCCAATATCGATGTGGCGCGTTGGTTGATGGATTCGAAAGCCAATATCGAAAACAAGGAGTTGTTCCCTTATGGGGTAACGGGGGCGTTGGAAGAGTTGCGGGTGCTGGCAGAGAACTGGTCGGTGGCGCTGATTAAGAACAAGGTTTCGACGTATAGCGTGGTTGTGAAAAAACCAAAGAATAACTAAGCGAATTTTTCAGGAGACGTATATGAACCGGATCACGCTTCCCCCTATGGCTAACCCATTCCCATACGCTACCCATCCCAATGTCGACTTAGAACATCCAGATAAGTGCCGAATTGAGTCAACCACACGAGACTATGCGGATCGTTTCAAATTGTATTGGGATGATACTCAGCGACAACGTATGAGAAGTCTTGAAAGCGCTCGCCTAGCCGCCCTTATGTACCCAAGAGGTTCCGACGAATTATTGCAAATTGGTTCAGATTTTGTGCTATGGGCATTTGCATACGACGACGAGTATTGCGATGAAGGCCCGATGAGTTTGAAACCTGCAACATTCATCAATAATGCTGCCGAAATCCAGCGAACTTTGGAGTCGCCCGAACATGCAGTATCCAATGATCGCTATGCCCTGGCTATGCGCGACTTGCGATGCAGGCTTGATAGGTATGCAACACCAACACAGGTTGGGCGATTTGTAGAAGGTATGAGAGCCTACATGATGACCGAGATATGGAAGGCTGTAATACCTAACCCGTCGCTCAACGAATATCTGGTAATGCGTATGTATGGTGGGGGAGGATGGGCTTTTCCAATACTCAATCACGTCATCGCTGGCATAGATATATCACAAGATGAATACGAGGACAGGCGTGTCCGGGCTCTGACAGAAATGATGGTGACTCTAATGGTATGGGACACTGACCCTTATGGTTATGTGAAAGAGTGTGCCCGAGCCGTCGACGGAAAGGAGCACAATCTGATCAGAATTCTGTGCAGGGATTACAACTACTCGTTCGAACAAAGCATGCATAGTTACTTAGAAATGAGGCGACGTCTAATCAGTCTTTTTTACCGTCTGCGTGCTGCCGTATTTACCGAAGCATCACCTGCAGTACGTTCATACATTGACAGTTTGTCCGAATACTACAGCGGTGCTCTGGTTTGGACACAAGCGAATAATCGTTACGGCTCCATAAGTGGTGTCAGCCTCACAGGTGCTTTTGAAGGCGGCGAATTGACTCAAGAAGCTCCTCCGGAAAGCTTCGAGTCCTTGGGACTCTCATCGTTTGAATGGTGGTGGAAATACGACCCTGCGCGGGCACCCGACTATCGCCGTCGGTCCATTCACGGCTGATACGAGGAATCACCATGAAAGTCATCCTCGCCCAACCCCGTGGCTTCTGTGACCCTGCGCGATATTGCCGGCGAAAGTTGGTGGAACGGTCCCGATCAACCTGCTCAATCCACGGTCCATCTGACGAAACTCAATCCCCGTGACGAGGGGGCTTGCCCCCTCGTCACGGGTTGTGCTCTGCGCGTCAATCGTACGGATCGAAATTATCCAGCGCCCGACTTACCAGCAACTCGCTCAGTACAATCATCTGCTGAATCGCCAACGCCACATGACGCCGAGAACCTTCCAGTTCGAAGGCCAGATCACTGGCCGAACGGAAGTTGAGTGAGGAAAAGAGTTACTGGCAGCCGTAAGGTGCTGGTGAGAGACCTGACGCGGACTGTCTGAAAGCAGACAGTCCCTTGTGGCGAGGGAGCTTGCTCCCGCTCGGCTGCGCAGCAGTCGTAACCTCTGTCAGTCGGTCCTCCAGCAAAACCGCATCGAATGGTTTTGGGACCGCTTCGCGCTCCAGCGGGAGCAAGCTCCCTCGCCACAAGGTTGTGCTCTACGCGTCGGAGTCGTAGGGATCGAAATTATCCAGCGCCCGGTTCACCAGCAACTCGCTCAGTACAATCATCTGTTGAATCGCCAACGCCACATGACGCCGCGAACCTTCCAGTTCGAAGGCTGGATTGCTGGCCGAACAGAAGTTGAGTGAGGAAAAGAGTTACTGGCAGCCGTAAGGTGCTGGTGAAAGACCTGATGCGGACTGTCTGACAGCCGACAGTCCCTTGTGGCGAGGGAGCTTGCTCCCGCTCGGCTGCGCAGCAGTCGTACCCCCCTGTCACTCGGTCCTCCAGCAAAACCGCATCGAATGGTGTTGGGACCGCTTCGCGCTCCAGCGGGAGCAAGCTCCCTCGCCACAAGGTTGTGCTCTACGCGTCGGAGTCGTAGGGATCGAAATTATCCAGCGCCCGGTTCACCAGCAACTCGCTCAGTACAATCATCTGCTGAATCGCCAACGCCACATGACGTCGCGAACCTTCCAGTTCGAAGGCTGGATTGCTGGCCGAACAGAAGTTGAGTGAGGAAAAGAGTTACTGGCAGCCGTAATATGCGGGTGAGAAACCTGACGGACTGTCTGACAGCAGACAGTCTCTTGCTCCCGCTCGGCTGCGCAGCAGTCGTAACCCCTTCGCTCGGTCCTCCAGCAAAACCGCATCGAATGGTTTTGGGACCGCTTCGCGCTCCAGCGGGAGCAAGCTCCCTCGCCACAAGGTTGTGCTTTACGCGTCGGAGTCGTACGGATCGAAATTATCCAGCGCCCGGTTTACCAGCAACTCGCTCAGTACAATCATCTGCTGAATCGCCAACGCCACATGACGCCGCGAACCTTCCAGTTCGAAGGCCAGATCGCTGGCCAACACATTCACCGATGCCAGGGTTTCGCTGGCGTGGGCCAGCAGGGTTTCGTTATCGACATCGGGTATGACCACAAACATTTTGCCCGGCCGGGTATCGAGTTTCGGTGGCGGGGTGAACGGTGGTAAGTGGTAATCCAGCGCACGTTCGGCGGCTTCATGCAGCTTGCTGGAATCGAGGGAGTCGTACGGGGAAACGCTTGGGTTTTCGGGGGGATTGGGGGTGATTTTGACCATGGTTGAAACTCCTGACATTCATGAAGCTCACCAGCATCGTGACCAAACGATGGGTGGTGGGCGGTACGCAGGTTGGTCAACCGGGAAGTCAGGCACCCGGCGCACTCGAAAGTGCCCCGCGCACAGCCCACCGCGAAGCATAACGGCAAGTGCAAAAAAAAGCGCCGACATGCTTAGGTTGGCGCTCATGCGCCTGACATTGAACAGGTGACCAAACCCGGCCGCTGAATTGGCAGCGACCCGCAAACACTAGTCCCGTGCCCTTCCTAACCACAACCTGAAAACCTCGTCGGAGAATTCCCCGGTCGACACCGCTTCTGTAGGAGCAAGGCTTGCCCGCGATGAACGAAGACGCGGTCTACCTGACGAAACGCGTTTAATGATGAATAGCCCTGCCCCCTACAAACACTAAACAACTCACCTCGCCGCACTCTGAAATATGCGGTTGCATGCCAACCATCCGCCTCATACCATCGCCCCCTCAACGGGTACAGCGGAGCTGTTCTACAAAAACCCGCATTCAAGGAACCAGAATGAGCCATCGCATCCACTGCAGCATCAAAGCACCTCCCCGCTCGGGCCTGACCCGGGATCAACTGTGGGAAGCCGACGACAAAGGCCTGATCAAATGTTGGGAAGTCGGCCGCGAACGTGCCGCTAAATTCCCCGACCTTTCAAAACGCTGCCTGGCCGGCGAACTCCCGGTGCTCGGCTGGAAAGGTGGCGTCAGCCGCAGCTTGAAGAAGCGCGATAAATTCGGCTCCCTCAAATACCTCGCCCAATGGCAAGGCCTGCGCGGTGAAGACCTGGACATCGACCTGACTCAGGAACGGACGATGACCTGCTCCAGCACCAGAATGGTCGTGACCTTTACCCCTGATCGCACAAAATACTTTAACCAGCCGTTGGAAATGGAAGCCTAGGTGCCGACCTGATGGCCCGCCCACAAGTGGGCCAATCATCCTGACTCACAACCTTGCCCTAAAGTCCGCCGTTTGCCACGCCTCGCTTTTCAGCAGTAAGCCAGGCAAAACATCGTTACACTTGCCGCCCCCAAGGACGCGATCAGGACAAGGAATGTTACCCACCTCTTCTACCCTCCGGCGCACGCTGGTGGGTTGGTTGTATGCCGCCGCCATGGCGCATCTGCTCGTCAGCGTCATGCTGACCTGGGCTGGCCACTCGGGTTTGCTCGATGGCTATCTGCAAATCATCGAACAAGCCTTCTGGGCAGACGCCGCGCCTGCTGCTGCCCGCGCACAACAGGTCTGGTGGCTGGCGTTGTTCGGCGCCACCCTGCAAAGTTATTCGCTGTACATGCTGGCGCTGGTGCACATCGGCAACCGCCTTGAAAGCCCTATGGCGTGGGGCTGGTTAATTGCCGGGATCGTGCTCTGGGCCCCTCAGGACATGCTGATTTCGATTCAGGCCAACGTCTGGTCACACTTGTGGATTGACAGCTTTGCGCTGCTCACCCTGCTGCCGCCCCTGTTCTGGCTGTATCGCCATGACCGCCGTCCTCCCCCTGTCAATGTATTGAGTGAATCCGACCATGGCTGATTTTTCCCTTCTGGACTGGGCGCTCACGCTGTTGATTGCCCAAGCTGTTCTCGGTGCGCTGGATACCCTTTATCACCACGAACTGACCGTCGCCCTGCCCTATCGCCACAGCGCACGGCTGGAGCTGTCGATCCACGCGTTGCGTTCATGTTTCTACGGCATCCTGTTTCTGGGCATGGCACACCTGGCCTTCCAGGGCACGTGGGCAATTGTCATTGCGCTGCTGTTCGCGCTGGAGATCGGCCTGACACTGTGGGACTTCGTGGTCGAGGATCGCAGCCGCAAGTTGCCGGCCATCGAGCGCATCATGCACACGGTACTGGCGGTCAATGGCGGTGCGTTCTTCGCGTTATACGGTGTGCAACTGGCGCAATGGGCAACGCTGCCTACCGCCCTGAGCCCTATCGATTTCGGCTGGCGCGGTTGGTTACTGACGCTGTTTGCGATCGGCGTCACCGCTTCTGGTATTCGCGACGGATTGGCGGCACTCCGCATGCAGCGCGAAGGCAAACCGGCTAACCCGTTCGCGGGGCTTGCCTATAAGCGTGTACTGGTCACCGGTGGCACCGGGTTTATCGGTGAAACCCTGGTCAATCAACTGCTCGACGCCGGTCACACCGTCAGCGTGCTGGCCCGCGATCCGTTGAAAGCCGCTTACCTGTTTGACGGCCGTGCTCGCTGCCTGCGCTCGCTGAGCAAACTGGGCTACAACGAAACCTTCGATGTGGTGATCAATCTGGCGGGCGCGCCGGTTGCCGGTCCGCGCTGGAGTGCCAAGCGTCAGGCGCAATTGCTGGCCAGTCGGGTCAACACCACTGAAGCGTTGATGACCTGGTTGAAGAATGCCCGGCACAAACCGGCGCTGTGGGTTCAGGCCTCGGCCATCGGGTTTTACGGCGTGCGTGACGCCAGTGAAAGCCTTGATGAAAGTGCCACCAAGGGCGAGGGTTTCATGGCTGAGCTGTGCTCACGCTGGGAAGCCGCCGCGCAACCGGCCAGCGAACTCGGCGTGCGTCAGGTGGTCATGCGTCTGGGTGTGGTGTTCGGCCCGGGCGGCGCGTTGTTGCCGTTGCTGATTCCATTCCGTTTGGGTTTCGGTGGGCGCATGGGCGATGGCCAGCAGATCATGAGCTGGGTGCACCGCGACGATGTGATTCAAGTGATCGCCCGTGCATTCGACGACAACAGCCTGAGCGGCACCTACAACCTGGTCGCACCGGATGCAGTCAGTCAGGCAGTGTTCGCCGACAGCGTCGGTAAAGTCCTGAAGCGCCCGGTGTGGTTCCACATCCCGGCGGCCCCGGTGCGCACCCTGGCTGGCGAAATGGCGCAGTTGTTCTTCGATGGCCAACGGGTGGTGCCAGTTCGCCTGACGGAGGCTGGCTATACCTTCCGTTACCCGACCCTCGACGCTGCCCTGCGCGACCTGGCCTGAGGACTGTGATGAGCAAGCCCCTTTTGTACTTGCTGGCCGGCAACGGCAGCGCCGCCGATTGGTGGGATGATGCACTGCCGTACTTTCAGCGCTATCAGGTGGTGCCGCTGGAACTTCCGGGGTTCGGGAACAACCCCCAAGCGCCCTGCGAGGACCTCGCCGCCTACGCTCAGGCGTTGCTGGCAGCGACCGTCAAAGGCAGCGCAATCATGGCGGTCGGCGTGAATGCGTTGCTGGTATTGCATGCACTGCAACGGCAACCGGGGCACTTTTGCAGGAGTGTATTGCTGGCGCCGGTGGGGGCGTTTTTGTGGCAACGACGTCTGCCGGCGTTGATGTCACCGCTGCCCATTCGCAAGACCATCCACTGGTTGCTGGCGAACAAACCCACGCTGTTTGCACACAAGTTTTCCAGCCAGACCTGGACACCCGCGCAGTACCGACGCATGGGCGCCGGTTATGCACGCTGCCGGGCGTTTGTACCGCACTGGGATCTGGTGCGGGCAGACACCGCGTTGCCTTTGCTGGAGTGGATCAACGATCCGGTCGAGCTGGTCTGGGGCGATCAGGACAAAGTGCTGGGCATCGAGCAAGCCGCCGCATGGTCGGCGATTCTGGCCCGTGCCGATTTGACCATCAGCCTGAAACCCGGATGGGGCCATTACCCATGGATCGACTCACCGGCCGAATTCGCGGCGTGGCTGGAATCGGGTGAGCGCGGATTCGTCGCGCACACCAAGGGCGGGCGTTTACGTCTGGCAACACTGGCCGGGCAAGCAGTTCCCCCTGCGCTTTCACTCAATGACTGCAACGACTCACGCTTGCCGGCGTTTCTCGCCAGCCAACCGAACGCCACTTGGGCGGTGCGCTCTTCCAGCTATGGAGAGGATCAGGCCGATGCAGCGAACGCTGGTTTGAGCACCACGTTCCTGCGTGAACCGACGCACAGCGTGCCTGCGCGGATTGCCGAATTGAGTTCGTCCGGGGTCGAGGAAGTGGTGGTGCAACGCTTCATCACTCCCCTGCTGTCCGGGATTGCCTTTGTACGTCATCTGTCGGTCGAGCTGGAATGGGTCGAGGGTCACCTCGAG
Source organism: Pseudomonas helvetica (assembly GCF_039908645.1). NCBI lineage: Bacteria > Pseudomonadati > Pseudomonadota > Gammaproteobacteria > Pseudomonadales > Pseudomonadaceae > Pseudomonas > Pseudomonas helvetica. Next base: position 4,308,795 of record NZ_CP150917.1, read on the forward strand.
TCACTGGCCGACGGCCAGGTGAGTCCGCAGCGGGCGATTGTTTCGCGGCTCGGTACCTCCTGGAGCAGCGACACATTCAAGCCATCCCATGGCTTGACCGCGAACCTGCTGTGGCGCTTTTTACAGAACGTGTTGCGGGTCTTCCACTATGTGCCCGGCGACGTCGAATGGGCCTGGGACGGTACGCAACTGTGGTTGCTGCAATACCGGCCGATCAGCGATTACGGCTGGCGTCGACACCTGACCGCCGCCAACATCGCCGAGATCCTGCCGCCCCAACCGAGCCGTCTGGTGGAGTACGCCCAACGACGTGCAGCGGCCAGTATCCCGGCGATCATGGCGCGCTGGGATTCACGCGTTTTGCAGGACAACGAGCCGTTCACTGCGGTATTCGGCGGCGCCTCCTATATCAACAACGACCTGTTTCTCGCCCGCCTGGCGGACTGGGGAATCTCCGCCAGCAGCTACGCCGGCGAAGTCGGTGGCGCGACGCCGGAGCTGCCTTGGCGGCCTCTGCGTCTTTTGCGTTCGCTGCCGTTATTGCTGCGTATGCAACGCATCGCTCGCGGGCATTTGCTGACGCTGGAAAGCCGATTGCAGCGCTTCGACCAGGAGCTGACAGACCTGATCGCGCAAAGCGCCGACGGCCAGCAACTCGCCGACTGGTTCACCCGGTTCTATGTGTTTGTGGTGCAGGGAAACCTGTGTATCGCCACAGCGTTGGCCAGCAGTGGTGGCGATCTGCTGGGGCGCCCACCGACGGCGTATGACGACCTTGAGCACAGCCCACATCGACTGCCATGGGAAACCGATCCGGCGACGCCGCGCCCGGCACCGACCGAGCTGCCGTTGCAGGCATTCCCGCGATGGTCCCGGGCCATCCACCTGGCTCATTCAGCGGGTGCGCCAGGCTTGCGCGGTTACTACCTGCAAGTGCGCGAGTGGTATCGCGACAACCTGATGCGGCTGTTCTTTCGCCTGCACCATGCCATGCCGATGGCGGATCGGGCGCACTGGTTCGGAGCCCATCCGGAGATTCGCACGCGTGACGGCAGCTTCTGGCAGGACGGTCGTGAAGGCACCGAGCAGGCCACGGGGTTCATGATCTATCCGGGGCAGGTCCAGGGCATTCTGGGTGACGATATTCTGCTTGAAGACACCCTGGACCCCGGACGACACGCGCACTACCAGACCGCGCGGGCAGTGATCGCACGCATGGGCGGACGCTTGTCCCACGGCTCGACCTTGCTGCGTGAACTGCGCAAACCCTCGGCAGTGCTGCCCCAGGTCGATCTGGCGTGGTTAGGCCGCGAAGTGCGGTATTGCGATGGTGAGTTGACGTTGGTGAAGTAAGCGCAAGCCTTACCTCTCGCAGGTCTCAGCGACACAGCAGTCTTCGCGCGAAAACCGCTCGCGGTACGCCTGCGGTGTCACCCCCATGGCCCGCAGGAAACTACGGCGCAGGGTTTCTTCGCTGCCAAACCCGCATTGCACGGCAATCCGTTTGATTGGTACGCCGGTGTCACTCAGCAATCGTCGTGCAGTTTCGACACGGATCAGTTCGATGGCCCGCGCCGGGGTCTGGCCGGTGTCGGCGCGGTAGTGTCGGATAAAGCTGCGTTCGCTCATGCCCGCTTGCAGCGCCAGCGCCGGGATGCCGAGGTCCAGGCTGAGGTTTTCGGCGATCCAGGCGTGCAGTTCATCAAACCGATTGCCGTGCTGTTGCAGGTCCAGCGTTACGCTGAACTGTGACTGGCCACCCGGACGCTTGAGGAACACCACCAGTTGCCGGGCAACTTCCAGGGCAATCCCGCGCCCCAGATCTGCTTCCACCAGCGCCAACGCCAGGTCGATGCCGGCCGTAACCCCGGCCGAGGTCCAGACCGGGCCGTCGTTGATAAAGATCGGGTTGGGCTCGACCCGCAGTTGCGGGTGCTTTTGCGCCAGCTGATCGCAGCGGGTCCAGTGGGTGACCACGCGACGACCGTCGAGCCAGCCGCTGGCGGCCAGTAAAAACGCCCCGGTACACACCGACGCCACACGCCGGGAAACCGCAGCCTGCTGACGCACCCAATCCACCAGCGCAGCGTCTTCGGCCGCCGTGTAAACACCCCAGCCGCCCGCGATGATCAGCGTATCGGAAGACTCGCTCGGCAACGGTTCGGCCAGCAGCGCCAAGCCGGCCGAGGACATCACCGCACCGCCGCCATCGGCAATCACCGTCGGCGCATAGGGCGGCGGTAATCCTCGCTGCGCGGCCATGTCATTGGCCGAGGCAAACACCTGCAATGGCCCGGTGACGTCGAGCAATTGCACATTGGCGAAGGCCAGCACATGAACGGTTTTCGGTGAGTTCGGCATAATTGGCGTAATTCGAGGGCTGATTGGCGTATACGCCAAATCCTACGAGCCTACAGTCAAACCGTCCACCCAATAAGGCTGTGAACACGCAGACCAAGGAGATAGCGTCATGACGTTGCAGATCGGTTTTCTGTTGTTTCCACAGGTGCAGCAACTGGACCTGACCGGACCTTACGATGTGTTGGCCTCGCTGCCGGACGTAAAGGTGCATTTGATCTGGAAGGACCTGGTCCCCGTGACGGCAAGCACCGGTCTGGTCCTGAAGCCGACCACCACGTTCGATGGCTGCCCCGACCTGGATGTGATTTGCATCCCCGGAGGCAGCGGCGTCGGGCCATTGATGGAAGACCCACAAACCCTGGCGTTCATTCGCAAACACGCCGCCCAGGCACGCTACGTGACTTCGGTGTGCACCGGTGCATTGGTGCTCGGCGCTGCTGGATTGCTCAAGGGAAAACGGGCGACGACCCACTGGGCCTATCATGAATTGCTGAGTCTATTGGGCGCCATCCCGGTTCGGGATCGGGTGGTACGCGATGGCAATCTGCTGACCGGTGGCGGGATCACGGCGGGGATCGATTTTGCCCTGACCCTGGCCGCTGAGTTGTATGACAAAGACACTGCGCAATTGGTGCAGCTGCAACTCGAATACGCACCCGCACCGCCCTTCAACTCGGGCGACCCGCAAACCGCGCCAAAAGCCGTGCTGGAGGAAGCCCATCGGCGTGCAGCCGCCTCGCTCAATCAGCGCACGCTGATCACCGAGCGTGTGGCCGCACGTCTCGGTTAAGCGCTTGGTCAGGTCTGAAACAGACTTTTACAGCGCCCATAAAAAAACCCGCCGAAGCGGGTTTTCCAAGACCATGACGACATCCTGTCGCTGCATTCCTTGCAAATGGTCGATCATCCATGACCCTGAGCGCGTCCTGCGCTGCAGTTGATGGAGTCAGATTAGGCCTGAATCCACAGGCGCAAAAGACGACATACCATCGCCCGTGCGTAAGCCATTGGCTATACGTCAGGTCCAGCCCCAATCGGCCGATTCCTGCAGGCAAAAAAAAACCCGCCGAAGCGGGTTTTCAAGACCATGACGACATCCTGTCGCTGCGATCCTTGCAAATGGTCGATCATCCATGATCCTGAGCGCGTCCTGCGCTTCAGTTGATGGGTGTAGATTACGCTTCGGATCCAATCTGAAACAGGAGACATAGCTACTACTTCGTGTAAGACATTCGCCATTGCAGCACTTCCGAAAACCCTTAGACACCCCAGGTTTCAAGTGCCTGAGTCGCGTGTTTCGCGTCAGCTACGGCTCGCAATTCATTGTTCGACAAAGGCTTTCAGATTCACCAAGGCGTGGTCCCACTGCTGGCTGATCACTTCCAGCGAGCGGCGAGCCTCGTCCAGTTGCGTCGGCTCGAAGACCCATCGGCGCTCACGCCCCCGTTTGGTGTCACGCACCAGACCGGCGTCAGCCAGCACCCGCAGGTGTTTGGTTACAGCCTGGCGGCTGATGTCGGTGCCGGCGGTCAACTGCGCGATCGACATTGCCCCGCCACCACACAACACGTCGATCAGCCGCAGCCGGGTTTCGTCGCCAAGTGCGGCGAAGGTCAGTGCCGAGCGGCCCAGCGCAGTAGTGGCCGACGGCGTATCCAGCGTTAAGGCGTCAGGGGGTGGCAAGGTACGTCTCGATGTTGGTCATTTGTTCATCCCAACCGCGACTGTTCATGCGGAAGGCTTTCAGACGGCGTTCTGCCGGAATGTTATCGAAACCGGACTCGACGACCTTCAGCAGCGTGCCGCCGTCCATGTCTTCAAGCTCGAACAGCACCAGGGTGGTGGGCTCCGACGAATAGTCCATGTCCGGCTCCACTGCATACGGATGCCAGCGAAACGCAAATACCCGCTCGGGCTCGACCCGCGCCACCTGCACGTCCCAGACCAGATGTTCATAGCCCGGATAAGTGATTTGCCCCTGGGTTCGCTCACCGGCAACAAAGCGTTTGCCCTCGAGCGCGACACCAAACCACTTGCCGAAGGACTCGGCATTGGCCAAGGCGCGCCAGACGGTGGAGCGTGGAGCCTTGAGCAGGATCTTTCTTTCGATGCGATCTGATGAGTGCATAGGTCACCTCCTTTGATGAACACTAGGCCCGGATGGCTGAATGCGCAACTTTCTGGTTGCATAAAAACATTCGGACAGGCTTTACCTTTCTGTCATGACGCCTGGAAATGCTAACGTCGCCAGTGAACTGACTCAAAACAAGGATGCTTCATGTTGCCTACCCTTTCGGAGCGTTATCGCGGCTGCCTGCTGGGGCTGGCTTGCGGCGACGCAGTCGGTACAAGCGTAGAGTTCAAACCGCGCGGGTCGTTCCCGGCGCTCACCGACATGGTGGGTGGTGGCCCGTTCAATCTGAAGCCGGGCCAGTGGACCGATGACACGTCGATGGCCCTGTGCCTGGCCGAAAGCCTGCTCACAAAAAATGGTTTTGACGCCTTCGACCAGATGGGGCGCTATCTCAATTGGTGGCAATGGGGTTACCTGAGCTCGACTGGCGACTGCTTTGATATCGGCATGACCGTGCGCGAAGCCCTGACTCATTATCAGGAAACCGGCAATCCATTTGCCGGATCGACCGATCCGTTCAGCGCAGGTAACGGTTCGCTGATGCGATTGGCACCAGTGGTGCTGTTTTACTTCCCTGCTATAGGCCATGTCAGGACGTTTTCCAGCGATAGCTCTCGAACCACTCACGCTGCGCCTGAAGCCATCGAATGCTGCCAGTTGTTCGCTGGATTGATTTGCGAAGCATTGCAGGGCGCGTCGAAATCGGATTTACGACACTTGGGCCACGGACACTTTTCAGAACCCAAAGTCGCCACGATTGCCAGTGGCAACTATCTCGCCAAACCAAAATCCGAGATCGTGGGTACAGGCTACTGCGTTGCCTCGTTAGAGGCGGCGTTGTGGTGTTTTCATCACACCGACAGCTTCGAAGACGCCATTCTGCAAGCCGCCAACCTGGGTGATGATGCTGACACTACCGCCGCTATTGTCGGGCAGTTGGCCGGAGCTTTTTACGGTGTAAAAGGAATCCCCAAGAGTTGGCTTGCGAAGCTGCACATGCACGATGAGATTGAAACGACAGCCGACGCATTGTTACAGGCATCAAACACCCACCACACTCACGACTGATCCGACCGCCAGGTTTTGCCGCCGGGTTCATGCGTCACCTCCTGTGATCAACACCAGGCCCCAATGGCGATTGCGCAGCCTTCAGGTTGCGCAATCGCCATTGGGGTCGATCTTCACTGCCTGTCTGCGTATCAGGTGTTGTTGCAACCCTTGGCGATGGAGTCTTCATTGGAGGTGTAAGGTCTGGAAGGTTCCAGGTTCCACTCAGGCTTGTTGCGGGCAATGTTGAAATGGCAGACCAACTGGCGGCGCATGCTGCCGATGTTGCTGTCACGGTTGTCCGGGTTGTCTTTCCAGTTCGCGTCCAGGTAGTGATCGGCAGCCAGTTCGTTGAAGAAGTTGTTGGTCTGGCCGTCCTGTACCTTTCTGCCGCAATCGGTCGGCGTCACTTCTAGGGTCATGACCTTCTTGCCAAAGCCCGGGTCGTCACGCTCAACCCAGCTTGCGCTTTGTACGTAGCGATCACAGCCGTTCTTTTCAGTCGTGGGGTAGATCACCTGCTTTTTACTGTCGTAGACAAAGGCTGCGTCTTGTTGAGGGGTTTGCGGCAATTTCATGTTGATGACCGGCAAGTGCTGCTGCACCGCCTTGTACCATTGGATCTGATTAAGCCGGGCGCCCTCCAGGCCGCTGTCTTCGGTATAGAACAGTGCAAGGATCGATGGAGATTTCGGCGGACTCTCTTCCCACTTGGCCAAGCGCAGTTCGTTCTGGGTGCCGAACGATTCGGCAGCAATCTTGCTCATCGCGCGGATGCTTTGGTAGAAGGCCGGGCCCGAGGCACTGTTGCGTTCATCACGTACGTCGAATGAGCATTGGCGTGAATGATCCCCCCTGTTCTGCTGGTAATTGGCAGCCCATTGCTCGGCAGTGGCCACGCCTTGTTCGTGACAGAATTTTTCCACGTTGCCGGGGGTTCGCCGCGAGTCGGTGCAACCTTGTTGCCCGCGATCATCGGTGGCTGCATCGATCGGGAACGAACACAACACGGCGTAATCCTGATGGTCCTTGGGGTTACCGAAGATGGTGTCGAAAATGAAGCCGCTCTTGAGCCCATAGGCCAGCTTGCGGAACTTCGAATCCTTGCGCAGATACGAGGCGGATACCCCGCCACTCGCCTGGCTTTTCGGGCTGATGCTGTAGAACTGGTAATCGGTCGAAGGCCAGGTCGCCCGAAACAGCACACCCGAACACAGAAACGCCGGTTTGGATGGCCCGCCGCAATCTTGCCGGGTGTCGTTATAGAGTTGGTTGAGACGGGTAACCGTATCGCTGCCCAAATCGGCGTGGGCCGTGGAAAAAAATGACAGGCCAGCGATGGCAACAGCGCTGGCAATGGGTGCTTTGATTCCTTTCATAGGGATCCCTCCTGGTGGTTGAAACGGGACGGCCAGTGCAGGCCGTCATGTCCTTCTCGTTCAGCGCGGGACCGGGTTGCAACCGGCCGCTTTCGCTTCACTGTCTGAAACAGTGGGCCTGAAAGGCTCCAGGTTCCACGGCGTCTTGCTGCGGTAATTGACCAGCACGCAGTTCAGTTGCTGACGCATGCTGCCGGCAGACTTTTCTTCTTCACGCCAGTTCTGGTCGCTGCCCTTCATGGCGAACAGTTCGTCGTACAACGCGCTCAATTGATTACTCGGCAGCGCCCGCCCCTCGGCGGTGGGTACGACGCTCAAGGTCCATTCATCCTTGCGGGTGCCGGGGTCGTAGCGTTTGACCCAGTTGGCCGACGCGATGTACTGACGGGGCGGTGTGCTGACGACCGGGTCAACGGGAGCGTTGGTGTTCAGTGCGATCACCTGATCGGCGGCCACGTAGCTGAAGCGCTGCTCTGGGGGCTTGGTGAAGTCCAGGCGCAGAATCGGTACTGGGTAGCCCTGGTCATTCAATTTTTTCTGGAAGTTGCGCGCACTCTTCAGACCGTCTTCCGGCTTGGGCGGCGCCTGATCGCCTCGGGTGGCGAAGTTTTGCGTGCTGTTGACGTTGTAGATGAAGGCATCGATGTATTTCATGTTCTCGCTGCCATCGTTGGTGGCGGAAGCGTTTTTGAGCATGAACTCGTTGACTTGGGTCTTGATCGAAAACGGGTCCTTCATGGTGGTGGTTGCACGGGACTCATGCACCCGGATCATGGCATTCCAATCACTGGGTTTTTCGGCATTCCAGGAACACTGGCTGGACTGGATGGGGCCCTTTAACAGCCCTGTGTATTGCTGGCTCCACTTTTCTGCGGTGGTGACCCCGACTTCGGCACAGGTGCCGTAAGCCCACTGGGCATTCTTGTTGTTCAGCGTGCCCTGGGCGTTTCTGGGTGGCTCCTTACTGTCAAAGAAGCCGCAGCCATACCACTTGCGTTCCGGTCCGGTGCCGCCATCGAAAGCATAGATGCAGGTCCAACCCTGCTCCTTGACCGGCCGGTTCAACGCCGCCGCATCCGTTGGGGTGCGCATGATGAAACCGGCGGGATGAATCAGAATGCTGGTGCTCAGGTCCTTGCGAATCCAGGAGTAAGAGGTCGCACCGATCTTGATCGCATAAGGGCTGTAATCCCAGGGATTGAAAGGCCCGTCATTGACCATGCGCAGCGTCACGCCGCTGCAATAATAATGACCGCGCGCGGCCCCGGAATCGATTTCCTTGCAGTCGTTATTCAGCGTGTTGTAGTTGCGGTTGATTCGATTCAGGGTCTCGATAGGATCGAGGGCGGGTTGTGCGGCTATCGCCGATAACGCAAAGGTAGAAGTGAACGCCAGAATAATTGGCGCACATGCCATAGGGCGCATGCAGACCTCCTTGTCGCAGTGCTGGATGATGATTTCCAGTTTCGCAGCGTAGACCAAACCCGGCATGTGTTCCTGTCACTGGAGCTTTTTAGTCGGCGCGTCTCGGACTTATCCGATCGCCCTAAAAGAAATACCCTACGCAAAGCACCACTTTTCAAAGGATGAATCAGCATGAAAACACTCCACGGCAGTTGCCTGTGCAAGGCCATCACCTATGAACTCGACAGCCTCGACATGCCGATCAGCCACTGCCATTGCCATACCTGTCGCAAGGCGCATGCGGCGGCATTCGCTTCGACGGCCGGGGTCATGCGCGAGCATTTTCGTTGGGTCAAAGGTTTGGATAAGTTGTCATCCTTCGAGTCCTCGCCCGGCAAGCTGCGGCACTTCTGTTCGCAGTGCGGCTCGCACCTGGTGGCCGAGCGTTTGGCTCAGCCGCATGTAATTGTGCGGGTGGCGACCCTTGATGATGATCCGCAGATGACGCCGCAGGCACACATCTGGACCTCTCACGATGTGCCATGGCTGGCTTATGAAGGAATGACCGAGTCTGCCGAATAACCACCGCCACGGGTTGCACAAGTGTGGCGACTGCACTTCAATCAGCCTATTCAACTCCTCGAAGACCCACGCGAGCTTTCCATGCCTCCACGTTTTTTACTGGCACTTGCGCCGCTGTTGCTGGCGCCCTTCGCTCACGCCGACGACTGCGCTAATGCCGCCGACCAACGCACGATGAGCGAGTGTGCCGCCAAGGATTACAAGAAGGCCGACACCCAGCTCAACGCCCTCTACAAGCAGATCAATGACCGCTTGAAGGACAACCTCGAGAGTAAAAAACTGCTGGTCGGTGCACAGCGTGCCTGGGTGGCGTTCCGCGATGCCGAGTGCGAGTTCTCGGCGTCCGGGGTGGCTGGCGGCAGCGTTTACCCGATGATCTACAGCAACTGCCTGGCCGGGCTGACGCTAAAACGTGTCGAAGCCTTCAAGACTTACCTCGAGTGCCAGGAAGGTGACCTGAGTTGCCCGGTTCCCGGGGTTTGATGCTCGAGCGTCTGTAAGGGCCTCTTCGCGAGCAAGCCCGATCCAGAGCGGAAGCGGGCTTGCTCGCGATAGCGTCCGTGCAGGCACCGCGATTACCGAACGAACACCTGCGCCGTGGTGATCGCCATGTCGCCCCCCGGCATTTTGATGCTGCCGATCTGTTTCAGGCTGTCGGCATCAAAGATCGCCACGTCGTTGAAGGTCCCGGCCAGGTAGATCTTGCTGCCGTCCTTGTTGAAGGAAATGCAGTAGTAGGAGTGATCCAGGTTTGCCGACTGCAGCAGCTTCTTCTGCTTGATGTCGTACTTGGCCAGGCGATTGAGCACGCCGAACATCAGGTTCGGGTCTTTCGGCGAGCGCATGCCGCTGAAGTAGATCTCGGTCAGCGGGCCGAAATCGGTGGTTTCGGTCTTGCCGGTTTTCAGGTCGATGCTGAACAGGCCATAGAGGTTTTCGGCAGTGGCCGGGTCCTGTTTCTTGTCCTTGAATTTCGCTGTGGTGTAGAGCAGCGAGAAGTCATGCCGGTACGTCTGCTGGTTCCACACGTAGAGCACGTCCGGTGCACTGTAGTTCGGACGTTTCCAGTGCCGACTGGGGATCAGCACGTCGAACTTGCCGGTTTTCACGTTGACCTTATAGATGTCCGCCCCCGCCACATACAACGTGCCGTCATCACCGCTTTGCATGATGGTCAACTGGCGCGGTGCTGGAAAGCTGCGCAGCGGTTTGGCGCTCATACCGGCATCGGTGGCGTAGACATCCAGCCGTGGTGGCTGCACTTCGTAATGATCGTTAAGCATCAAGGTCGGGTTGGCGACGGTGTACAGCTCCTTGCCGTCGTGACTGAGGGTGAACGCGAACATCGACCGCGCCTTCTCCCCCGGTTGCTGGGTGATGCTGGCGTGGAACACCTGCTTGCAGCTGTCGAGTTCGACACCGTAGATATCCGCGTAATGGTTGTTCAGCACGTACGCGGTCTTGCGGTCCGGCGACAACTGAATGGTGCCGGGGCCAAAGGCGTCCGGCAGTTTGCAGGTCTTGTACAGGCTGTCGGTTTTAAGGTCGATGACGTTCAGGTTGTTCGGGTAATTGGTGGTCAGCATGTACTCGTGACCACTTTGAAGTACGGTGTTTTCATCGGCCAGAACGCTAAGTGAACAGGCACTCAGGATGGCGGAAGCGGCCAGGCCGCAGGCATTGATAAGGCGCATGCAGGAATCCTTCTTCGGTCCGATTACTTGTCTTTAGGGAACACGGTGCCGAGGTTGCGCCAGCTCTCGTTGGAAGCTTGGGCGTCCTTGTTCCAGTCCGGGTAGGTGCTCATCATGTCCGGAACCTGGGCCGGCCACCAGCAAGGGTCGGAACAGCCATAAAGGTCGGCTTCCATCGGCTGGCACAGCGACGACACACCGCCAAAGGCGTCGATTTCCCAACCCGGATCGGTGGTCGAGGCGCAGCCAGCGACGGAACTCATGGCCACGACTTCTTCGATACGGTTTTCGGCCGCGGCCTGATCGAGCTTCTGCGCTTTGTTATTGATTGCCTTGAGATGTTTCATATCAGTGAGCCTTGCGCGGAGTGATGTAACTGCTGATAAACGCAGGGTTGTGAGCCATGATCCGGGTGTAGACCTCAATGCCGAAGTCGACCCAGTCACGCATCAGTTCGCAGTAGTGATAGGTCGGATGAGTCGGGTCGCCATAACGGGCGTAGCTCTCGTGGTAGCAGCCGCCGGAGCACAGGTTGCGGATCTGGCAGTCTTCGCAGCCGGTGTTGGTCCGGTCCAGGCGCTGGGACAGGAAGTCGTTCAACTCGACCTGTTTCACGCCACTGTGAACATTGCCGAAGGTCGGCAATGACGAGCCGGTGAAACGGTGACAGAGGTTGAGTTCACCCTTGTGATCCACCGCCAGCATCTTCAGCCCTGCACCACACGGCAGGGCTTTTTTGTGGCCCTCGTGGATGTCGGTGATCAGCTGGTGGAGGTTGGAAAAACCGATATTGCGATGCTCCAGCGCCGCTTCCAGATAACGCCGACCGAGTTTCTTCATGTTGGCGAAAACTTCGATCAGTTCGTCGCTGGACAGGTTGAAGCTGCTGATATCACCCGAGGTCACCGGGGCAAAACCGACTTCGGCAAAACCCAGCTCGTTGAACAGGTGATCCCAGATGGTTTCGACGTCGGTGACGCCAGTGGTCAGGGTCACACGTGCACCAACCGGGCGGCTGTTGTAGCGCGACAGCAGCATCTCGGCCTTGCGCCGAACCACGTCATAGGTGCCCTGCCCGCCCACGGTGATGCGGTTACGGTCGTGCACGGTTTTCGGTCCATCGATACTCACCGACAAACCAAAGCGATGGGCATTCAGGTAGTCGACCGTTTCCTCGGTGAGCAGCGTGGCGTTGGTGGTCATGACGAACTCGACGAATTTGCCGGCCTCGCGAAAACGCTTCTCGCAATAATCGACCATGTACTCGATCAGCTTGCGGTTGCTCAACGGCTCGCCACCGAAGAACACCACGGTGAAACGCTCTTCGTCAGGGGATTCGCGCAGCAGCATTTCCACTGACGCGACGGCGGTGTCGACGTCCATCTTCTTGCCGGCCGATGGCTTGTCGAGGTCTTCCTTGTAGCAATAGGTGCAGCTCAGGTTGCAGCCAGTATTGACGTTGAGCACCACGGTGTTGATCGCCGTGCGTTCGACCCGTTTGGTGCCGATGTCCGGGGTCAGTGGCGAGCCGTCGCTGACCAGTTCCAGCGAGATCAACTCGCGCAGGGTTTCGCTGATTTCTTCACCGTTGAAGCGTGCCGCCAAGCGCTCGATCAAGTCCTCCGAGGAACAGCCGGGACCACGCAAGGTATCGATGATGGTCCCGGTCAGCTCATCGCTGGCGAACAGCGAACTGCTGGGGATATGGAACAGCATGCGGTCGGCATCGACATGCACTTCGTGCAGATTGCGCTCGACCAGATTCAAAATGGCGCCCATTACAACCTCCTGTGCAAACCCCGTTTGGCGAGGCCTGCGGTCATTCCTGAAAAGTGTCCGAAACCGTTACGTCAGCCAGCTCACGTTTTCAAATCAGGGAATGGGTGGATTGTTCCAGCGTTGCACGGTGACGATCATGTGGCCCTCGCCGGTCAGGGATTTCCCTGCGTCGTCGACGGCGGCGATCACCTTGAGGTTGCCGGCGTTGTTGGTGGACATCTTGCGCGCAGGGTTCGGCCCGGCATCGCCAGGGGTGAACACGCCGCTGTCGGCCTGCATGGTGCCGGCGAACTTGACGTCCTGATCTTCCTTGGCGCGATCATCAAAGGCTTCGACCTTCCATTGCGCCGGAAACACACCAATGCGGTACGGCTTGCCATCGACGCCTTTGCCCCAGGCTTCGGCGTCAAAACGGCCCTGGACTTTCGGCGTCGAGCCGCCACCCTCACCGATCCGCGCTACCGAAAACTCCGGCACCACCTTGACCTCGGCAATCTGGCTGTAGACCGCCAGCGTCGCGCCTTTCAAGTTGCCAATCGTGACCTCGCGCGCGCCCGGCTTGGCGTCGGCGGCGGCTTTGAGCCTGACCTTGATGCGCTCCGGACTTTGCTCCAGCACTTGCGCCACTTGCACACCGCTGCCGAAGTTCGGCGTGCCTTGCAGGCCGCTGCCGATCAGGGTCACCTCGGTTTCGCTGCCGGCCTTGAGGTAACCCGGCTGCACCGCCAGCAAACGGCTGGAACCCTGTTTGGCGGCGATAAAGTCGAGACCACGTTCATCGTGCTCGGCTTCGAACATCCGGCCTTGCAGCTCAGTGCCCTTGGCGGCAAACACCTGGCGCATGACCACCCCGTCGATGGTCACGTTGCCGCGCCATTCATACCCGCTGTAGAGAATCGCGCTGCCGTCGCCGTTGAACGGGCTGCCATCGGCGTATTGGCCTTTGACCGTGACCTTGAACTGGTCGGCGCCCGAGGCGCTGACGCTCATCACGCCGGCCAGTTCACCCTTGCCCGGCAAGTGGCCGCTGAAACTCCAGTCGCCCACCAGCGCGTCGGCTTTCGGTGCGGTTTTCTGCCAGTTTTTCCAGGCCGGGTTGTCCAGCGGATAGCGCTTGGCCAACAGCGGCACCATGTCTTTACGGGCAATGTCGAACCAGTCACGGTCGCGGGCCAGCGCCTGGTACTCCAGGGACGGCCATTGGCCGAGGTGGAAGTTCACCAGACGTTCCCACTCCTGGGTAGGCCGCCGTTGCAGGGCGATTCGCGCGCCGGAGTGGCAGCGACCGCACATCTGACTGGTCTGGTCATCGAAATGCTCGACGGTGTTGAGCCGGCGCTCCAGCGCATAACGCACGCCATCGGTTTCGCTCGGTGCCAGGCCCTGGGTATCGGCGAGGTATTTGACCAGCGTGCGACGGTCCTCATCACTGATCTGCAAACCATGCATGGTCTGCATCCGGGCGATGCTCATCAGCCAGCCTTCGGGGGTTTTGCGCTGGTGGCTGATACGGCTCAAGGCATTGCCGGCTTCAGGGGTGTGACAGCCCTGACAGGTTTCCTTGAGAATGCTTTGGGCGTCACGCGCCGCCATGCTTTGCGGAGCATGCAGGGCGGCACACGCAGCGAGCGCCAGCAGACTGGCGCTCATGCCTGATCGGAGTTTTCTCTTCATCAACGTCGAACCTCGCACGGTGCTTTCTTATTTTTTGAATGATCGTTTTCAGGGTCTCTGCCGTCGGCGAGCCGGTCGCTGACGGAGGCAGGAGAAACGTCTGCGAAGGAGCAATACACGGAGCGTGCCAGCTTATTAATAGCCTTTAAAATCAATCAATTAGCCATAAACAATGGATTTTGATCACTGCTGAAAAAGGTCCGCGGCGTCTAATATCGCGACAACTGTTGCACTCTGAGACGAGCATAGATGACGCCCTGCGTATACGATGGCCAGCTATCCGCTTAACCGCTTCAGCTACGGGAACTGCGCCATGCTCAATGCCTTGCTCTTCGACCTCGACGGCACCCTGACCGACACCGATGCGCTCCATCTGCTGGCGCTGCAACAGCTGTTGCTGGAGGAGGATGGTCGGGTCTTCAGCAAAGCCGAGTTCGAAGCCCACGTCAGTGGCCAGGCCAACGCCAACATGTGTCGCTACCTGTTCCCGGACCGCTCGGTGGCCGAGCACGAAGCGTTCGCCGAACGCAAGGAAGTGCGTTTCCGTGAACTGTCGCCGCAACTGACACCGATTGCCGGGCTGGTGCGCTTACTGGATTTCGCCAAGGAACAAAACATCGGCATCGCCGTGGTGACCAACGCGCCACGGGCCAACGCTGATCACATGCTGCAAGCACTGGGCCTGCGTGAGCGTTTCGAACATATCGTGGTCGCCGAGGAACTGCCCCGCGCCAAACCCGATCCCCTGCCCTACCTCACCGGCCTCGAACGTTTGCAGGCCAGCGCCGAAGTGACCCTGGCGTTCGAAGACTCGATCCCCGGCTTGACAGCGGCAGTGAACGCCGGGATTTTCACCGTGGGCCTGGTGACCAGCCAACGCCGCGAGACGCTGCTGGCAGCCGGCGCGCATCTGGTGATCGAGGACTTTGACGATCCGCAGCTGTGGGCGGTGATTGATCGCATGTTGAGCCGTCAAGGGTTATAGCTGTCTCACCCGTGTCTCAGTTTGCAACAACGCCGTGCGCTCCTCTCTGCTGCTTTTGGCCCTGAACCCCGCCAAATACAGCCCTTCGACAAACTGGCACAACCGTTGCGAAAGACCTCGTCACACGAACAAGACGAGGTCTTACCATGCCACTCCCTTATCTGCTTCCTGCCGTTTCGGCGTTCATCCAGCGCGCCCCACGCATGCTGATCGGCGCCGAGTGGGTCGAGGCCGCCGACGGCCAGACCATGCCCTTGCACAACCCGGCAACCGGCGAAGTGCTGTGCGTTGTCCCGAAGGCTACGCCAGACGACGTCGATCGCGCCGTGCTCGCCGCGCGTCATGCGTTCGATGATTCGGCCTGGACCCGCACCCGACCTCGGGAGCGGCAAAACCTGCTGTGGAAACTCGCTGACCTGATGGAACGCGACGCTGAACTGCTCGCGCAGCTGGAATGCCTGAACAACGGTAAAAGCGCGGCGGTGGCGCAGGTCATGGACGTGCAGTTGTCCATCGACTTCCTGCGCTACATGGCGGGTTGGGCGACCAAGATCGAAGGCTCCAGCGTCGAAGTTTCGCTGCCATTGATGCCCGATGATCAGTTCCACAGTTTTATCCGCCGTGAAGCGGTGGGTGTGGTCGGCGCCATCGTTGCCTGGAACTTCCCGCTGCTGCTGGCCTGCTGGAAACTCGGCCCGGCCCTGGCGACCGGTTGTACCGTGGTACTGAAACCGGCGGATGAAACGCCGCTGACCGCACTGAAACTCGCCGAGCTGGTGCTGCAAGCCGGCTACCCGAGTGGGGTATTCAACGTGGTCACCGGCACCGGGATCAGCGCAGGTTCTGCGCTGACCCATAACCCATTAGTGGACAAACTGACCTTCACCGGCTCCACCGCCGTCGGCAAGCAGATCGGCAAGATCGCCATGGATTCCATGACCCGGGTCACCCTGGAGCTGGGCGGTAAATCGCCGACCATCGTCATGGCCGACGCCGACCTCGGCAGTGCCGCTACCGGGGCGGCCAGCGCGATCTTCTTCAACCAGGGCCAGGTCTGCTGCGCAGGTTCGCGGCTCTATGTGCAGCGCAAACATTTCGACAATGTGGTGGCCGACATTGCCGGCATCGCCAACGCGATGAAGCTCGGCAATGGCCTGGACCCGAGCATTGACATGGGCCCGCTGATCTCGGCGCGCCAGCAGGAGCGGGTGTACAACTACATTGAAATGGGCCGTGAAAGCGGCGCGACCATTGCCTGTGGCGGTGAGCAATTCGGCCCCGGGTTCTTCGTCAAACCGACGGTGATTGTCGACGTCGATCAAAAGCATTCGCTGGTTCAGGAAGAGATCTTTGGCCCGGTGCTGGTGGCGATTCCGTTCGATGACGAAGCCGATGCATTGCGCATGGCCAATGACAGTCCGTATGGCTTGGGGGCGAGTATCTGGTCCAACGACCTGGCGGCCGTGCACCGGATGATTCCCCGGATCAAGTCCGGTTCGGTCTGGGTTAACTGTCACAGCGCCCTCGACCCGGCACTGCCATTTGGCGGTTACAAGATGTCCGGCGTGGGCCGGGAGATGGGGTATGCGGCGATCGAGCATTACACCGAGTTGAAATCGGTGTTGATCAAACTCTAAAACAACCCTTATCGATCGTTCCCACGCGGGCGCGGGAACGATCAGGGACGGGCTACTGCTGTTGCACTGAGATCACCGGCGTCGGCGCGACGAACACCTTGGCGTGCATCTGCTCCCCGCCGCCACGACGCATGCCGCGTACCGGGCAGGCATCGAGATAGTCGAGGCCCACCGCCAGTTTCAGATGACGCTCGGGCTTGGCCAGTTCATTGGTGACATCGAAGCTGTACCACGCGTCGTCGAGCCAGGCTTCAGCCCAGGCGTGACTGGCCAGGTGTTCGCTATTTTCGCTGAACAGATAACCCGACACATACCGCGCTGGAATCCCCAGGCTGCGCGTGCAGGCAAGAAACGCATGGGCGTGATCCTGACAGACCCCGGCGCGCCCGGCGAACGCTTGAGCGGCGCTGGTGTCGACTTCGGTGGAGCCCGGCGTGTAGGTCATGTGCTGGTTGAGGCCATGCATCAAGTCGATCAACGCTGTGCGATCGCGCCGTTGGTGACATTGCTTCTCGGCGAATGCGCGTAACGCTTCATCCGCCTCGGTCAGTCGAGTGAAACGCAAGAACGGCAGAGCTGACTGGCTCTCATGCTCGGCCTCACGCAACTCATCGATGTCCACCAGGCCTTGTGCGCCGATGATGATCGCCTCATGCGGCTCGTCCATCGTCAGCACATGCAGGATGTTGCCAAACGGATCGAGTTGCGCACGCACTGGCCGTGGCAGGTCGAGCTGCCAGCTCAGTACGTGCTGACGCTCGCTGTCGTGAGGCGTCAATCGCAAATACTGGATGCTTGCCCGCACCTGATCTTCGTAGTGATAGGTGGTCTCGTGGCTAATGGAAAGTCTCATGCAGCCTCCAGATAGGAACTGTGTATGGCGTTGCCCAACTGGCGCACCAGCGGGATGAACTCGGTCAGCCAGGCGTGCAGGCCTTCGTCGAGGATTTCGTTGATACCGGTGTAACGCAGCCGCGCATCCACTTCTGCTGCCAGACGTTGCGCAGGACGGCCATTGGTCCCCGGCAGGCTGGAGAGGATCTGGTCGATTTCCTCAGTGCAGGCACGCAGCGAACGCGGTACGTCGGCACGTAGCAGCAACAGCTCGGCGACGTGCCTCGCGCCAGGCGCGTCGCGGTAGATCTCGGTGTACGCCTCGAACGACGACAAAGCCCGCAGCAACGCACTCCACTGGTAATACGCGTGGGCCGTACCATCGCTGACCGCCTCGGCCTGATCACCGGCCATTTCGTAGCGGGCATCGAGCAGGCGTAGCGTGTTGTCGGCCCTTTCGATGAAGGTCCCCAGGCGAATGAAACGGAAGGCATCGTTGCGCATGATGGTGCCGTAGCACGCGCCCCGGAACAGGTGGGAACGTTCTTTGATCCACTCGCAGAAACGGCTCATGCCATAGCGACTGAGGCCCTGTTCGGCGATACCGCGAATCTCCAGCCAGGTTGCGTTGATGTTTTCCCACATGTCGGCAGTAATCCGCCCACGTACTGCGTGAGCACTGGCCCGCGCGGCGCCGAGACAACTGTAGATACTGGCCGGGTTCGCCGAATCCAGGGCGAAGAAGTGCAGCAAACGCTCGGCATGCAATTGACCGTGGCGCTCAAGGTAATCGTCCAGCGTGCCGGTGATCAGCAAGGGCATCGCCAATTCGTGCAGACCATCGCCGCGCCCATCCTGCGGCATCAATGACAGCGAATAACTGATGTCGAGCATCCGTGCGAGGTTTTCCGCCCGTTCCAGGTAACGCGACATCCAGTACAAATCCGAGGCGGTTCTACTTAACATGGCAGGTTTCCTTCAATCCTCGACCACCCAGGTGTCCTTGGTTCCGCCACCCTGGGACGAATTGACCACCAGGGATCCTTCGCGCAGGGCTACACGGGTAAGGCCACCGGGTACGACCCGGGTTTCGCGGCCAGACAGGACAAATGGACGCAAGTCGATGTGCCGCGGCGCGATGCCGTTTTCGACAAACGTCGGGCAGGTCGACAGGGACAACGTCGGTTGGGCGATATACGCGTGGGGCTTGGCCTTGATGCGTGCGCGGAACGCTTCGATTTCGGCGGCGGTGGCCGCGGGCCCGACCAGCATTCCGTAACCACCGGAACCCTGGGTTTCCTTGACCACCAGCTCAGGCAGGTTCGCCAACACGTGAGAAAGCTCTGACGGGTTGCGACACTGCCAGGTCGGCACGTTCTTCAGGATTGGTTCTTCGTCCAGGTAGAAACGAATCATCTCGGTCACGAACGGATAAACCGACTTGTCGTCCGCGACACCGGTGCCGATGGCATTTGCCAGCACCACATTGCCGGAGCGATAGGACGACAGCAGTCCTGGAACGCCGAGCATCGAATCCGGATTGAACGCCAACGGATCGAGGAAAGCATCGTCGAGGCGACGGTAGATCACGTCGACGGCTTTCGGCCCGTCCGTGGTGCGCATGAACACCTTGTCGTCGCGCACAAACAGGTCCGCGCCTTCCACCAGCTCCACGCCCATCTCCCGCGCCAGAAACGCGTGCTCGAAGAACGCACTGTTGAAGCGCCCGGGAGTCAGTACCACGACACTCGGATTGTCCAGCGGGCTGGAGCTTTTCAGCGTGTCGAGCAACAGGTTCGGGTAATGATCGATGGGCGCGATGCGCTGGGCGGCGAACAACTCGGGGAAGAGCCGCATCATCATCTTGCGGTCTTCGAGCATGTAGCTGACGCCACTGGGCGTGCGCAAATTGTCTTCGAGCACGTAGTACGTGCCGTCGCCATCGCGCACCAGATCGACGCCAGAGATGTGCGAATAGATATCGCGGTGCAGATCCAGCCCTTGCATGGCGAGCTGGTATTGCTCGTTGGCCAGCACTTGTTCGGCCGGGATGATGCCGGCCTTGATGATGCGCTGCTCGTGATACAGGTCGGCGAGGAACATGTTCAATGCCTTGACCCGCTGAATACAGCCGCGCTCAACGATCCGCCATTCGCTGGCGGGGATGCTGCGGGGAATGGTGTCGAAGGGAATCAGGCGCTCTGTCCCCTGCTCATCACCATAGAGCGTGAAGGTTATCCCGGCACGATGAAATAACAGATCGGCCTCGCGTCGCCGTTGTGCCAAAAGCTCGTCAGGCGTTTCAGCTAACCAACGGGCGAACTCCCGATAGTGCGGGCGGACCAGGCCGCCAGCGTCGTACATTTCATCAAAATAGGTGCGGATCATGCCGTACTCCTTGTCACCCGGACACCTGGACTTCGCAAGGCCCGTGCCAGTGGCATAAACGCTTTACTATCAATCGGTTGGCTAATCACCGAAGACACGCCGCACCAATCCTGTGCAGTAAATGCCCCAACCCGTTCGTCCCCCGCTTCATTGCGAAGCAATGCTCATGGTCAATACCCGCCTAGCCAGAGTTGATTTCACGGCCTGTGTGCGGTTGCGATCCTTTGACTTCTCAATGTCCGAAAACGAAAACGGCCAACCCTGAGGTCAGCCGTTGCTGAGTGTTGTCGCTGTTCATAGTGTTATGCGAGTAGCCCTCGTACCTCCTGCTTGACGCCCCATCCTTCGATAATCCCCCCCAAAGGCTCGACCACCGCCTCAAAGTCCTGTTCAAAGTCACCGATGCCGCCATAAGTGGCGTACATCACCTTGCTCAACTCCAAATGCCAGGCACCGTCATCACGCACGCTGACCTGCGCATTCAAGGACTCACCGCGAAAATGCCCTGCCGCCCTGCGTGCCCGCTCCTCATCCGGAAAAATGGCGTAGAACTCGATGGGATGGAACCGTGAAAAATCAAAACCGCCTTCTTTCATGCGGCGCAGCACACTGCTGCTGATGTCTTCTTGATAGGCTGTGCTCATGAAACGTCCTCCTCAAACTGATGGATAGACTTTCCGTACTCCCTGCGCCCGCAACCGAATGGTGAGGGCGATACGGCAATCAAATTGCCGCCGGGAAACAAGCATGTAGCTGACAAGACCAGACCTTAGCGATCCATTCGCTGATCTCGTTTGCAGAGTAGCCCCAAGTCAGAGTTGCTGCCAAGGCCTGTTTGCGAGTCGCATCAAGTGGTTATGCAATTGGCGTGATACTGAGAATTTCAATGCTGTTCTGATCTTTCAGGCTTTTGACCGTCGGGTCCTCGGTTCGCCCCTCCAGATCATTGAGATCGAGCTCGGCCGGAACAGGGAGGAGTTTTGAGCGAATCAATTGCGCGGCCCGCTCCATCGTGGGTTTTTGTTCGCAATCGAATTGCTCCACGGTCTGCACGCCGTGATCATCTACGAAGGTGACTTCCCACTTTTGCATCGGTGCCTCCTTGGTAAAACCCACAGATGGGCTTACAACATCTCGACCCCGAATACCGGAAAATCGTTCCTCCTGAATCCATCGGTTTGATATGAAAAAGGCCGCCGGTTGGCAGCCTCTTTGCGAAAAGCACGGCATTACTTCTCGGCGCGTGCTTTCAGGGCTTTCAAGGTATTGAAGGGTGCGTCGACCACAAACTTGTTGGCCAGCCAGGACGGCACGCTACCACCTGGTTCGGTGTGAACCTGATAGGTCACTTCGACCTGGTCCGCGCCTTTTGGAACAAGTTTCCAGAAACCCTGGACCTGGGTGACACGAACAAAGCCTTTTTCTTCAGGCAGGTAGGTCGGTACGCCTTCAAGCTTACGCGTCAGGCTGCCATCGGCGCCTTCGACAGTAGTCACGTGCAATACCGAGTCACGCGCAGTCACCGGCCATGGGGTGCTGAACTGCGTGTAGGTCCAGCTTTGATCGCCTTCGTGCTTGAGCAACTTCTGCACCTTGCACTCATGAATCCAGGCACACGCGCCAGGCACGTCTTCCTGAAGCGCGCGCAACTTGGCCACGGAGGTCTTCATTACGGTCACACCGCGGTAGGCCTTGTACTGAGACCCGGCGACTTCACTCAGGGAAACCTTGATTCCGTCCTCATCCTTGGCAGTTTTCCAGTCTTCGGCCTGGGCTGTCGTGGCCAACAGAACGGTCAAACCACACAACACAGCGATACGATGCAGCGAACCCATAGTCTTATTCCTTATTGTTGAAGTTCCGTTCGTTGAACACACTACGCCGCGGTCATTTTCTCCCACCAACCGATCAACTTGATGGCTTCTTCCCGGCTGTTGCCACACACCTCGACATCCGCCTGAAACGCGCCACAGACCGCCGGCCGTTCAGGCTTGCCGAAAATACGGCACAGATTATCGACAGACAGTTGCACACAACGTTCTCCCGCCGCTTTGCCGTTTGGCATGCCGGGGATGGGTGTGCTGATGGAAGGGGCAATGCAACAGGCGCCACAGCCTTCACGGCAGTTCATGACGACACGCTCCTCGCGACGGGTAATGTGTTGGATAACGTGGACTAGAGTACCCGCTAAAACAGCCGTTTGAAATTGGCCGGATAGAGGTTTTTCGCTCAAACACGCGTGACTGACCAGTCTCCGACCAAGCGTCAGGTGCGCGGGTCACAGAGCAATGTGCGATTTTACTGCTTGAACTGGAATTCCAGTGCCGCACCGTCGACCTCTCGGTGCTCTTCCTTGCGCATTTGCAACTGCATTTCGTTACTGAGCAGGCGACCGTTAAGCTGGAACGGGCTGTCAGCCTTGATTTTTTCACCAAACATGGGCGGCAGCAAAGGGGCATGTTTGACTAGCGGAACAGTGCCAACAGGTTGTAACTGCTTAACCATGTCCGGCGGCAGGCTCAAATCCAGCTTGGCTGGAGGCAAGTACGTGGTTCTGACCACCTCGCTCGCGGATTTTGATTTTGAGGCAATGGGTGGGCGTTTCTTTTGTGACTTCGGCTTCTTTACTGCTTCGGCCTTTTTGGCTGGTATGTGTTTTTTTGTCGGCACAACGGGCTTTGCCTTCACCTCAGAAGTGCTGATGCCCCCTTTATCCGGGGCGGCCGCAGCCATTGCGCTACCCGGCATGAAGACACTCAAGAGGCACGCCAACATCAAACCAGCAGGAAAAATCGCTTTCATGAACACTACAGCGCTAACGGCAGAGGGCCATATGCTCGCTTGTTGTAAGGCTCCTGACAAGCTCGCATAGCAATCCAGCCCCCGGTGCACGTCAAAAACCGCCAGCCGTCTCCTGACAAAGCTGAGTGGCCAGCATCCCGAGTGTCATCAGCGCCCGCTCGGCCTCACGATTCCACGGCGTGCCGCAGTTCAAGCGAATGCAGTGATTGAATTGTTCGGTGTTACTGAAAATCAGCCCCGGCGCGATACTGATGCCCTGCTGCAACGCACGGACATGCAGTTCCTGCGTATTGACCCGCCCCGGCAGGCTGACCCATAGAATGAAGCCACCCGTGGGCCGGGTTATCTGAGTTCCCTCAGGGAAATACTGCTGTACCGCCAACTGGAAGGCGCTGAGGTTCTTGCGGTATTCCTGGCGAATGTAGCGCAAATGACGATCGTAGCCGCCGTTCTCCAGATAGGCTGCGATCCCCATCTGCGTCACGCTGCACGCCGAATGGGTGCTGAAGGTCTGCAGCCGCTGGATTTCCTGCTGGTACTTGCCGGCAATCATCCAGCCGATGCGCACACCGGGTGACAGGGTCTTGGAGAAACTTGAGCAATAGATGACCCGATCCAGCCGGTCATAGGCTTTCAGCGATTTGGTACGGCCTTGCTCGAACATCAGTTCGCCGTAAATATCGTCTTCGACCACTTGGATATCGAAGTCCGAAGCCAGACGCAGCAGCTGTTTTTGCCGCTCTTCCGGCATGGTGCCACCCAGTGGGTTGCTCAGGCGCGTGGTCAGCACCAACGCCTTGATCGACCACTGGTTGGCGGCCAGTTGCAAGGCTTCCAGACTCATGCCCGTCGCCGGGTCACTGGGGATCTCGATGACTTTCAAACCCAACAAATCGGCAAGCTGCAACAAGCCGTAGTAGGTCGGCGACTCAGCCGCGATCAGATCGCCAGGACGCGTCAGGACGCGCAACGACATTTGCAGCGCATCGACGCAACCATGGGTGATGACCACTTCCGATGGGTCGACCACTACACCGGCATCACGCATGCGGATCGCCACCTGGCGACGCAACGGTTCAAAACCCGGACTGAACATGTAACTGAACGCCCGCGGGCTGTGAAACCGCGTGACCTTGGCCAATTGCTGGTGCAGTGCCCGTACCGGCAGATAGTCGACACTGGGCACCGCAGCGCCTAGCGGGAAAACCCCTTCGCGACGCGACTCGACCAACACTTGCTGAATGATACTGCTGCGCGTGACCAGGCCGGGACGTTCGACACGCGCGATATCCGGCGTCGGCGCGGTCAATGCCGGGGTCTGGTGGACGTAGTAACCCGACTGTGGGCGTGCGCGAATCAGCCCCTGATCTTCGAGGTTGGCATATGCCTGAAGCACCGTCGCGTGGCTGACATTGAGCTGCGAGCTCATTTTGCGCACAGAAGGCACGCGCTCGCCGGGCTGATAGACACCACGCCGGATATCCTCAGCCAATTGCTGAGCGATACGTTGATAGAGCAAGAGATTGGTCATGACGCAGCACTCGATTTCACGGGCATTTTATTCTTGTGTGAAACTTTACCGGAACAGTTTAGAAGTGTACTGGGACAGTTGCCACAATAGTCGACCATACAGTGCAGTGACAGCAAAAACTGTACTGTTTTGAGAGCCATTTCGCAGGTATAAAAAAACCCGGCACCACTGAGGGGCCGGGTTTTCCAGTAACGCTGACCTTAGCGGGCAGCGCCGAGCTGGCCTTTTTCGTCGGAGAACACAATTTCGACCCGACGGTTCTGCGCACGCCCCCGCTCGGAAGCGTTGGCCTCTACCGGGTATTCATCGCCGTAGCCTTCGACTTGAATGCGCTTATCTTCGATCCCCAGATCGATCAGCATGTCCGCCACCGACTGGGCGCGATCGCGAGACAGCTTCAGGTTGTCCTGCTTGCCGCCGGTGCTGTCGGCATAACCTTCGATACGCACCACGCGCTTGGGGTTGAGCTGCAGAAACTGGACAATTTTCAATACGGTGCGATTTGCCGAGTTTTTCAGCTCGGCTTCACCGGTGTCGAACAGCACATCCCCCAGGGTCATGACCAGACCGCGATCAGTCTGGGTCGTAGCCAGGTTGATGATTTGCTCTTCCAGCCATTTACCCTGTTGTTGCACGCTGAGCAGTTTGTTCTCGCGCAACGCCAACTGCAGGCGCTGACGCTCCAGCTCAAGCTTGGCCCCACGTTCGTCATTCAGCGCTTGCTCGGTGTGTTGACGGGCAATTTCGCTGTAACGCTGACTCAGGTAAGCGTAATGCTTAACATCCGGGCCGCTGCCCCAGTAGGTCGACAGACGATCAGCCCGGGCAAGCGACTCACCCGCCCGAATCACGTCCTTGGGCGCGATGCGCAGCACGTTCGAATCTTCCTTGACCTTCTGAAAGTCAGCGCTGGCTTGTTGCAATGCCGCCGCGCTGTGTTGACCTGCGCAGCCGGCAAGCCCTGCGCAACCCACCAGCAGCAAACCGCCCAGAATGGTGTTTTTCAGGCTCATTGGGCATCTCCCAGTTGCTTGCGCAGGCGAGTGATGCGGGTGTTGAGCACGTTCAGCTTTTCCTGGCTCTTCACTGTCAGAACCTTTGCTTCGGCCAGACGCGCGTCCAGCTCTGCCTGTTCGGCCTGCATCCGCGCATCCTTGAAGGCTTGAGTGGTCATGTCGGCCTTAGCCTGAGCGAACTTGCCTTCAGCGAGTTTCAGCTCTGGCACGTCTTCAGTCGTTGCCCCGACAGCGGCGGCCTGTTCCAGGGCCCGTTCGGTCAAACGCAATTGTTCATTCGGCGCCGGATCGGCAGCACAACCCGCCAGGGCCATAACGGCCATGGCAGCGAAAAGAGGTCGAAGAGTCACTAAAAATCCCTACTGTTTTGGGGTGCTGACGGGTTGCTGCAAGTGTGCTTTCCAGCGCTCCAGATTGCGCTGCAGCAGGGCCTGCGTCAGGCCGGACGCGGGCAATTCTGTCATCTTTTTCGACAACTGTCCGCGTAACCATGGATCGTTGCAGGCAGAGTTGCGGGAAATGGCAAGGAACAGCCCCGGTCGGTCGATCGGTTGCGGATACGCTTGCACATCGTTGGCCATGCCCAATGTCTGCGCCATGGCTATCCCGGTATAACGCCCGGCGAGCACGTAGTCCGCGTCACCCAGTAGCAACTTCTGAAAAGCCTGTGTCAGGTTCGGTAGGCTCATCAAGGTCAATTGCTCTTGTGCGTAGGCCTCGAACGGTTGTGTCAAACGAGCCTTTGCCGAGACTGCGCCAACATGCCCACGCAAATCCTGCGCCTCGTTGTAGACCCATGCCGAGCCCTTGCGGGTCCAGACCAGATAGTCGTTTTCCAGCAACGGCGGCTGGATGTAGTCCAGTGATTCGAGTTGATTGTCCATCAGAGGCGCGTCGGCCAGCATGTCGATACGCCCGCTACGCACTTCATCCAGCGCTTGAGATCGATTGCCGGCGTACAGCAACTCGACCTTGATCCCCAACTCCCCCGCCATCTGCTGCAACAAGTCAGCGCTGGTACCGATCAAGTGCGTCGGGTCTTGCGGGTCTTGCCACAGATACGGTGGTGCATCCGGACTGCCGGTCACCACCAGCCGCTCGCATTTGCCCGCAGCGACTGACAGCGAGGGCAAAGCCAGCAGGCTCAGCAGCACCCACAAGGCGCTCCAGCGACGCAAATCCATGGCGTATTTCCCCACACTCAAATCGCAGACAATAAAAAACCCGGCCAAAAGGCCGGGCTCTTTATAAGTCAAGCTGCTGGATTAGACCAGCTTCTCAAACTCGGGGATAGCTTCGAACAAGTCCGCCACCAGGCCGTAATCGGCCACCTGGAAGATCGGCGCTTCTTCGTCCTTGTTGATCGCAACGATCACTTTGGAGTCTTTCATGCCGGCCAGGTGCTGGATCGCGCCGGAGATACCGACGGCGATGTACAGCTGTGGCGCAACGATCTTGCCGGTCTGACCGACCTGCATGTCGTTGGGTACGAAACCTGCGTCGACCGCCGCGCGGGAAGCGCCAACAGCAGCGCCCAGCTTGTCGGCCAGGGCGTACAGGTGCTTGAAGTTGTCGCCGTTCTGCATGCCGCGACCGCCGGAAACGACGATCTTGGCAGCGGTCAGTTCCGGACGATCGGACTTGGCCAGTTCTTCGCCAACGAAGCTGGAAGTGCCAGCGTCGTGAGCAGCCGCAACTGCTTCAACGGCAGCCGAACCACTTTCGGCGGCAACCGGATCGAAACCGGTAGCACGCACGGTGATGACTTTTACCGCAGCGTTGGACTGAACGGTCGCGATTGCGTTGCCGGCATAGATTGGGCGCTTGAAGGTGTCAGCGCTTTCAACCGAGATGATCTCGGAGATCTGGTCAACGTCCAGCTGAGCGGCAACGCGCGGCAGGATGTTTTTACCGTTGGAGGTGGCAGCAGCCAGGATGTGGCTGTAGCCCTTGCCCAACTCTGCTGCCAGCGGTGCAACGTTTTCTGGCAGTTGGTGTGCGTAGGCAGCGTTATCGGCGACCAGCACTTTGGCCACGCCAGCGATTTTCGCGGCAGCTTCAGCTACAGCGCCAACGCCCTGACCGGCAACCAGAACGTGGATGTCACCACCGATTTTGGCGGCAGCCGCCACGGTGTTCAGCGTGGCTGGGGCCACTACTTTGTTGTCGTGTTCGGCGATTACCAAGATAGTCATGATCAGATTACCTTCGCTTCGTTTTTCAGTTTCTCGACCAGTTCAGCCACCGACTTGACCTTGATGCCTGCGCTGCGTGCAGCCGGCGCTTCGACTTTCAGGGTTTTGTTGGTAGAGGCGGTGGAAACGCCCAAAGCGTCAGGAGTCAGCACTTCAAGCGGCTTCTTCTTGGCTTTCATGATGTTTGGCAGGGACGCATAGCGCGGCTCGTTCAAACGCAGGTCGGTGGTGACGATGGCTGGCAGTTTCAGCGAAACGGTCTGCGCGCCGCCGTCGATTTCGCGAGTCACGGCAACTTTGTCGCCAGTGACTTCGACTTTCGAAGCGAAAGTGCCCTGACCGTATCCGCTCAGTGCTGCGAGCATCTGGCCAGTCTGGTTGTTGTCGCTGTCGATGGCTTGTTTGCCAAGGATCACCAACGAAGGCTGTTCCTTGTCGACAACAGCCTTGAGCAGCTTGGCAACAGCCAGGGAAGTCAGGTCTTCGGTGGATTCGACGAGGATGGCGCGGTCGGCACCCAGAGCCAGCGCGGTGCGCAGTTGCTCTTGAGCGGTGGACGGGCCGATGGAGACGACGACGATTTCAGTCGCAACACCTTTCTCTTTCAGGCGTACGGCTTCTTCCACTGCGATTTCGCAGAAAGGGTTCATCGACATCTTGACGTTAGCGAGATCGACGCCGGAGTTGTCCGCTTTGACGCGAACCTTGACGTTATAGTCGACCACTCGTTTGACAGCTACAAGAACCTTCATGGATTCCTCGTTACTCTCCGGTGAAAAGAAAGTCGCCTAGGCGAACCTGGCGGTTGATGCTCATCGGGCACAAGGGCACCTCTAAAAACGCCGGCATTTGTACTGGGTGACCCAGCTCACGAAGCGTAATGACCGTTCGTCAGTGGTGACTAACGAGTCATTCTTTGTCGCGACGTGTAAACTTCGCGACAAACCCGTGCTGCGCGTCACCTTGTACCGCCTTCGCCCTGTCTTTAGAGGTGCTCTTGAAACCAACAGTCAGCCTACGGCGAGCGCAAAACCGCCCGTATCTTGACCGGAACACCTATTCCGGTCAATACGCCAAAATGGCCAGTCATAAGCCGCGCTTCTTTGATTTCTCTGGGCTGGAGCAAATTCAAACAAACGTTTGTATTGGACGCTAAGAGTGGTGTAGATATAATGCGCCGCCTAGAGAGAAAGGTGGCTCATCGATTGTCCTCTCCCAGCGTTGTGCAGGGATTCATGGATGCGACACCAAACCTCCAATTAGAAAAAAAACTGTTGAGCCTTGAGTAGGAGATAACCTGTGGAACGCGAATACATGGAATTCGACGTGGTCATCGTCGGTGCCGGCCCCGCTGGTCTTTCCGCCGCCTGCCGATTGAAGCAGAAGGCCGCCGAAGCCGGTAAGGAAATTAGCGTCTGCGTGGTCGAAAAAGGCTCCGAAGTCGGCGCTCACATTCTGTCTGGCGCGGTGTTCGAACCTCGGGCGCTGAACGAACTGTTCCCGGACTGGAAAGAACTCGGCGCGCCGCTGAACACTCCGGTCACTCGCGATGACATCTTCGTTCTGAAGAACGCCGATGGCGCGATCAAGATTCCAGACCTCTTTGTGCCCAAGACCATGCACAACGAAGGCAACTACATCATCTCCCTGGGCAACCTGTGCCGCTGGCTGGCTCAGCAGGCCGAGAACCTGGGCGTAGAGATCTACCCGGGCTTCGCCGCTCAGGAAGCACTGTTCGACGAAAACGGCGTGGTTCGCGGGATCATCACCGGCGACCTTGGCGTTGACCGTGAAGGTAATCCGAAAGAAGGCCTGTACACCCCAGGCATGGAGCTGCGTGGCAAGTACACGCTGTTCGCCGAAGGCTGCCGTGGCCACATCGGCAAGCAACTGATCAAGCGCTTCAACCTCGACACCGATGCCGACGCCCAGCACTACGGCATTGGCCTGAAAGAAATCTGGGAAATCGATCCGGCCAAGCATCAGCCAGGCCTGGTGGTGCACACCGCCGGTTGGCCGCTGGACATCATGGGCACCGAAAACACCGGCGGCTCGTTCCTCTATCACCTGGAAAACAACCAGGTTGTAGTCGGCCTGATCGTTGACCTGTCCTACAGCAACACTTACCTGTCGCCGTTCGACGAGTTCCAGCGCCTCAAGCATCACCCGGTGCTCAAGCAGTACCTGGAAGGCGGCAAGCGCATCAGCTACGGTGCGCGCGCGATCTGCAAAGGTGGCCTGAACTCGCTGCCGAAGATGGTCTTCAAGGGCGGCGCGCTGATCGGTTGCGACCTCGGCACCCTGAACTTCGCCAAGATCAAAGGCAGTCACACCGCCATGAAGTCCGGCATGCTCGCCGCTGACGCCGTGGCCGACGCCCTGTTCGCAGGCTCCGAAGGCGCTGATGAACTGAACAGCTACGTTGAATCGTTCAAAGCCAGCTGGCTTTACGAAGAACTGTTCGCCAGCCGCAACTTCGGCCCGGCGATGCACAAATTCGGCCCCATCATTGGCGCTGGCTTCAACTGGCTCGACCAGAACATCTTCGGCGGCAAACTGCCGTTCACCTTGCACGACACCAAGCCGGACTACGCTTGCCTCAAGCTCGCGGCCGACAGCAAGAAGATCGACTACCCGAAACCGGACGGCAAACTCAGCTTCGACAAGCTCAGCTCGGTGTTCATCTCCGGTACCAACCATGAAGAAGAACAGCCTTGCCACCTGAAACTGGCCGACGCGAGCATCCCGATCAGCAAGAACCTGCCGCTGTACGATGAGCCTGCTCAGCGCTACTGCCCGGCTGGCGTGTATGAAGTGATCACCAAGGAAGACGGCGAGAAGCGCTTCCAGATCAACGCCCAGAACTGCGTGCACTGCAAGACCTGCGACATCAAGGACCCTGCGCAGAACATCACCTGGGTAACGCCGGAAGGTTCTGGCGGCCCGACTTACCCGAACATGTAAGTCAAATTGCCAAACATCAAGGCTCCCGAAATGGGGGCCTTTTTGTTGCCCGGAGAAAACGACACCGCCCTCTGTAACTGCGCCTGAAATCTAAGCCACCCGTTCATCCCCCGGATTACGCTCGAAGTAGCGCTTATACTCGCGACTGAACTGCGACGTGCTCTGATAACCCACCCGATGCGCAACCTGCGCCACCCCCAGCCCTTCCGACAGCAACAACTGCTGCGCCTTGAGCAATCGCAAGCGCTTCAAATACTGCACCGGCGACAACAAGGTGCTGCGCTTGAAATGCTCGTGAAAGGTCGACGTACTCATGTTCGCGCAACTGGCCAGCGTCTCGACGTTCAGCGGCTCGGTGAAGTGCGCATGCAAATGACTCAAGGACGCCGCAATCCGGGCAAATTGTCCCTGTTGCTCGACCAACGCCCGTAGCACATCAGCCTGCGGACCGCGTAACGCCACGAACAACAACTCACGCAACCGTGCCTGCCCCATGACCTGACACTCCAGCGGATCGTGCAGGCAGTGCAACAAGCGCTCGACACAGCCACGCATGCCGTCATCGAGTACCGCCGAGGTCATGGATTCGGGGGTTTGCGCAGGCGTATTGCGCCCATGCACCAACCCCATGGCCAACACCAGTTCGCCCAAAAGCGCGCGGTCGATGGCAATCGAAACCCCGAGCAATGGCGCATCAGCCATGGCAAAGGTTTCGCATTCGAACGGCACCGGCAGTGCCTGAATCAGGTAATGCCCGGCACCGTATTCCAGCGTACGCGCGCCCAGATAGGCGACTTTGCTGCCTTGGGCAATGATCATCAGGCTCGGCTCATAGATCTGCGGGCCACGCGCCACATCGCAACTGGCTCTGAGTACGTGCACGCCGGGCAAGCGTGTCGGCACGAAACCATCACGGGTCGCCAACGGCTGAATCAGCCCAACCAGCGCAGCATTGGCATCGAGATGACGGGTTAACAACATGGCAAAAACTTCGCGAAAAAAGGATGAAAGCATCATCGCAGGTCTGAGCGCCAATGCGACCGCTCCACCGAGGATGCCGGAGGAATAGGCATAAGACGCGGAGGAATCGTCATGGCCGGTGAAGCGGGCGGCGCGGAAAATCCCCCACCTCACCCGTCACTGCTTTTGCGAGGTTCACCATGTACACCGCCATCGGTTACGCCGCCCAGTCGGCCACCACTCCCCTCGCCCCGATGACCTTCGAACGTCGCAGCCCGCGTGCCGACGATGTAGCGATCGAGATTCTCTACTGCGGCGTCTGCCACTCCGACATCCACCAGGCCCGCAACGAATGGGGCATTGCTGTTTACCCGCTGATGCCAGGCCACGAAATTGTCGGCAAAGTCACCGCCATTGGCACCAATGTCACCGCCCATAAGGTGGGTGATCTGGTCGGCGTCGGCTGCATGGTCGACTCGTGCCGCCACTGCGAAGCCTGCCATGCCGACCTCGAGCAATATTGCCTCGAAGGTCCGACCCTGACCTACGCGACCCCGGACCGGGTCGACGGCAGCAACACCATGGGCGGTTACTCGGATAGCATCGTGGTCAGCGAGCACTTCGTCGTACGTATCCCCGAGAAACTCGACCCGGCCAGCGCCGCACCGATCCTCTGTGCGGGCATCACCACCTACTCGCCGCTCAAACACTATGGCGTGAAAGCCGGCGACAAAGTCGGGATTCTCGGCATGGGCGGCCTCGGTCACATGGGCATCAAGTTTGCCAAGGCCATGGGTGCTGAAGTGACGCTGTTCACCCGTTCGGCGAGCAAGGCTGAAGAAGGTCGCCGCCAAGGCGCGGACCACGTGATCGTCTCCACCGATGCCGAGCAGATGAAGGCTGCTGCAGGACAGTTCGACTTTTTGCTCGACACCATTCCGGTGCAGCACGATCTCAACCCGTACCTCGATATGCTGCGCTTCGACGGCGTGCACATCCTGGTCGGCCTGATCGAGCCGATTGACCCGCCCGTCCACGCCGCCAAACTGGTACTGGGTCGTCGGGTCCTGGCCGGCTCGTTGATCGGTGGTATCGCAGAAACCCAGGAAGTGCTGGATTTCTGCGCCGAGCACAACATCACCTGCGACATCGAAATGCTCGACATCCGCCAGATCAACGAGGCTTACAGCCGCATGATCGCCGGTGACGTGAAATACCGCTTCGTCATCGACATGGCAACGCTTAAAGCCTGAGTCAGGCCCTGTCGCTTAGCGGAGCAATCCACCGGGCTGTGGGCTCTTCGACCCAAGAGTCCCGCCCGTTTTTTTTCATTTGAGCCTGCCAATCCACCCTGGATCAGAGCCCCTTGTCAGGGACATAGAGCTTTATTGTTTCAGGCTCATCGGCCCCCACTTGATGGGTGTAGCCCAAGGAGTCGGTCACACCCGCCTCCTGACGCCCATCCATGCGCACAATAATGTAGGGAGCGTCCGGTTTCGCCAAGCCGGTTTCCTGGTTAACAACGCGGTACTTGTCTTTATAGGGCGCAAACGAACTCAACAGCCCACTGTAAGGCAAACTGCTGCATACACCGCCATGGACAATGGTCTCACCGCCATACCAAACCCATTCGTTGATACAAACAGGCTCAAACAACAACCAGGAAAACGGACGATCTTCTGGCGGCAGAATCACATAGGCGGGTGAAAGGATCTGTTTATCCACCTCGGCAATGATGCGCGACGTCGGGATATACATGATCGTTGAATAGTACGGCTTGAAAAACCACGCAACACTCACGGTTTTACAGGGAATGTACTCCTGGGATTTCAGCAACGGGAGCAGTACTTCCTTCCTGATTTCACGTTGAGCACGGTGATGATCGCTATCCTCGGTAAATCTGACCGAGGTCCAGAACTCGTAACGACGATCACCCTCAACAAGATGGGCATCCTCCAGAAAACCTTGCATCGACAAGGTCATAGTGTGATTGTTTGAAAAGTTCCTATCACCGTCCAGTGAGCACGTAATCCACGCATTGACACCATCGTTGATACCGTTGGACTTGTAGATGTTCGCCACGTCCCGATCGGACCTGAAACGTAACTCATACTGACCATAGCCTTGGTGTTTGATCGAGGTAAACTCAACCCGCGCATCCGGTACGTGTAACTGCATGCACGACGAACACAAAACAACCATCAACACCCATAGCATCCGTACCATTTTCATTCCCAAGATAACGCTCCATTCCCCAAAAACCTGCTCAACCCACCGCACGTCTGATCAGACGTTAGCGGCTTATAACCTGGCCCCTAGCTCTGCCGACAGCCGAGCCGTGACTCCTTTGATCAAGGGAATAAGCTCGGCCATTTTCTCCAGCGGCATGTACGGAACCGTGCTGGCGATGCTGATGCCCGCGACGATCCGCCGACTGGCGTCGCGAACCGGTGCCGCCACACAGCGGATCGACGGTTCGTTGTCTTCCAGGTCGAAGGCATAACCACCCGCCACATATTCCAGCATGCGCTGCTGAAACTGCTCCCAGGATTGCTCCGGGTGCTGCGGCCAGAACTGACTCTTCCCACCCGCCGGCAAGCTGATCTGATACAACCGCTGCCACTCTTGCTGCGAGTCATCGAGCATCAGCGCCTTGCCGATCCCGGTGCGCGCCAGTGGCATGCGATGACCGACTCGCGAGCGCATTTCCGGGCCATTGCGCCCCGGAATCTTGTGCAAGTACAACACCTCGTCGCCTTCACGGATCGCCAGATGGATGGTGTCGCCGGTCAACGCCGACAACTCGTCCAGATAGGGCCCGGCAAGGGTCACCAGCGGCAGCTCTTCGCGGGCCTGAAAACCCAACTCGATCAACTTGGGCCCGAGCAGGTAACCCACTTGCGGCACCACGCGCAGGTATCGCTCGTCCACCAGGCAACTGGCCAAGCGGTGCGTGGTGCTGCGGGTAGTGCCTATCAGCCGGGCGATTTCCTTGAGATCACGAGCACCGCCAGCCACGGCATGCACCACAGCCAACCCGCGCAGCAACGTTTGCGTGCCGGTTGGCGCGGCATTTTTCGAGAGCTCTTCCTGCATAGTCCAGCCTTACCGTTAAGCGAGTGAACGGGCGGCATTATGGTTGCCCCCGTGCCGTCACTACAACTCGAAGTGCAGCGCGTTCCAGGCTGTGACATACACCCCGGCCCGAATGGCCACTTCCGCAGGCGTGAGGCCCGGCTTGAACAACCCGGAACCCAGGCCAAAGCCTTTGACCCCTGCCTCGACAAACGCCTGCATGTTGTCAGGAGTAATCCCGCCCACTGGCACCAGCATGGTCCCGGCCGGTAATACTGCGAGCCAGGCCTTCACTACCGCCGGTCCCATCTGCTCGGCCGGGAACATCTTCAACACATCCGCGCCTTCTGCGAGTGCTGCGAACGCTTCGGTCGGTGTCGCCACACCCGGCGCCAGATACAAGCCGGCCGCCTTTGCCGCACGCAAGACCTCGGCATCGCTGTGCGGCATGACAATCACCTGTCCACCGGCGGCTTTCACCTGCGCGACCTGCTCCGGAGTCAGCACCGTACCCGCGCCGATCAGGCAATCGGCGGGTAAGGTGCTGCGCAGAATGCGGATGCTTTCATAGGGTTCAGGAGAATTGAGCGGCACTTCGATAACCCGAAAACCGGACTGGTACAGAACCTCGCCGATGGCCGCCGCCTCTTGTGGGCGCAGGCCCCGAAGGATCGCGATCAGTCCGTTTGTTGCCAGTGCTTGCTTGAGCATGTCAGACCTCTAGTCGGGTTGAACGGGAGCGGTTTTACCGATCAGCCCGGCTGCGACCGCCAGTTGCCACAAACCGCGTTCGGTGGCTTGTTCGGCCAAGGTCACATGAGGAAAACCGCAGATAGCGAGCGCACGCTGATAGCGGGTGCAGAGTTGGGCATTGCCGATCAGAACGATCGAAGGAAGCTTTGCGCTGTGGTGGCGATGCACCGTTGCCAGCGCCGCCAGTTCATGGCCGATCAACAGACCAGACAGATAGTCAGGCTGCTGCTCGGCGCTGAGTTCACCGGTCAAGCCGAGACTGCGAGAACTGAACAGCGTCGACAAAGGGCCGATCTCACCATCCGCCGACGACGCCACCTGCACGCCGCGATCAAAGGCTGCGCAGTCGAAGGCTGCGCCGCGCTGTTGCGTGCGCCCGAGAATGCTGTGTTCGCTCAGCACAGCGAACAGTTCGCCAGTCATGAACGTGTCGAAATGAGTGATGCAGCCTTCGACCACTTCGACCCATTTCGAATGGCTGCCCGGCAGGCCGATCAACAGATTGTCCCCCGCCCCCGCAGGCAGGTTTTGCAGCACGCCAAGCACCTGGGTCTCCTCGCCGCGCATCACATTCGGCAGCCGCGAACGCTGGATGACACCGGGCACGATATGCACATCGACGCCGCGCAAGCTGCGGACGGTTTGCAGGGAAGTGCCGAGGTTGGCGACATTCGCCGGAGTATCGCAGTAAGCCGCTTCACGCCAGCCCTGCGCACTGCCGACCATGCCGCAGGCAATCACCGGAAGACCGGGCTGTGCATCGAGCCAATCACCGCAGGCCTCGTCGAATGCCAGTTCAAAACCGTCGGCACACAACTGGCCGGCGATCACCCGCGGCGCTTTCGGCAACTGCATGATCCCTGACGCCAGTGACCGCTGATCGAGGACGCCAGCATTCGGGCCGAGCCTGTACGCACGAAGGGACGTCGTCCCCCAATCGAGCGCGATCAATTGCGCCAGCATCGCTTCACCTGTTTTGTTTTTGGCAGTGAGTGAGCTGGACTATAAACCTTGCGGAAGAAAAATCTCAATATGTAAATTTAATTCCCACATATTGAGATGCAGTAAAAACCATTCTTGATCTTTCGCTCCGAACCCGATGCTTTCTGAGCAAAATTTCACCGCAGCAGATTCACCCATACCAAGCCGATCGGTATCCCCCTCACCTGATCCATTGATGCTCAAATTCGAACCGTTCGTCCTGACGTAGGGACGGTGCGCCCCTTTCACTTGCCAGTCTGACTGAAAGAACCAACACCTTTATTTCTTGTTAATTGCTTTCAATAAGTCTGCCGTAGGAACATGCATAACTGTTGAGAAGTAGGTCTTGTAGCGGGTGGTATGGACTCGAAACACGCAAGAAATATAATCTCGCTTGAGCAACAACGGTTTCAAGGTATCTCCCTCGAGATAGCTCTCTCTGCCCTTACCCTCTTCAGAGTCAGTGAAAATCATATTTGCCCTGTAGCTGGCCTGCTCTTTATCTTTAACCAACTCAACTAATCCAAAGCCTGAGAGCTTAATGTGATGCGCCTGCGCAAAGTCGAGATCATCATCCAGCGAACAAACAAGCCCTTCGCCAATTCGAGACTTAAACAATTCAAGAACAGGTTCACTCGAATGAAAATAAATCTGATAAATACCCGTATTACGAAGTTCCTCGACGCTTAAGTACTCCAGCGTCGCGACAGACCTTCCATGATCAAGCGAGCAAGAAGAGCACGCCAGGATCAAGCCCCACAAGCTCAACTTCCGCACCGAAAAATGGCTCACCGACCAAGCACCCCCAACAGATCAGAGGTAGGTACAGGCATTGGATTCGAAAAATAGGTTTTATATTTAGTCGTATGAACCCTGAAACTGCAAACGATGAACTCCCGTGTTTTCAAGACCTCACCCAACGCTTCACCTGTGAGAAGATTTTCTTCCCCCTCCGACTCTCCAGTCTCTCGAAACATCACTCTTGAGACGTAATGCCCACCAACAGGGTCTTTCACATACTCCACCGCCCCTCTTCCTGAACGCTTGATGTAATGCCCAATGGAAAAATCAACATCATCCTCCAGCGCGCACACCAACCCCTCACCGATTGCAGACTCAAACAGCCCTAAAAGGTCTGTATCCGCTGTAAAGCCAATCTGATAAGCCACGCTGCCAGGAGCATGTTCAACACCCGAATAATTTAACGTCGCTATTGCTCTTCCATGATTAAAAGAACACGAAGCACACAATGAGACGAATATATAAAAAACAAACTTGCGCACCGTTATTTCTCCCTGAAATAGCTCAATATCGACCCTGCGCACCACTAACTCGGCATCCAGACGCGACACTAACGCGCGAATGGCTTTGCTGCCAGCGCAGCTGACGGTGCAAAGAATTTCTACAGACTGCTGAAGGATGACGTCAGTGGAACCAAGGTTTTTCACCAGTCCATACAGACGCATTGACGCCCAAAATCCGCTCATCACCGTTCGCTCGCTGATGCGGCGAAGGCCTCACGGGGGACGGGGAAAAAAACAGTGCCAAAGGCATTGCAGGTGTCGTCCGTGAGCGCGCAAAGGGCGAACAGAATGCCGGACTAAAACGGCCTCCACAACTTATTCGCGAAGACCTTCAAACAGGTCCTCGCGACAAATCATCTGCCCTCGGCAAACTCCCGCAACACCTCCCCATCCATGCGATAACGCACCCACTCTTCCTGCGGCTGGGCGCCGAGGGATTTGTAGAAGTCGATGGCCGGGGTGTTCCATTCCAGCACGCTCCATTCAAAGCGGCCGCAGTCGTTGGCGCAGGCGATTTTTGCGAGGTGGCGCAGCAGTTGTTTGCCGGCGCCGCCACCGCGTTGCTCGGGGGTAATGTAGAGGTCTTCGAGGTACAGGCAGTTGCTGCCGAGCCAGGTCGAGTAGCTGAAGAAAAACACCGCGAAGCCAATCGGCAAGCCGTCGCGCAGACAGATCAGACCATGGGCGGTAGCGCCTTCGCTGAACAGGCTGCGCTCGATGTCGGCGACACTGGCGATGACTTCATGCCGGGCGCGTTCGTAGTCAGCGAGCTCGGTGATGAACGCGAGTATTTGTGGCGCATCACTGGGGGTGGCCGGGCGGATTTCGATCGACATGGACGTGCCTTGTGAACAGTTGAAACCGCCATACTATGTCGGCAATCAGCGCTCGTCACATGTCACTTCAAAACTTAATCTACGGGCGTCGCCACAAAAGGATTGTTATGAGCCTCGTTGCCTTCGCGCCACTGCAAAACCTCGCCTCAACCTTGCTGCCCCATGCGCTGGAGCCGTCCGAGGATGGCGCCCATGATCTGTCGCACTTGCAACGGGTGTGGCGCAACGCTCAGCAGATTCAAACCGAGGAAGGTGGAGACCTTGAGGTACTGCTGGCAGCGGTGTTACTGCACGACTGCGTGGCGGTGGAAAAGAACTCGCCGCTACGTTCTCGAGCATCGCAACTGGCCGCGAAAAAAGCCTCGGCAATCCTCAGCCAGTTGA
This sequence comes from Pseudomonas helvetica, assembly GCF_039908645.1. Lineage (NCBI taxonomy): Bacteria > Pseudomonadati > Pseudomonadota > Gammaproteobacteria > Pseudomonadales > Pseudomonadaceae > Pseudomonas > Pseudomonas helvetica. Next base: position 4,347,494 of record NZ_CP150917.1, read on the forward strand.
ATTGGCCCAAGCACAAAAGCGCAGCAGTCGCTCACGCCATCGAGGCCCATAGCTTTTCGGCGAGCATCACGCCGACGACCCTGGAAGCGCAAATCCTCCAGGACGCCGACCGCCTCGACTCCCTTGGCATGCTCGGTGTTGCCCGCACGTTTTACATCGCCGGGCGCATGGGCAGCACGCTGTATGATCCGCAGGATCCCACGGCGATATCCCGCGAGTACGACGACAAACGCTTTTGCCTCGACCACTTCCAGACCAAGCTGTTGCACCTCGCCAATGGCTTCCAGACACCAACCGGCAAGCATTTGGCTCAGCTGCGCCATGAACGCCTGAAGCGTTTTATGGACGAATTCATCGAAGAAATCGGCTGACCGTCCAGCACCGCCTGGGGTCATTGCTCCGACCAGAGCAATTTGTACCATCGTGCTTTGTAAACTACGGTTAGCCGCGACAGATCAAGCAGTCAATAGCATCTGTTCCACTTGAATCCGCTATCGACAGGTATAAGCATGAACATGGATGCGTCTACGCAATACCCGATTGTTTTGGTTCACGGCCTTTTCGGTTTCGATACGATTGCCGGTTATCCCTACTTCTTCGATATCAAGGAAGCCCTGGAACACGCTGGCGCTCGGGTGTTTACGGTCAATATTCCAGCCGTCAACGGCAATGAAGAACGCGGTGAAAAACTGCTCGAACAGGTCAACCGCATTTTGCAGGAAACAGGCGCCGCCAAGGTCAATCTGATCGGCCATAGCCAAGGTCCCCTGGCCGCACGCTACGTAGCAGCGCTGCACCCGGAAAAGGTCGCGTCGGTCACCTCTGTCAGCTGCCCCAATCACGGCTCCGAGATTGCCGACCAATTGCATAAGGCGCTGACACCCGGAGAGTTGCCCGAAGCGTTCGTACTGGCCTTGTTCAGCGCAGTCGGCACGTTCATTTCGCTGATCAGTGGCCACCCGCAAAACCCTCAGGACCCTCAAGCAGCATTCGAATCGCTGACCAGCGCAGGGTTGGCTGAATTCAATCGCAAGTACCCGCAAGGGGTGCCGGAAGTCTGGGGCGGTGAAGGCAACGAAATTGAAAACGGCGTGTATTACTACTCCTGGAGCGGGATCCTGCAGAACTTCCAAACCCCGCAAGTACTCGATCCAACCCACATCAACTGCATTGTGCTGTCAAAGTTATTTTATAAAGAGAAACACGCCAATGACGGACTGGTCGGACGATACAGCTCACACCTGGGGAAAGTGATTCGCTCGGATTACCCCATGGACCATTTTGACGCCGTCAATCAAATGGCCGGGATCACCAGCTGGAACGTGAGCCCGGTCAGTCTCTATCTGGAACATGCTGCCAGGCTCAAGAGCAAAGGCTTGTAAGCCCATCGGCCATGGCCCGGTTTAAACACTGGGCCGTTTTCCAGGTTACGGCTCAAGGCCGATAGGGAAAAACTCGCCGCCACTCCAGACACCCAACCAGCGTTGCCCGTCGATTTCGCGGGTCACGGCCAGTTCGACCAGTTGATAAAACACGTTGCGATGGATCAGCGCTTCAAGGTTGGTGCGTACATGCACGTAAGGCGCAGGCTCCTGGGTCACCGGATCGATCACTACCCGCAACGGATGCTCGGCACCCGCCTCGGCCTGCTCATCAACATTGGTGGTGAAGCGCAACAACTGGGCTTCGCCCTCGCCTTCGACCTCCAGCGTCACAGCAATGAAAGGCGCGTCATCAACCTTGATCCCGACCTTCTCGACCGGAGTAATCAGGAAGTAATCATCGCCGTCGCGGCGAATGATGGTGGAGAACAGTTTGACCATCGGCTTGCGCCCGATCGGCGTGCCCAGGTAATACCAGGTGCCGTCGCGGGCGATGCGCATGTCGATATCGCCGCAGAAGTCGGGGTTCCACAAATGGACCGGTGGCAAGCCTTTGGACTTGGGGATTTGCCCCAACAGATCATTAGCTTTTTGCGGACCATTCATGCTGCTCTCCTGGTGAGTTACTGATCGCTCATGCCCAGCAGGCTACGAGCGTATTGCGCAAGCGGCTGAGCGATCAAGTCTTCTGGCTTGTTGTCGTGGAACGTCAGTAAACCGCCACGACTCTTGATTCGTGCAGTATCGATCAAATACTGGGTGCTGGTCTCGATCAGCATGATCTGAATCACTCCACTGTCGATCCCCAGGCGATCCACGGCACCCTGATCGAGCAATTCATCCGAGTTGCCGATACGGTCGTCGGCCTTGGCAAATCGGGTGTAGAGCAGGTAATGCGCGCCAGCTGCACGCGCCTCGCCCATGGCGGTGTCGAGACCTTCGGGGGCGCGGGCACGGCGAACCATCGGGAAATATTCGATGAAGCCGTTGAAGGCTTCTTCAGCGACCACGTTCGGCCGCGGATAGGCACTGCCCGGCGGCGCAAAAGCACCTTGGGCGATGTAGATAAACGAGTCCGGCTGGATGCGCAGATTATTCACGCGATGGCTGTCGCTGTGATCAAGCAGACCAGAGTCGCTCATGTGGTAGCGAACCCCTTCGCCCATGTCGCTGACATTCATGCAGCCGCCAAGCGCCAAAAAGGCCAGCAGCAAAACCAGGCTACGCATCCTATCCTCCAGAGGCCGGTGACGGAAAACCGGCGAATGTCGGCAGGATGCAGCTTCCGCGCCAGTCCTTGAGGACTTGAACATTTCCAGATTGAGAATGAGCACCTGTGGCGAGGGAGCTTGCTCCCGCTCGGCGGCGCAGCCGTCGTAAAACAGGTAAATGCGGTATGCCCGACAGGTCGCGGGGATATGTTTTCAGGGCCGCTTCGCGACCCGGCGGGAGCAAGCTCCCTCGCCACAGAGATTTATCAGCCGCCGATAATCTTCATGATTGTTGCGCCACCAGAGAATGCCACTTCCTGCTTGTCGCCCAGAGCTTTCACCAGCAGACGCTGGAGCGCCGGCAATGCTTGATGACGGGGTTTGTCCAGCAAGTCACCGACATAGTGGCGGTTACTCGACGACAGGCAGCCATGCAGCCAGCCAGTGGAGGACAGCCGCAAGCGTGAGCACGTGCGGCAGAACGGCACGCTTTCATTGGCGATCACGCCGAAATAGCCGCGCCCCGGAATTTCGTAACGCACGGCTGTGGCATCCACCGGCGCGTCGGCCTGCAGGTACTCGTAACGCTCGCCGATCAGGCCCAGCAACTGCTTGAGGCTGACAAACTGCTGCAGGAATGCGTTCGAATCGCTGGCCAGATGGCCCATGCGCATCAGCTCGATGAAGCGCAATTCATAACCGCGCTCCAGGCAATAATCGAGCAACGGCATCACTTGATCGAGGTTCTGCCCGCGCAACGGCACCATGTTGACCTTGATCTTGATGCCCGCTGCGCGAGCCTGGTCCATGCCGTTGAGCACCGTCGCCAGATCGCCACCGCGCGCAATGCTGCGGAATGCATCGGCGTCCAGGGTATCGAGGGAAACGTTGATCCGCCGAATGCCGGCGTCCACCAGCAAGGGCAGTTTCTTCGCCAGCAACTGACCGTTGGTGGTCAGGCTGATGTCGGCAAGGCCCATCTGCCCGACAGCCGTCATGAAGGTTTCCAGCTTCGGGCTCACCAGCGGCTCGCCACCGGTGATGCGCAAGCGCTCGATGCCCGCGGCTTCGATCAGATAGGCAACACCACGCGCCATGGCCTCGGCCGACAGTTCATCCTGCGCAGCCACCAGTCGCTTGCCATTGGGCACGCAATAGGTACAGGCGTAGTTGCAGGCGGAGGTCAGACTGACCCGCAAATTGCGGAACTGCCTGCCTTGTCGGTCAACGATCATGGATCACTCCGGCGAAAGTAGATTCGGAAGCGCTAAAACTTGACTCACAAATCAAGTTTTAGCAATACCTAAGCCTGAGTATATTCCTGGGGCACTGCGCCATACAGAGAAAACATGGCGCAATAAGGCATCTGAATGGTTCAGCTGCTCGGTGTGTCGGTATCGCGCTTGCGCTTGTTGCCCATGCGCACGCCGATGTCCATCAGGAACTGGAAGAAACCTTCCTGATCTTCCAGCACGTTGCTCCAGAACGGCGAGTGATACAGCGCGACAGCGCCGTGCACCAGCGCCCAGGAAGCGCAGTAGTGGAAGTACGGCGGCACGTCTTCAAGCTTGCCTTCGCTGATGCGGCCCTTGATCAACAAGGTCAGGCGTTCGAAGTTGGAGGCGCGAATCTTGTGCAACTCCTCGACCATCTCCGGCACCTGATTGCCCTTGACCACCTTCTCTTCCAGGCGATCGAACAACCGGTAACGTTGCGGATCGCGCATGCGGAATTCGAAATAGGCCCGGGACAGGGCTTCCTTATCCTTATCGACATCGGCAGAGTGCAGCAGCTCGTTCAGGTCACGCTCGTAATCGAGCATCAGGCGCAGATAGATCTCCGCCTTGGACTTGAAGTGCTTGTAGATGGTGCCTTTGCCGATACCCACGGCATCAGCGATCATCTCGACGGTGACACTGTCTTCACCTTGTTCGAGGAACAGCTTGAGCGCGGTGTCGAGAATTTCTTGCTCGCGGCGACGAAACTCACGGACCTTACGAGGTTCTTTATGCATAAGAAAAGGTCTGTAGGGGTCAAAATACGAAGCCGCGTATTATGCCTAACTTGCGCCAAATTGCACGGATCATCCGACCATGACTATGTTTCTTGATGAATTTGTACAGGCTCCAGGCCTGCGTTATTTGAATCATGCAGCCGTTGCACCCTGGCCAAATCGCGCCGCCACGGCGGTGACACGCTTCGCTCAAGAGAACGTTTTACTGGGCGCACGGGACTATTCGGACTGGATGGACCTGGAACAACGCCTGCGTGAACGGCTGATGCGCCTGCTTAATGCACCGTCGACGGATGATGTGGCGCTGGTCAAAAATACTTCTGAAGCATTGTCTTTTGTCGCCTTCGGACTGCCATGGCAAAGCGGCGACCAGATCGTCATCAGCGATGAGGAATTCCCTTCCAATCGCATTGTCTGGGAAGCATTGGCGGCACAGGGCGTGGAAGTGGTGCAGGCCAGTCTCACCGGCGATGACCCGGAAGGCGCCCTGTTGGCAGCCTGCGGACCGCGCACCCGGTTGATGTCGGTGAGCGCGGTGCAATTCGCCAGCGGTCTGCGCCTCGACTTGCAACGCCTGGGTGCCGGCTGCAAACAACAGAACGTGCTGTTTTGCATCGACGCCATCCAGCAGCTGGGCGCCCTGCCCTTCGACGTCCAGAGCTATCAATGCGACTTCGCCATGGCCGACGGCCACAAATGGCTGCTCGGACCAGAAGGCCTGGGGGTGTTTTATGTGCGCAGCGAATTGCGTGAACAGCTGAAACTGCACGAGTTCGGCTGGCACATGCTCGAACATATGGGCGATTACACTCGCACCGGATGGGAACCGGCCAAGAGTGCACGACGCTTTGAATGCGGCAGCCCGAACATGCTCGGGGCGATGGCGCTGGAAGCCAGCCTGTCGTTATTGGAAGAAGTCGGCATGGAGCACGTCGCCGCACTGATCGCCGAGCGCGTGAAATGGCTGCAGGACGGCCTGAGCGCAATTCCCGGCGTCGTACTGCATAGCCCGCTGAATCCAGCCCGGCGCGGGGGGATTCTTTCGTTCAGTATCGATGGCATCGATACTCAGACCGTTTATGAGGCCCTGAAAGCCGAACAGGTGGTCTGTATCCCACGCGGCCCAGGCATTCGCTTTTCACCGCACTTCTACACCGAAAAGCGCGTGATTGACGAAACTGTCGCCATTGTCGCGTCGATCGCCAAGCAGTGAGAACCCAAGCGAAGCGCCTGTATTCCAAATCTGTTTAAGAAACAGCAGGGGCAAACTGGACTCGGCGCAATAGTGATCAATACTTGAACTGTCGGCGTGGCATCTCCCCCAAGTGTTGCGCCGATGAAGGTACCAAAGGACCGCGTACCTTTGTTTTACTCCTAATGGTCTTAACCCGGATTCACCCCCCAGAACCCGGGTTTTTTTTGCCTGCGATTTGAGCCAGCGGCTCAACCTGTCAAATCGACTTGACGTGCGCCATCGGAAACAGCCGCTTGAAGTTCTCCGTAGTCTGCGCGGCAAAGCGTTCGTAGGATTCGCCGCGCAACATGGCCAGAAACTCCGCCACATCCCGCACGTACTGCGGAAGGTTCGGCTTGCCGCGATGAGGGATCGGCGCCAGGTACGGCGAATCGGTTTCCACCAGCAGGCGGTCCGCCGGTACTTGCCGGGCCACATCGCGCAAGGCATCGGCATTGCGGAACGTCACGATCCCCGACAACGAAATATAAAAACCCAGATCCAGCGCAGCCTTGGCCATGTCCCAATCTTCGGTGAAGCAATGCAACACCCCCGCCTGCGGCAATGCTGCCTCACGCAATAACGCCAGCGTATCGGCGCGGGCGCCACGGGTGTGGACAATCACCGGTTTGCCGGTCTGCTGGGCCGCTTGCAGGTGCAAACGGAAGGACTCCTGCTGCAACTCGGCCGCTTCCGGCTCGTAGTGGTAATCCAGACCGGTTTCACCGATTGCCACCACCCGCGGGTGATTGAGTTCCTGCAGCAGCCAGTCCAGCGCCGGCGCGGCGCCCGGCTGAACATCCAGTGGATGCACGCCCACCGAACAATCGACATCGTCGTAACGCTCGGCGAGGGCCTTGACGTCCTTGGCGTTGTCGACACTGACGCCGATACACAGAAAGTGCCCTACCCCGCGCTGACGAGCAGCGGCAAGTGCAGCATCCAGCGAGCCGTCGTGTGCGGCGAGGTCGAGACGGTCAAGGTGACAATGGGAATCTACGAGCATAAAAGACGGCAACTACATCGTATGAGTGGGACGGTCGGACTTCAGGGCTCCGGCCAGGTAGGTTTCGATTCGGCTTCGAGCGGTGTCATCGCCTTCATTGAACTGCACGCCGACACCGGCAGCGCGATTCCCCTGAGCCCCTTTGGGGGTAATCCAGGTCACGGTACCGGCCACCGGAATTTTTTCCGGTTCATCCATCAAGTGCAGCAGCATGAATACCTCGTCGCCCAACTTGTAGCTTTTGTTGGTCGGGATAAACAGACCGCCGTTCTTGATGAACGGCATGTAGGCCGCATAAAGCACGGATTTGTCCTTGATGGTCAGGGACAGGATGCCGTTACGCGGGCCCAGGCTGACAAGTTCATTCATGCTGACCTCCATGGCTGATGATCAGAGTCTAGGCGCAGACGCTCACTTCGGGCCAGGCAAGGACACCCATTGCACCAACAGCGCTTCCAGCAACAATGCCGGATTGAGATTGGCCTTGCTCATCACTTTCTGCCGCTGGGCGAGAATCCAGTCCTGAATATTCAAGACTTTTTCCTGGGCGGTTTTCTGCGCCAGGTACTGAATCACTTTGCGCATGTCCGCCAGGCCGAGCCCGGCTTCGTCCTGAGTCAGCTGATAACGCAGAATCAGGCTCGACCAGTCGCAGAACCAGTCGAACAGCTGCAACATCGGAATGGATTTCCACTCTTCGGCCAGCTGCGTTGGCGACTGTTGCTGCTTGAGCAACTTCTTCACGCCCTCGACGACCAGCGCACGCTGCTCACGCACACCCTGCCCTTGCAGCTTGACCGCCGCCAGCGGCGAACCCGCGGCCAGGGTCAACAGTTCGACACGCTCCTCTTCCGTGCAATCGGGCAAGGCCTTGGCCAGCCATTGCAGGCTCATGGCTTCGCTTGGCAACGGACAGGCCTGTTGCACGCAACGACTCTTGATGGTCGGCAGCAGACGGCTGGTCTGGTGGCTGACCAGCAGCAACACGGTATCGCCCGAGGGTTCTTCGAGGCTTTTCAACAAGGCGTTGGCGGCGTTGATGTTCATCGACTCGGTGGGCTCGATCAGCACGACTTTGCGCCCGCCCATCTGCGCGGTCTGGACCACGAAGCTGACCAGATCACGCACCTGATCGACCTTGATTGCCTTGTCGGCTTCTTCAGGTTCCAGGATGTAGTTATCGGGGTGGCTACCGGCCTTGAGCAGCAGGCAGGATTTGCACTCGCCGCAGGCGCCTTCCGCGGTTGGACGCTGGCAGAGCAAACTGGCCATCAGCCGCTCGGCCAGCGCACGCTTGCCGATCCCGGCCGGGCCATGCAGCAAATAGGCGTGGGCGTGCTGGGCGCGTCCGGCCAGTTGCTGCCAAAGGCTGTCTTGCCACGGATAGGCTTCAGCCACGGGCCCGCTCCAACAGACGCGGCAGCAAGGCATCCAGCGACTGCTGAACCTGTGCCAACGGCTGCGAGGCGTCCACCAGCAGGTAACGCGCCGGATCAGCCTCGGCGCGCTTCAAGAACGCGCTGCGCACCGCCTCGAAAAACACTCGCCCCTCAAGCTCGAACCGGTCCAGCCGACCGCGAGCGCTGGCACGCGCCATGCCGATTTCAATCGGCAAGTCGAACACCAGCGTCAGGTCCGGGCGCAGATCGCCTTGAACGAAGGTTTCCAGGGTCGTGATACGCTCAAGCGACAATCCGCGACCACCGCCCTGATAGGCGTAAGTCGAATCGGTAAAGCGGTCGCACAACACCACCGCGCCTCGCGCCAGCGCCGGACGAATGACCTCGGACAGATGCTGCGCGCGCGCCGCGAACACCAGCAACAGCTCGGTATCGGGATTCATGACCTCATCGACCGGAGCCAGCAGCACGTCGCGGATTCGCTCGGCCAGCGGTGTGCCACCAGGCTCGCGAGTCAACACGACTTCGATACCCTCGGCGCGCAGACGCTCGGCCAGGTATTCACGATTGGTGCTCTTGCCCGCGCCTTCCGGGCCTTCCAGGGTAATAAACAAGCCAGTCACGGGCAGTCCTTAGTCAGAGTCATTGCGGGCTTTGCGGCTCTTCGGCACTCGGTGCCGGAGCGGCAGCTGGAGCCGGTTGCGATGACGGCAGTTGCGGTGTCGCCTCCGGAGCCGTGTCGGGCGACGCTGAAGGAGTCACTGTCTGCGCATCAGGCGCTACGGCCCCGTTGGCCGGCGCCGGGCTGGAACGGTAATCGGCACGCCGTTTGATCTGGAACTCGCGCACAGCACTGTTGTGGGCATCCAGGTCGTCGGAGAAAACATGACTGCCGTCACCGCGCGCCACGAAATATAAACTGGTGCCGGACACCGGATTCAGCGCCGCGTGAATCGCTTCACGACCGACCATGGCAATCGGCGTCGGCGGCAACCCAGCGATCATATAAGTATTGTAGGGCGTCGGTTCTTTCAGGTGGGCGCGGGTCAATTTGCCGTTGTAACGATCACCCAGGCCATAGATCACGGTCGGATCGGTTTGCAGCAACATGCCGATCTGCATGCGCCGCACGAACACTCCGGCAATCTGCCCTCGCTCTTGCGGCACACCGGTTTCCTTCTCGACCAGCGAAGCCATGATCAGCGCCTGATAGGGTTCGGTATAGGGTGCGTCAGGGGAGCGCTTGTTCCACTCTTTTGCGAGGACGTCGTCGAGGCGCTCGTACGCTTTTTCCAGCAACTCGGCATCGGTCATGCCCCGCACAAAACGATAGGTGTCCGGGAAAAACCGGCCCTCCGGAAAGACTCCGGCGTGACCGAGCTTGTCCATCACATCGCTGTCGCTCAGCCCCGCAAGGGTTTGTTGGAGTTTGTCATTTTTTGCCAGCGCCGCACGGACCTGATGGAAGTTCCAGCCCTCGACCAGCGTCAGGCTGTACTGAACCACTTCACCGCGCTGCCAAAGACCGATCAAGCCCTGTGCATTCATCCCCGGGAGCATGCGGTATTCACCGCTGTGCAGCGGCTGCGCAGCAAGGTTCAAGCGCCAGTACAGGCGCAGCCAAAAGGCGTCCTGAAGCACGCCATCGGTTTCGAGGCGATTGAAGGTCCCGGACGGTGTCGCGCCGTTCGGTACATCCAGTAACTCTTCCTGAGTAATCTTGAGTGGCTGCTCCAGCGCCGAGTTGATCTTCCAGGCCGAAGCGCCCAGCAGTAGCCCTGCCAGAACCAGTCCGGTTTCCAGCAGCAGCAAGAATTTACGTCTCACGAATCAAGCATCCAGTAGCGCGCGGGCAATGCCTTGCAGTTTACGGGTGAGCGGCCCAACCGGCCAGCTCAGTGCAACATAAGCGCGTACCGGCCAGATGCCGTACACGCTGTTGCAGACGAAAACTTCATCAGCCTGTTGCAGTTGATCAAGACTGATGTCAGTGACATGCATGACAATCCCCAGCCTTTCGGCCTGGGACAAGAGTTCGGCGCGCATCACTCCGGCGACGCCACAACGACTCAGATCAGCCGTCAACAACGCGCCATCAAGCACCAGGAACAGATTACTGAAAACACCCTCGATCACCCGTCCCTGAAGATCCAGCATCAAGCCTTCGGCGTGCTCGCCGTCCTGCCATTCGGAACGGGCAATGACTTGTTCGAGACGATTGAGGTGCTTGAGGCCGGCCAGTAGCGGCTGCTCGGAAAGTCGGGTAGCGCAGGGAAACAGCCGAATACCTTGCTGCGCGTGCACGGCAGGATAAGCCGCAGGAGGATTGCCTAGAAGAATACGCCGCGGCGACACCGATGGATCGGCTGCGTAACCGCGCTGGCTATCGCCACGGGTCAGCATCAGCTTGAGCACACCTTCGCCAAGGGCGGCGGCGTAGGTCAGCAGCTCGCTGCGAATCAATGCATGATCCGCGTTAATCGCCAAGCGCGAGCAGCCATCGGCCAGACGACTCAAATGTCGATCCAGCAACAATGGCTGCCCACCCTTGACAGCGATGGTCTCGAACAGACCATCGCCATACGCCAGGCCGCGGTCTTTTAGCGACAGTGCGTCAGCCGGCTGACCGTCGACCCAGCTTTCCATCATTCAGCGAACCGACGGAACACCAGCGAGCCATTGGTACCGCCAAAACCGAACGAGTTGGAGAGCACCACATCGATCTTCGTATCACGCGCCGCGTGTGGCACGAAGTCGAGGTCGCAACCTTCATCCGGTTCATCGAGGTTGATGGTCGGTGGCGCCACCTGGCCGTTGATTGCCAGCACACTGAAAATCGCTTCAACCGCGCCCGCCGCACCCAGCAGGTGACCGGTCATGGACTTGGTCGAGCTGACCGCCAGCTTGTAGGCGTGATCGCCAAACACCGACTTGATCGCGCAGACTTCGGCGAGGTCGCCGGCCGAGGTCGACGTACCATGGGCGTTGATGTACTGGACCTGGTCGACGTTCAGCTTGGCGTCACGCAGCGCGTTGACGATGCAACGTGCGGCGCCTGCGCCATCGGCCGGCGGCGAGGTCATGTGATACGCATCGCCGCTCATGCCAAAGCCGATCAGCTCGGCGTAAATGGTCGCACCACGCGCCTTGGCGTGCTCCAGCTCTTCAAGCACCAACGCACCGGCACCGTCGGACAACACGAAGCCATCACGGCCCTTGTCCCATGGACGGCTGGCGCGGGTCGGCTCGTCATTGCGGGTCGACAATGCACGAGCAGCACCAAAGCCACCCATGCCGAGACCGCAAGCGGCCATCTCGGCACCACCGGCAATCATCACGTCGGCTTCGCCGTAGGCAATATTGCGCGCCGCCATACCGATGCAGTGCGTACCGGTGGTACAGGCTGTCGAAATGGCGTAGTTAGGCCCCTGCGTACCCAGATGGATGGACAGGAAACCGGAAATCATATTGATGATCGAGCCCGGCACGAAAAACGGAGAAATCCGCCGTGGCCCCGAATCATGCAGCGTGCGGCTGGTTTCTTCGATATTGGTCAGACCACCAATACCCGAGCCCATGGCCACGCCGATGCGTTCACGATTGGCGTCGGTGACTTCCAGGCCAGCGTTACGCACTGCCTGAAACCCTGCTGCCAGACCGTATTGAATGAACAGGTCGAGTTTGCGAGCTTCCTTGACCGACAGGTATTCCTCGACATTGAAGCCCTTTACCGAGCCGCCAAAATGGGTGGAATAGGCAGAAAGGTCGGTGTGTTCGATCAGACCAATGCCACTGCGGCCAGCCAGAATACCCTGCCAGCTGCTCGGCACATCCGTGCCCAGTGGCGACAACATACCCATACCGGTGACTACGACGCGTCTACGCGACACAGCACTCTCCTTTTTTCAAATGACGACTTTGCATCAGGCCTAAAGGAAAAAACCGCACGCCGTGATGGCAGTGCGGTTTTTCCATGACAGCTAACAACGGCTACAAACTATTACGCCTGATGGCTAGTAACGTAGTCGATGGCAGCTTGTACAGTAGTGATCTTCTCAGCTTCTTCGTCAGGAATTTCGGTCTCGAATTCCTCTTCCAGAGCCATCACCAGCTCAACGGTGTCAAGGGAGTCGGCACCCAGGTCTTCAACGAAGGAAGCAGTGTTCACAACTTCTTCTTCTTTAACGCCCAGTTGCTCAGCAACGATTTTCTTGACGCGCTCTTCGATGGTGCTCATACCTTGTTTTCACTCCTAATGGACAAATTCAGGCAGCTGGCCAGTGGGTAAGTGTATAGAAAGGCTTTTCAGTTTTTCAACTGAAAGCTTCACTCCTCAAACCCTGACGACCCTCTGCCTATAAATAGATTGCAGCTTTATAACGGATTTTAGACAGCTCGTATGACATTTTTTTGAAGCAATCCGTCACATTTGAATTACATGTACATCCCGCCGTTCACCGGGATTGTAGCCCCAGTAACGTAAGCCGCACCGTCCGACGCAAGAAAAGCGACCACGGACGCGATCTCTTGAGCTTGCCCCAGACGGCCCAGCGGAATTTGCGCCTGCAAGGCTTCACGCTGCGCTTCTGGCAGTTCGCGGGTCATATCGGTATCGATGAACCCAGGGGCCACCGAGTTGACCGTAATCGAGCGCGAACCTACTTCACGCGCCAGAGCGCGGCTGAAACCTTCCAGACCTGCCTTGGCGGCTGCATAGTTTACTTGGCCTGCGTTGCCCATGGCACCCACAACCGAACCAATACTGATAATTCGTCCCCAACGCGCCTTGGTCATGCCACGCAAAACACCCTTGGACAGGCGAAACAGACTGTTCAGGTTGGTGTCGATAACGTCATGCCACTCGTCATCTTTCATGCGCATCATCAGGTTATCGCGGGTGATACCGGCATTATTCACCAGAATCGCCGGCGCACCGAATTGCTCCTGAATGCTCGCCAGCACGGCCGCTACGGACTCGTCGCTGGTGACATTGAGCTCAAGGCCAGTGCCTTGAATGCCGTTTTCTTTCAGGGTTGCCGCGATGCGCTCAGCGCCCGAAGCAGAAGTCGCAGTACCCACCACGATAGCGCCCTGACGACCCAGTTCCAGTGCGATAGCCTGGCCAATACCACGGCTCGCGCCGGTAACCAGTGCAACTTTACCTTGCAGACTCATGCAGGCTTCTCCTAAGTTCAGGCCAACGCTGCACGAGCAGCAGCGAAAGCATCCGGGGTGTTCAGGTTAGAGGTCGACACGCCTTCGGCGCAGCGCTTGTTCAGGCCAGCCAGGACTTTGCCCGGACCGCATTCAACCAGTTGAGTAGCGCCTTTGGCGGCCAGCGCCTGGACCGACTCAACCCAGCGAACCGGCTTGTAAAGCTGCTCGAGCAGATCGCGCGTAAGCGTTTCCAGATCCGGCGCCACATCAGCGCTGACGTTCTGCACCAACGGGATTTGCGGAGCCTGCCAGTTGATCGCAGCGATCGACTCGGCAAAGCGCTCGGCAGCCGGGCGCATCAGCTCACAGTGCGACGGTACGCTGACCGGCAGCGGCATGGCGCGCTTGGCACCACGCGCCTTGCAGCCTTCAATGGCGCGTTCGACAGCCGCCTTGGCACCGGCGATTACCACCTGGCCTGGCGAGTTGAAGTTGACCGCGCTGACGACTTCGCCTTGCGCCGCTTCGGCACAGGCAGCCAGCACATCAGCGTCGTCCAGACCGAGAATGGCAGCCATACCGCCCTGCCCGGCCGGCACCGCTTCTTGCATCAACTGACCGCGACGCTCTACCAACTTCACGGCGTCACCCAGACTCAGGCTACCGGCCGCGACCAGCGCGCTGTACTCACCCAGGCTATGACCGGCAACGTAAGCCGGACGCGCGCCGCCCTCAGCCAGCCACAGACGCCACAAGGCAATCGAAGCGGTGAGAATCGCCGGTTGGGTTTTGTCGGTTTGATTGAGCTGCTCTTCCGGCCCTTGCTGGGTCAGTGCCCACAGGTCGTAACCCAGGGCATCGGAAGCTTCTTTGAAAGTTTCGAGGATCAACGGATGTTGCGCGCCCAACTCGGCCAGCATGCCGAGGGACTGCGAACCCTGTCCTGGAAAGACGAATGCGAGGGAAGCAGACATGTAACAAGCCCCTAATGATCTTGTCGTCGGAGAATTGACGTCCTGTACTGCTGGACGCAAGAAACTGACAGTTGGATGGCTAATTGAACTGAGCGGTCACATTTAAGCATTGTCGAGCGAAAATGCCTAAAGCAACAAATCCTCGAGGCGACCGTGAAGCCGCTGCGGGAGGTTCTCCTGAATCTCGATCAAGGCGCGCTGAATGGCACTCTGGAAGCCCTGTACACCGGCCGAACCGTGACTTTTAACGACGATCCCCTGCAAACCGAGGAAGCTTGCGCCATTATGTCGCGCAGGCGCCAGATCAGCCTGTAGACGCTTCATCAGCGGCAACGCCAGAGCCCCGACCATTCTCGATGCCAGGTTTTGCTTGAACAACGCCTCGATCCGCCCGGCGATCATGGTCGCCAGCCCTTCGCTGGATTTGAGCAGGATATTGCCGACAAAACCGTCGCAAACCACCACGTCAGCCTCGCCACGGTACAAGCCATCACCTTCGACGAAGCCGATGTAATTCAGCCCGCGAGCGTTTTGCAGCAGCGTCGCCGCCAGCTTGACCTGTTGATTGCCCTTGATGTCTTCCGTGCCGATGTTCAGCAATGCGACCTTCGGCCGAGCAATGCCCAAGGTTTCAGCCGCCACCGAGCCCATCACCGCGAACTGGAACAGGTGCTCGGCACTGCAATCGACATTCGCCCCCAGATCGAGCAACTGGCAATAACCGCGCTGCGTCGGGATCGCCGCCACCATGGCCGGTCTATCGATACCCGGCAAGGTCTTGAGCACATAACGCGACAACGCCATCAGCGCACCGGTATTGCCGGCACTGACACAGGCCTGAACCTTGCCATCACGCAACAACTCAAGCGCAACCCGCATCGAGGAGTCCGGCTTGCCACGCAGGGCCTGGGAAGGCTTTTCATCCATGCCAATCACATCGCTGGCCGGCACAATCGTCAGGCGCGCGCGATCCACAGCCGACTGGCTGGCGATCAATTCTTCTAAAAGGGAGGGTTGACCGACGAGGGTCAGGTGCAGCGAGGGCGTAGCAGACAGACAAGCAAGGCTGGCCTGAACAATGCTGCGGGGACCGAAGTCCCCGCCCATTGCGTCAATCGCGATGACTTGAGCGGACAAGGATTACTCGTCAGCGCCCTTGTCGATCACTTTACGGCCACGGTATACGCCTTCTGGCGATACGTGGTGACGCAGGTGAACTTCACCAGTGGTCTTTTCTACGGACAGGGTGCTTGCCTCGAGAGCATCGTGCGAACGACGCATGTCACGGGCGGAGCGGGATTTTTTGTTCTGCTGAACAGCCATAATTGATTAACTCCTAAACGTTTGGGTCACGCTTTAACTGCGCCAATACACTGAACGGGTTGGACCGCGTTACCTCGTCCTCGCTCGGTTCGGGCTCATCGAGACCCGCCGGCTGCTGGCATTCTTCCGGATGATGAGCAGGCACAATGGGCAAGGCGAGCAGAAGCTCCTCCTCGATCAGTGACTGCAGATCCAAAGGATCTTCGCCCAGTTCCAGCACGTCATAACCTTTCGGCAACGACTGGGTATTCGCACCCTCCTTCACCACAGCATAACTGCATTCGCTGTGAATCGGCAGGGTGACCAGCTCAAGACAACGCTGGCAAACCATTTTGACTTCGGTGTCGATAAAACTGTGGATAACCACAGATTTACGTTCATCTCGTTCAAAAACGAATTTAGCCTGCACCGTACCGACAGTGTCGGAAAGCGGGTCGCAGAGTCTCTCCAAATCGGCCAGCAGCATTTCACCTTGAAGGGTGGTGCCACGATCAGCCAATTTGCGCGGGTCAACGTGAGGTGGAATCGGGTCATTCAACATAGGCGCAGCATTATAGGGATGCCCCCAGCCATGTCAAAGGAAATTCAGTCCTGTCCGTCACTTGGAAGCCCCGCTAGAATTTGCGACTGACTTTTGGAGAGCCGTATGCTGCCTTTATTACTTGCTTCAAGCTCGGTCTATCGCCGCGAATTGCTGACCCGCTTGCAACTGCCATTTACCTGCAGCTCACCGGATATCGACGAAAGCCATCAACCGGAAGAACCAGCCATCGAACTGGTAAAACGCCTGGCCCGCGAAAAAGCCCAGGCGCTGGCCGGCAGTCATCCCGCCCATTTGATTATCGGCTCGGACCAAGTCGCCGTGCTCGACGGACGGATTATTGGCAAACCCCACACGTTCGAGAAGGCTCGCGATCAATTATTGGCCGCCAGCGGCGCCAGCGTGACCTTCCTGACCGGCCTGGCGGTGCTCAACAGCCAGACCGGCCATTGCCAGCTCGACTGCATCCCCTTCACCGTACACATGCGCACACTGGATCAGGCACACATTGAACGCTACCTGCGCGCCGAACAGCCCTACGACTGCGCTGGCAGCTTCAAGGCCGAAGGATTGGGTGTGAGCCTGTTTCAAAGCACCGAAGGCCCCGACGCCACGAGCCTGGTCGGCCTGCCGCTGATTCGCCTGGTGGACATGCTGCTGGCTGAAGGCGTGCAGATTCCCTGAGGCTACGACCTTTCAAAAAAAACCGGCCTCGCAGGCCGGTTTTTTTATATTGCGCGACGATCAGCGCAATGCCGGCCCATGAAAGCCCATCCACATCGCCAACTGCTCAGCCACGCTGGCGCCGAGTTTTTTCGAGAAGCGGTCGAACGCCGACTCTTGAATCGTGAAGTCGACCAGCTCTTTCTCGCCGATTACGTCACGCGCCACCGAACTGGCACTGCCCAAACCATCGATCAAGCCCAATGGCAGCGCCTGCTCGCCCGACCAGACCAGTCCGGAGAACAACTCCGGATGCTCTTTGTCTTTCAAGCGGTCGCCGCGGCCCTTTTTGACACTGGCGATAAACTGCTGGTGAGTGGTATCCAGCACACCCTGCCAGAACTTGATCTCATCCGGCTTTTCCGGCTGGAACGGATCGAGGAACGACTTATGCTCGCCGGACGTATAGGTCCGACGCTCGACACCAAGTTTTTCCATGGTCCCGACAAACCCGTAACCGGCCGCCGTCACGCCAATCGAACCCACCAGGCTCGCCTTGTCGGCGTAGATCTGGTCCGCCGCACTGGCGATGTAGTACGCCCCCGAAGCCCCCAGATCGGAAATCACTGCATACACCTTGATCGCCGGATGCAGGGCACGCAGACGACCAATCTCATCGTAGACATAACCCGACTGCACCGGACTGCCGCCCGGACTGTTGATTCGCAGCACGATGCCCTTGACCTTCGGATCTTCGAACGCGGCGCGCAAACCGCCGACAATGTTGTCGGCACTGGCCGATTCCTTGTCGGCAATCATCCCGGTTATTTCGATCAACGCCGTGTAGCTCGACCCGCGAGTCGCGCTTTTTTCGATATCCATCAGCGGAGTAAAGAGGATCAACGCGATGAGCAGATAAACAAAGGTCAGCAGCTTGAAAAAAATCCCCCAACGCCGCGAGCGACGCTGCTCCTGCACTCCCGCAAGCAGGGTTTTCTCAAGCAGCTTCCAGCTCTTGTCTTCGCCATCTTCGGCACTGGCCTTGGCTGGCGCCTTCCATTCGTCGGTCATTCCATCCACCCCAACAAAAACTTAATTGGCCCGCTGACCCAGCCAGGCGTGCAATTGCGAAAAATGATCAATGGCCAGGCGCGGTTCGAACACGCGCAAGGCTTCCATCGATTGAGCACCATAGCTGACGGCAACCGAATCCATCCCGGCGTTGCGCGCCATCTGCAGATCGAACGACGAATCCCCCACCATCAACGCCTGCTCAGGGCGGACGTCGCAATGGGCGAGAATCTGTTCGAGCATCAGCGGATGCGGCTTGCTGGCGGTTTCATCGGCGGCGCGAGTGATATCGAAATAATCCTCCCAACCGTGGGACTTCAGCACACGATCCAGCCCGCGACGCGCTTTGCCGGTAGCCACCGCCAGGTGATAACCCTCGGCACGAAACGCCTCAAGCGACTCGACAACACCGTCAAACAACGGCGAAGGCACGGCCTCCGAGGCGATGTAGTGATCCGCATAGTGCTGACGGAATGCCACCAGCTCGTCATCGCCAATTTCCGGATACAGCGTGCGAATTGCTTCGGGCAGCCCCAGGCCGATGATGCCTTTGACAGCAAGATCATCACGTAACTGAAAACCGGATCGCTGCGACGCCACATGCATCGCCTCGACAATCCGACCAATGGAGTCGGCCAACGTGCCGTCCCAATCGAAAATCAGCAACTTGTAATCAGGGTGCACTCAGGCGCTCCACGGTCTTGGCCCACATTTCATCCACCGGCGCCTGAAGCTTGAGCTCACCACCATCAGGCAGCGACACAGTCAGCATATAGGCATGGAGAAACAGGCGCTTGCCGCCCAGATCGCGAATCTCTTTGCTGAAGTCGTCATCGCCGTACTTGGTGTCGCCAGCGATGCAGTGCCCGGCGTGCAAGGTGTGGACGCGAATCTGGTGAGTCCGGCCGGTGATCGGTTTGGCTTCGATCAGGGTGGCAAAGTCGCCAAAGCGACGCAGGACCTTGAACACGGTCACGGACTCCTTGCCCTCCTCCTCGTCGACCTCGACCATGCGTTCGCCGGAGCGCAGATTGCTCTTGCCCAGCGGCGCACGGACTTGCTTGATCGAGGCAGCCCAGTTACCGCGGACCAGCGCCATATAGCGCTTATCGACACCATCGCCGCGCAATGCCGTGTGCAAGTGACGCAGCATGCTGCGTTTTTTGGCGATCATCAGCAGGCCGGAGGTGTCACGATCGAGACGGTGAACCAGCTCAAGCTCCTTGCAATCCGGACGCAACTGACGAAAGGCTTCGATCACGCCGTAATTCAAGCCGCTGCCGCCGTGAACAGCGATGCCGCAAGGCTTGTTGATCACGATCAGCGCCTTGTCTTCGAAGACAATCGAGGCTTCGAGTCGCTGCAACAACCCTTGCGCCAATGGCACAGGCTCGTCGCGCTCCGGCACACGCACCGGCGGCACGCGCACGATGTCGCCCGCCTGCAGCTTGTATTCGGGCTTGATCCGACCTTTGTTCACACGCACTTCGCCTTTACGCAAAATGCGGTAAATCAAGGTCTTGGGCACGCCTTTGAGCCGAGCAAGAAGGAAGTTATCAATACGTTGGCCGGCATATTCCGGCGAGACCTCCAGCAGTTGTACGCTTGGGGTCGAGGGGGCAGTAGTCGTCATGCCGCGAATGATAACAATTTTTTATGGAATTGAAGCACTTAATCATTGCTGCTATAGTCGCGAACGCCGCCAAAAGCGGCCTGGACAGAGGACAAACGGCAAATTGCCGGCCCTGACCAACGCAATTCATCAGGACGCGAGGCCGTCCTACGGGGCTTTCGCAACGATTGGAAGGTTTGTGATTGTAACAAGCGCAGGTGACATGAGGCCTGAAGCGAGCGCAGCAACAGAGTAACCACTCGTCTGATGCGCCGATATTTACGGCCAGTTCACAAAGTGCAGTCAGTCCCGAACCAGCCCTTGAGCGAGTGCTTCGGAAACAACGCCTGTTACAAGCTGAGTACCAGCAAAACAGCTGACACCCAGTCTTGTGTAGCCATGAGCGTGAACTCCCCATTGGAGAACACGGTAAATGCCAACCCGCTGCGGATTCTGCGCGCGGCAGCACCCGAATTATCAGGGATACGTGTAGGGTGGAGATGCACAACCGTCGGACTGTGTAGCACTAGGCTTATATTTAGACGCTTCATCTCGTCCACAGTCGCCGGTTGATTCCTCCTCCTGACTGAGTGCTTAAGTAGCCACAGCAAGCAGGACGCGTACGTCGCGACTCCGGCCCAATTGGTCGAACCTCGCTAGACACTGGAGTGGCCAACCACTCCTGACGCACCTGACACCGACCGTGAGAAGTCGTGTGTGCCGAACGCCGTTTCCGGCAGCCCGGAAACCGACGGTACTACATGAAAAGAATGCTGATTAACGCAACTCAACCCGAAGAGTTGCGTGTTGCACTGGTAGATGGCCAGCGCCTCTACGACCTGGACATCGAGTCCGGTGCACGCGAGCAGAAGAAGGCCAACATCTATAAAGGCCGGATTACTCGCATCGAACCAAGCCTTGAGGCTGCCTTTGTCGATTTCGGCTCTGAGCGCCACGGCTTCCTGCCCCTCAAAGAAATCTCCCGCGAATACTTCAAGAAAGCCCCTGAAGGCCGCGTCAACATCAAGGACGTCCTGAGCGAAGGCCAGGAAGTCATCGTTCAGGTCGAAAAAGAAGAACGTGGCAACAAGGGCGCCGCCCTCACCACCTTCATCAGCCTGGCCGGTCGTTACCTGGTATTGATGCCGAACAACCCGCGTGCCGGCGGTATCTCCCGTCGCATCGAAGGTGAAGAGCGCAACGAACTGCGTGAAGCCCTGAACGGCCTGGTTGCCCCGGCTGACATGGGGCTGATCGTGCGCACTGCCGGCCTTGGCCGCAGCAGCGAAGAAATGCAGTGGGACCTCGATTACCTGCTGCAACTGTGGACCGCCATCAAAGAAGCCTCGCTGGATCGTTCCGCGCCATTCCTGATCTATCAGGAAAGCAACGTGATCATCCGTGCGATCCGCGACTATCTGCGCCAGGACATCGGCGAAGTGCTGATCGACAGCGTTGAAGCCCAGGACGAAGCCCTGACCTTCATCCGCCAGGTGATGCCGCAGTACGCCAGCAAGATCAAGCTGTACGAAGACAGCGTTCCGCTGTTCAACCGTTTCCAGATCGAAAGCCAGATCGAGACCGCTTTCCAGCGCGTCGTTGAACTGCCTTCCGGCGGCTCCATCGTTATCGATCCGACCGAAGCCCTGGTGTCCATCGACATCAACTCGGCGCGCGCCACCAAAGGCAGTGATATCGAAGAAACCGCCCTGCAGACCAACCTTGAAGCTGCCGAAGAAATCGCCCGTCAGTTGCGCCTGCGCGACATCGGCGGCCTGATCGTCATCGACTTCATCGACATGACCCCTGCCAAGAACCAGCGCGCCGTGGAAGAGAAAGTCCGCGAATGCCTGGAAGCCGACCGCGCTCGCGTGCAAGTCGGTCGCATCTCGCGCTTCGGCCTGCTGGAAATGTCCCGTCAGCGCCTGCGCCCATCGCTGGGCGAAAGCAGCGGCATCGTCTGCCCTCGCTGCAACGGCACCGGCATCATCCGTGACGTTGAATCGCTGTCGCTGGCGATCCTGCGCCTGATCGAAGAAGAAGCCCTGAAAGACCGCACTGCCGAAGTTCGCGCACAAGTGCCGATCCCGGTCGCTGCGTTCCTGCTGAACGAAAAACGCAACTCGATCACCAAGATCGAACTGCGCACCCGTGCCCGCATCGTCATCCTGCCGAACGATCACCTCGAAACGCCGCACTTCGAAGTTCAGCGTCTGCGCGATGACAGCCCGGAAGCCCACATCAACCAGTCCAGCTACGAAATCGCTGCTGCCGCTGCTGAAGTGGAAGAAGTTCAACCGGCCGCCGCCACCCGCACCCTGGTTCGCCAGGAAGCCGCCGTGAAAACCGCTCCAGCCCGCGCCAACGCTCCGGTTCCGACCGAAGTCGTTGCCGCTCCGGTCGCAGCGCCAGAGCCAAGCCTGTTCAAAGGCCTGGTGAAATCGCTGGTGAGCCTGTTCGCCACCAAGGAAGAGCCTGCTGCTCCGGTTGTGGTTGAAAAACCAGCCGCCGAGCGTCCGGCACGCAACGAAGAGCGTCGTAACGGTCGTCAGCAGAGCCGCAACCGTAACGGTCGCCGCGATGAAGAACGCAAGCCACGCGAAGAGCGCGCCCCTCGTGAAGAACGCGCACCGCGCGAGCCTCGTGAAGAGCGTCAACCACGCGAAGCCCGCGAAGAGACTCCAGCAGTCGCTCGCGAAGAACGCGCACCGCGTCCACCGCGTGAAGAGCGCGCACCACGCGCCCCTCGTGAAGACCGCAAACCACGTGGCGAGCGTGAAGAGCGCCCGGTTCGTGAACTGCGTGAACCTCTGGATGCCGCGCCAGCCGCTGCCGCCGCTGTAACGGCTGTTGCTGAAGAGCGTCCGGCTCGTCAGCCACGTGAAGAGCGCGCTCCACGCCCACCGCGTGAAGAACGTCAACCACGTGCCGAACAAGCCGCTGCCGCCGTTGCTGAAGAAGAGCTGCCAACCAGCGAAGAGCAACTGCAGGAAGATGGCCAGGACAACGCCGAAGGCGATCGTCCACGCCGCCGTTCCCGTGGTCAGCGTCGTCGCAGCAACCGTCGCGAGCGTCAACGCGATGCCAACGGCAACGTGATCGAAGGCTCGGAAGAGTCCGAAACCAGCGAAGAGCCAACAAGCGCCGAACTGGCTGCCGGCCTGGCCGTTACCGCCGCTGTTGCCAGCACTGTGATCAGCGCTCCTGCTGAAGCTCAGGCTCATCAGCAAGCTGAACGCGCGACTACTGCCGTGACTGAAGAAGCTGTTCAGAAAGTGGCTCAGGTTGAAGCGCCAGTCGTGGAAGCCACCACCCCGGTCGAAGTGCCAGTCGCTCCTGCCGTTGAAGTAGCTCCAGTTCGTGAAGCACAGCCTGAAGTTCACGCGGCTGTTGAACCAGCCGTAGTTGTCGAACAGCCAGTAGTCGTTGCAGAGCCTGTGGTTGAAGCCCCGGTCGCTGAAAAAGCGCCTGAGGTTCGCGAAGAGCAAACTGCGTTCAACTGGGTTGCAGAAACCGCAGCTGTCGAAGCTCCAGCGCCAGTCGCTGAAGCCCCGGCTGTTGTTGCCGAGCCTGCTCCAGTGGTTGAAGCTCCGGTTGTCGCCGAAGTGGCTGCACCGGTTGTCGAAGCCGCCCCGGTCAGCGCCCTGACGCCAAGCGGCCGCGCGCCAAACGACCCACGTGAAGTGCGTCGCCGCAAGCGTGAAGCCGAGCGCCTGCAGAAGGAAGCCGAACTGGCTGCCGCTGCTGCACCGGTTGCTGCTGTCGAGCCTGCTCCGGTTGTTGCTGAAGTCGTCGAGGCAGCCCCTGCCCCGGCCGCCGAAGTGACTGCCGAGCCTGCTGCCCCAACCATCGACGAAAACCTGCGTTCCGTCGAAGAAGTGGTAGAGCACAAACCTGAGGCCCTGGAAAAAGAACACGAGCCTAAACCGCTCGCCTGATTCCATCAGCCACTAAAAAGCCCCGCCTGGTAACCCAGGCGGGGCTTTTTTATGCCTGCGGTGAAGCAGGCCTACCGCGTTATCGTTCATCGAGGGCAAGCCTTGCTCCTACAGTTTTATGTCGACCTGTGATGATGCGAAGGACACATGACTTGTAGGAGCAAGGCTTACCCTCGATGGCAATCTGTCAGGCGACACCTACTGAAAGATCAACGCCTCAGGCACATCCACATCCCACAACACGCCCGGATCCTCCACCGTCACCTCAACCACTTTCACCGAGGCAAACAGCGGCTTGGCCCCACGGTCGCCGGACAACGCCATCAACGCGGCACCCAACGAACGCCCAAATCCTACCGGATGCCCAAACTCGCCACCCTGCACCGGCACACTGATCGTATCGAGTGCAATCCCCTCGACAATCCGCTCAATACTCGACGGCAAGATAAACGGCATATCGCCCAACACCACCAGCCAGCCATCCAGCGCCGGGCACGCAGCGACCGCCGCCGCAATGCTGTCGCCCATGCCCGCCGACGCCAGCAACAGCACCTGGCAACCATAAGCCCGGGCCAGCCGTGCAACCTCTGGACGATCCGGCGTCGTCACCAACAACCGGGTGTCCACGCCCTTCGGCAGATTGCGCAGCACCTGCTCGATCACCGGTCGCACAATGCCGTCGCGCCCTTCGCACATCGCCAGCAACTTGTCCTGGTCGGCACCCGCCACTTGTCGATAACGACTGCCCTGCCCCGCCGCAAGAATGATCGCGCCCAGCTTCATACCCTGTTCAACGCTGCGCATCAGGCTTTGGTCTGCTGCCAGCCTTGCAACTGGTAGCGAACTGGCAAGCTGCGAATACGCTTGCCGGTGGCGGCGAAGATCGCATTGCACAGCGCCGGAGCGATGGGCGGCACGCCCGGTTCACCGACACCGCCCAGCGGCACATTGCCGGGTGGCGTGACCAAATGCACCGCCACCTCTTTCGGCGCCAGGGACATGCGCGCCACTTCGTACATATGGAAGTTGTCCTGCTGGACCTTGCCGTCCTTGAAGCTGATTTCGCCCAGCACCGCGTTACCCAGGCCCATCACGCAGGCGCCTTCGAACTGCGAGCGAATCCGTTCCGGGTTGATCTGCGGACCACAATCGACCGCGATGTCGGCCTTGTGCACGATCAGCGTACCGTCATCCTTGACTTCAACCTCGATGACCGCCGCCACATAGGTGACGAAGCTGTAATGCACCGCCAGGCCCAAACCACGACCCTTGGGCAATTTGCGCCCCCAGCCGGCACCCCTGGCCGCCGCTTCCAGAACGCCACGCAGGCGCGCCGTATCGATCGGATAACGCTCAGGGGATTCGCCGTAGTTCCACTCTTCGCTCAGGGTTCGCGGATCGATCTGACGGTCCGGCCCCAAGAGCTTGATCTGGTACTTCAGCGGGTCTTGTCCGGCCTTGTGTGCCAACTCATCGACAAAGCTCTGAATCGCGAAACCGTGAGGAATGTTCGACACCGAGCGATACCAACCAACCCGGGTATGCGCCACCGCGTCAGGGTTTTCCAGGCGCACATTGGGAATCGCGTAGGCCATGTTGGTAAAGCCCATGCCCAACTCGAAGGCCGCCTCGTGATTCATGCCTGGCGCGAACAACGCGGTGATGCTGGGCGCCACGGTGCGGTGCAACCAGCCGGACGGCATACCGTCCTTGTTCAGGCTGGCCTTGAGGTATTCCGCCGAGACGGTATGGAAGTACGAACAGTGGATGTCGTCTTCACGGGTCCATTGCACCCGCACAGCCTTGCCGGGAAACTCCTTGGCCAGGATTGCCGCTTCAAGAATGAAGTCCGGCTTGGACTTGCGACCGAAACCACCGCCCAACAAGGTGACATTGACTGTGACCTTGTCGAATGGGATACCCAAACGCTCGGCGATGCGCTCGCGGGTCACTTGCGGCGCCTGACTTGGCGCCCAGGCTTCGCAATGGCCGTCCTTGAAACGTGCAACGGCAACCATCGGCTCCATTGGCGACTGTGCCAGATGCGGCAAGTAGTAGGCCGCTTCCAGACTGCTGTCGGCGCTGTTCATGGCCTCGTCGATATTGCCGGTGCTGCGCACCACTTTGCCCGGTTTCAGGGCTGCGGCTTCCAGCTCCTTGCGATAGGCAATCGAGTCGTAACCGGCATTGGCACCGTCATCCCACTCGATCTTCAACGCCTCACGACCCTTGATCGCCGCCCAGGTATTGCTGGCAATCACCGCCACCCCGCCCAACGGCTGGAATTCCGAGGGCAATGGGCGGCTTTCAATCTGGATGACCTTGACCACGCCCGGGACCTTCAGCGCCGCACTGGCATCGAAGGACTTGACCTTGCCGCCATAAACCGCCGGCCGCGCCACGGTGGCGAAGAGCATGCCGTCAAAGTGCACGTCGGCACCGTAGACCGCACGACCATTGACGATGTCCGCACCATCGATAGCCTTAGTCCCTTCCTTACCGATATAACGGAATTCCGACGACTGCTTGAGCCGCAGGCTTTCACGAGCCGGCACTGACAGCGCACCCGCAGCGGCGGCGAGCGCACCGTAGCCGAGTTCACGCCCGGTGGGCTGGTGGATAACTTTGTGCAATTGCGCGCGGCATTCGCCAACCGGGACTTTCCACTGATCGGCTGCGGCTTGTTCCAGCATGGTTCGCGCAGCAGCACCGCAACGGCGCATCGGCTCATACCAATGGCGCATGCTGCGCGAACCGTCGGTGTCCTGGTTGCCGAAGCGCACCTCATCGCCCGGCGCTTGCCGGACTTTGACCATTGCCCAATCGGCGTCCAGTTCATCGGCGACCACCATGCTCAAGCTGGTGCGCACGCCCTGGCCCATTTCCGAGCGGTTGCAGACCACCGTCACGCTGCCGTCGGCGGCAATGCTCACGTAGACCTTGGGATCATCGATCCAGCCGTTGGGCATACCGGCGGCACCGAATTTCTTCTCTTCGGCGAACGCGTCCTGCCAGCCCCAACTGGCAGCGAGCACCAGCGCACCGGTCGCACTCACGCCTTTGAGAAAACCGCGACGACTGAGGTTGCTCAGGGCGAAATCATTCGGTAGCTGGCTCATGCCTTGCGCTCCTGCAGATGAGTGGAGGCCTGGCGGATCGCGGTCTTGATGCGGTTGTACGTGCCGCAGCGGCAGATATTGCCGACCATCGCCTGTTCGATCTGTTCATCGCTGGGATTGGGGTTGGTCTTGAGCAACGCCGTGGCCGACATGATCTGCCCGCCCTGGCAAAATCCGCACTGGGCGACTGCCGTGTCGAGCCAGGCTTGCTGGACGACCTGGCCAACCGGATCGCTGTGCAAGTTGTCGATGGTGCTGACGTCCTGCCCGATCACCGAACCGATAGGCGTGATGCAACTGCGCGCCGGGGCGCCGTCGATATGAATCGTGCAGGCGCCACACAGGCCCATGCCGCAACCGAATTTGGTGCCGTTGTAACCGGCCACATCGCGGATTGCCCAGAGCAGCGGCATGTCCTCGGTGACGTCGAGTTGATGATCTTGACCATTGAGCTTCAGGGTAATCATGGGCACGCCCGCATATAGGTAGAGTTATGGAGCAAATGATTGCATCGTTAGCAGGCTAAGTTAACTCAGCATTAACAAAAAAGCCCTGCAACCAAGGAAGGTGTGCAGGGCTCTGGATTCAGCGATCAAGCGTAGCTCAATACTGATTCGGCTCCATCTCCAGCTCGACATTGAAGCGCTCGGCGATGTCTCTCTGGATCCGCTGTGCCAGGTTAAGCAACTCAAGCCCGGTGGCCGTGCCGTAGTTGACCAGCACCAGCGACTGCAAGCGATGCACGCCGGCGTCGCCGTCACGAAAGCCTTTCCAGCCCGCCTGCTCGATCAACCAGCCAGCCGCCAGTTTCACCCGGCCATCCGCTTGTGGATAACCAACCAGGCCCGGATGCTCGAGGCGAATTTGTGCCGCCAGCGCTGCCGATACCAACGGGTTCTTGAAGAAGCTGCCGGCATTGCCGAGCACCGCCGGGTCAGGGAGTTTCTCATTGCGAATGCTGCAAATCGCCTGGCTGACATCGGTCGCAGTGGGATGATCGATGCCTTGCTCGGTCAGGCGCTGACGAACCGGGCCGTATTCCAGATGCAGATGCTCGACGCGGTTCAGGGCAAAACGCACCCGCAGGATCAGCCAGCGACCGACTTGCTGCTTGAACAGGCTGTCACGGTAGGCAAAGTTGCACTCGGCCAGCGTGAAATCGCGCAGCTCGCCGGTCTGGCGGTCCAGCGCGGTCAGACCGGCGAACACATCCTTGATCTCGACCCCATAGGCCCCGATGTTCTGCATCGGCGCGGCACCGACGGTGCCGGGGATCAGGCTGAGGTTCTCAAGGCCCGACAGGCCCTGCGCCAGTGTCCATTGCACAAACGGGTGCCAGCTTTCACCGGCCTCGGCTTCGATCACCACCTGACTGCCGTCGTCGCTCAACACCCGAATACCACGGGTGGCCATGCGCAGCACCAGCGCGGCAATGTCTGCGGTCAACAACAGGTTGCTGCCACCGCCAATCACCAGCAGCGGCACAGCGTGCGCCGCCGAATACGCCAGCGCCTCGCGCACATCGGCATCACTGTGGGCTTCGGCGAACCATTGCGCGCGCACGTCCACGCCAAAGCTGTTATACGGCTTCAGCGAAACCTGCGATTGCAGGTGCAAAGTCATAAGCGTCCCTTCAATTCAATCACCAGCAAATCGCTGGCGCGCTCGATCAGGTCCAGCACCTGCTCGAAGCCTTGATCGCCGTCGTAATAAGGATCCGGTACCTCATCCACGCTCGACTCATAGCGGCGCAGGAACAAATCCAGCTCCGCCCTGCCCTTGGCCGGTTGCAACGCCTTGAGGTTGCGCAGGTTGCTGTGGTCCATGGCGAGGATCAGGTCATAGCTGGAAAAGTCGGCGCGCGTGACCTGTTGAGCACGTTGCGCAGACAAGTCATAACCACGGCGCAACGCGGCGGCCTGGCTGCGCTTGTCCGGCGCCTTGCCGACGTGCCAGTCGCCGGTGCCCGCAGAAGCCACTTCGACCTGATCGGCCAGACCCGCTTCACGCAGTTTGTGTCGCAGCACACCTTCAGCCGTGGGTGAACGGCAGATGTTGCCCAGGCAGACGAACAGAACCCGCATCAGGCCTCCAGCAGGCGACGAACGCGCTCGAGGTCTTCAGCCGTGTCGACACCCGGTGGCGGCGCAATCAGTGCATCGGCAACGTGAATCCGCACACCGTGCCAGAGCGCTCGCAGCTGCTCCAGACTCTCGGTGTTTTCCAGCCAGCATGGGCCCCAGCTGACGAAGTCATGCAGGAAACCGGCGCGATAGGCATAGATCCCGATGTGCCGACGGTAAGGAACGCCAGCCGGCAATTGCTCGCGGCTCTTGGCGAAGTCGTCACGCGCCCACGGCAAGGTCGCGCGGCTGAACGTCAGCGCCAGGCCATTCAGATCGCTGACGACCTTGACCACGTTGGGGTTGAACAGGGTTTCAACGTCTTCGATCGGCTCGGCCAGAGTCGCCATGCGCGCTTCGGTATGGGCCGCCAGGTTGGCCGCAACCTGATCGATCACACTCGGTGGAATCAACGGCTCGTCGCCCTGCACGTTGACCACGATAGCGTCCGGCGCCAGGCCCAGTTGGGCAGCGACTTCAGCCAGACGATCGGTGCCGGAGTTGTGGTCCTCGCGAGTCATCACCACTTCAGCGCCAAAGGCCTTGCAGGCCTCGACAATGCGCGCATCGTCCGTGGCAACCACCACCCGTTGCGCACTGCTTTTGCTCGCCTGTTCCCAGACGTGCTGGATCATCGGCTTGCCGGCAATCATTTGCAGAGGCTTGCCCGGCAGACGGGTGGAAGCAAAACGCGACGGAATCACAACGGTGAAGGCAGTGCTCATTTATCCAGACGCTCTTCTGCCGTCAGGGTGCGCGCTTCGCTTTCGAGCATCACCGGAATGCCATCACGAATCGGATAGGCCAGACCGGCGCCTTTGCTGATCAGCTCGGTTTTATCGGCGCTGAGCTTGAGCGGACCTTTGCAGATCGGGCAAGCGAGGATGTCGAGCAATTTGGTGTCCATGAGCATTCCCTGGATAAAAGCGTTTTAAGGCAAAAGCCGTGCGGGCAACAGCCGCATCAACTGCGTGTCGAACCAGGCCACGAAGGCCGGCGATGGCGCAGCATCGACCGTCAGATACCACCAGTCAGCGGCCGCGAAGGTTCGGCATTTCACCGCATCCTTCTCGGTCATCACCAACGGTAGCGACGGTGTGAAATTCAAGGCCGCCGCGCTGTATTCGGCGTGGTCGGCAAAAGCATGTGGAACAGGCTGCCAGTGTAGCGTTTCAAGGGTATTGAAGAAACGTTGCGGATTACCGATTCCGGCCACCGCGTGCAAGGCCTGGCCAGCAGGGAAATGCTCAAGCGAGCGCCGTTCGCCCGTCAGCAGGTTGACCAGCGCGGTCGGTCGCAGCTGGAAGGCAAAGCCGTCGTCGCGATCTGCCGTGGCACCGTTGTAGAGCAGCGCATCGACGCTTTGCAGGCGTTCGACCGGCTCACGCAGAGGGCCAGCCGGCAGGCAGCGCTTATTGCCCAGTCCGCGTGCGGCATCGATCAGCACCAGCTCAAGATCGCGTGCCAGACGGTAATGTTGCATGCCATCGTCAGACAGAATCAGATCCAGCGGCTCAGCGGCCAGCAGTGCCTGCACGGCGCGACTGCGATCTGGGTCAATCATCAATGGCACGCCGGTGCGCTGGACGATCAACAACGGTTCGTCGCCTGCGATGGCCGCGCTCTGCCCGGCGTCGACCCGCCAGGGCAATTGCGGCGGTTTGGCGCCATAACCGCGACTGACCACACCAACCCGCAAGCCGCTGCGCTGGCAGTGTTCGATCATCCACAGGATCAACGGCGTCTTGCCGGTACCGCCCACCGTAATGTTGCCAACCACGATCAGCGGCACCGGTGGCTGGTAGATCTCGCCCTGGCCGGCCAGAAACCGTTCGCGCTTGGCCGTGACCACGCGCCGGTACAGCCACTCCAGTGGCTGCAACAGTTTCAGCGCCGGATGACCGGCGTACCAGGCGGCGAGCAAGCGATCGGACATGGCCATCAGGGTGCCGGCGCCGCCTCAACGGTGGTCATGCGCAAGTGGGTGAAACCCAGCTTGCCCGCGGCATCCATCGCCGTGACGACGGCCTGATGCTGGGTTTTGCCATCGGCGCTGATCGACAGCGGCGAATTGGTGTCGCCATTCGACTCCTTCTTCAAGGCGTCGATCAGGCTGGCCAGATCGTTCTTCGGCAACAATTGGTTGTTGACCGAAAACACGCCGTCGGCGCTGATGGCGATGTCCAGTTGCTTGGCCTGCTGGTCTTCGGCAGGTGACCCGCTGACAGCTTCCGGCAGGTCGACGCGCAGCTGGGTTTCCCGGGTAAAAGTGGTGGTCACGACGAAGAACAGCAGCAGGACAAACACCACGTCGATCAGCGACACGAGGTTGATGTCCACGTTCTCCCGTTGCTTACGGCGGAATTTCACGCTTTGCCCTCAGCCAGATCGACGTCACGGTCGCCCTGCACCACTTCAACCAGCTTGATGGCTTCCTGCTCCATGCCCACGACGAGTTCATCGATGCGCCGTTGCAGGAACCGGTGGAAGAACACCGACGGGATACCGACGATCAGGCCTGAAGCCGTGGTGATCAAGGCTTTGGAAATACCGCCGGCCAGCACCGCTGCGTTGGTGGTCATGCCGGTGCTCATGAACGAACTGAAGATATCGATCATGCCCAACACCGTGCCGAGCAGGCCGAGCAACGGCGCCATGGCGGCGATGGTGCCCAGCGCGTTGATGTAGCGTTCCAGCTCGTGGATCACCCGGGCGGCGGCCTCTTCGATGCACTCTTTCATGATCTCGCGACCATGCTTGGAGTTGGCCAGGCCCGCGGCGAGGATCTCGCCCAACGGTGAGTTGGCGCGCAGTTCCTTGAGTTTTTCCTTGTTGAGTTGCTTGTCCTTGATCCAGACCCAGACCTGCCCGAGCAAATGCTCCGGGGTCACACGGCTGGCCCGCAAGGTCCAGAGACGCTCGGCAACGATCGCCATTGCCGCGATGGAACTCAGAATGATCGGCAGCATCATCCAGCCGCCGGATTTGACCAATTCCCACACAGTGACAGTCCCCTCGAAAAAGTCCGCCACTTTAACATACAGACTCGACAGAGAGACCCGACACGCCACAGACCGTGTGTCGCATGGCGCGCCGCGCTGATGACCGGTGGTTATTGGCTGACCAACGGCGGTGCACGCCAGAAACGTGGTTGCTGGCGCAGTGACTCGGGCGCCTCGAACGCCCCCAGACGCAAACGCAAGGCGCCCTGCTCGGCGCTGTCATAAACCTGCATACCCAGCTTGCGATAACGCGCCAGCACTTGCGGATGCGGATGACCGAACGAATTGTCGTGCCCACGAGAAATCAACACAGCCTTGGGTGCCAACGCGGTGAGAAAGGCCATCGACGATGAGCTGCGACTGCCGTGATGCGGCGCTTGTAGCCAGTCGGTCGCGACCGCCAGCGGACTTTCCAGCAACGCCTGCTCGGCCCAGGCGTCGATGTCGCCAGTCAACAACAGACGCTCGCCGTTGGCTTCGATCTGCAGGACGCAGGACTTCTGGTTGCTCTCACTCGCCCCGGACCATTGCCAGAGCGTAAAACCCACACCGTCCCACTCCCAGCGCTGACCGCTCTCGCAGGCCTGCGCGTACAACTCGGCCGGCAGGGCTTCGGGATCACCGCTGAGCACCTGCGCCACCGGCAATCCGCGTGCGACCGAGCGCGCGCCACCGGCGTGATCGGCATCGGCATGACTGATCAACATCACCTCCAGCTTGCGCACACCGAGCTTGCGCAACGACGGCAACACCACCCGCTCGCCCAGATCGAAATCACCGAAACGCGGACCAGCATCGTAGAGCAACGTGTGATGACGCGTGCGGACCACAATGGCCAAGCCCTGGCCGACGTCCAGTTGCCAGATTTCAGCCATGCCGTCAGGTACGGATCTGAGTGGCGGGAGCACCATCAACAGCAGCATCGGCCAGCCCAACAACCGCATGGGCAGGCCTTTGGGTAACAACAGCAGAAAAGCGCCCGAAGCACTTATCCCCCAGACCCAAAGGGGAATCACCGGGGCAACCCATGCCGGTATCCGCCCGGCCACCAATGCCAGACCGTTGAACAGCACGTCAAGCAAGCCGCCGGCCAGCCACAACAGCCCCTCGCCGATATAAGGCAGCGGCAACAGCAACGTCCCGAGCAAAGCCGGGGGCAACACCACCAGGCTGATCCACGGCACGGCCAGCAGATTGGTCAACGGGCCACTGAGACTGATGGGCAAACCGAGTATCAGCAGCAACGGACACAAGCCAATCGCGATCAGCCATTGCGCCCGCGTCCAGGTTTGCCACCAGCGCCAGGCGCCCAAACGGCCGCCGAAGGTAAAAATCAGCACCGCCACCGCTGCAAATGACAACCAGAACCCCGCCTGCAAACTGGCCAACGGCTCAAGCAACAACACCGTATTCAACGCCAGCAGCAAAGGCCACCAGGCCCCCAGATGACGAAACCGCAGGCGCCATAACAGCACCAGACCGATCATCACGCA
This sequence comes from Pseudomonas helvetica, assembly GCF_039908645.1. Classification (NCBI taxonomy): domain Bacteria; kingdom Pseudomonadati; phylum Pseudomonadota; class Gammaproteobacteria; order Pseudomonadales; family Pseudomonadaceae; genus Pseudomonas; species Pseudomonas helvetica. The sequence continues at coordinate 4,380,757 of NZ_CP150917.1, forward strand.
GGCCCGGCGCACCGGCACCTCGAAACCGGCGAGCAACCCGTAACCGAGCGCCGCCGCGAATGCCATGCCGCAGGCCCACGGCAGCCAAGGCAATCTCTGCGGCCACAATCCATAACGCGCCAATCCGGCAATCAGCAGATAAACCATTCCGGCCAGCAAACCGATGTGCTGCCCGGAGATCACCAGCAAATGCACGGTGCCGGTGTCTTGCAACGCGCGCCAGTCTTCGCTGCTCAACCCAGAGCCGTCGCCCAGCACCAGCGCCGCCAACGCCCCCTCTCGCCCTTGTGCATCGACCGCCAGCAAACGCTGGCGAACAGCATCACGCCAAGCCCCTTGTGCAGGCCGGAGCAACTGCCCGTCCTTGACGCTTCCCGTCGCGCCGATGCGTTGTGCCAACAGCCAAGCGTCGTAATCAAAGCCCTGCGGATTGAGCAGGCCTGTGGGGCGCTTCAATTTCACCGCCAGTCGCCAGCGCTCGCCGCTGTTGACCGTCGGACCGTCGTACCAGGCCAATCGCATTAAACCCGGCAAGCGTGTGCGCCGCGATTCGCTATCGGCCAACTCGAAACGCACCACGCCTTGCGCGTTCTGCGGCAAGCCGACGACTCGTCCTTCGACCCAGCGGGTTTGCCCGTCGAGGTCCGGCGCCAAACGATCCGCCAAGGCCCAGTGCGCACTGGCACACGCCCAGCTGAAACCGAACAGAAAAAACGCCAGTGGGTACGTGCGAAATGGCAACAGCATCAATGCCAGTACGGGCAGCAACAGCAGTAACCAGACCGGTGGCAACACCGGTAAAAAACGCAAGGCCAACAGACCCAACGCGAGCGCCAACATCCCTGTGCGCATTAGCCTGTCCTTGAGAGTCCCCTCTCTTGGATTAGCCGAGTTACCACAGTCCGCATTTATTAATTGTCACAAAGTCTGAACGGGCGCTCCGTAGAATCCGGGCATACTTGCCGCTTGAACCGACCGAGAAGCCTTATGCCCCGGCGCTTATTCAAACGTTACATGCCAGACCCGACCAGCATCCGGGAACACAAATCCTTACGCTTTCTCGGCACGCTGCTGCACGACCCGAACCTCTGGCACCTCAATCGGCATTCGGTTGCGCGCGCCATGGCCATTGGCGTGTTCGCCGCATTTCTACCGATTCCGTTGCAAATGCTGGTGGCGGCAATGCTCGCCATTTGGCTGCGCGGCAATATTCCGATCGCCGTGAGTCTGGTCTGGCTGACCAACCCGATCACCATGCCCGTGGTGTTTTACTGCACCTATCAGACCGGCGCCTGGCTGATGGATGTCCCCGCCCGCAGCCTGCCGGATGAGCTGACCTGGGAATGGATCAGCGGTGAGCTGTCGACTCTTTGGCAACCGTTTCTACTGGGCTCGGTGGTGACTGGCCTGGTGCTCGGCGCGTTGGCCTACTGCCTGACCATGACCTACTGGCGCTGGTGGGTCGGTCGGCAATGGACGCGGCGCAGGCAGAGTCGGATGTAGAACGCAATAACGGCACCTTTGAGGTGCCGTTATTGATTCCGTTACGCGCGTTTATATTTGCCGACTCAGCCCCCGTCGGAGGCTACAGCACCTTGCGTAGCGACCTACACCTACGCCAGAATCCGCCGGCTTGTGCGCTTTGGTCCTCGCTTCTATTGTTCTCCTGTCGCTGCCCATCAGCGATCGGGTTTAGCAGCTCGGAGGTTTCACGTAGGTGCACTGCACTTCAGAAATTCAGGTATTCCATCCCTGAACTCTATGGTGGCTGTGCGCAGGGCACCCTCGGGTGCGCCGGTTTTTCGTGATTCCTCCCGGTCTGCTAACCTGCGTACAGCCGCCACCCTTTCGTTTAGCAGCGAATCGGTGGTAGCTCCAAAGAGGAAATTACAACAATGTTCAAACCAACTCCAAATCCGCCCGAAACCGATCCGGTTTCTCCCTACGCCTCCCTCGATTCAAAAGAACTCCACTCCGCCGCGCACCGTGCGCTCGATCATTACCTGGTGCTACCCGAGACCAAGCAGTTGTTAGCCGACCGACGCCCCGGCTGCATTTTTGTCATCGCCCCCGACATCGACAGCGAAACCCTGCTGGCCCACGCCTGCGAGACCCTCGCCTCGGTCAATGTCATGGCCAGCGATCTGGCGTTTGAACTTGAAGGCCCCAAACGCAATACCGCACTGGCGATTCAACAGATGATTTCTCTGGCCGAGTTGGCGGTGAATCGGGCGCTGGATCACCTCGATCCACCGGACTCACCGCAGTAGCACGCCAACACGCTGATCGTTCCCGCGTGGGAACGATCATCAATAAACAAAGGCCTCCACTTGGGAGCAACGCTGGAGGCCTGAGAAGTATCTGTGGCGAGGGAGCTTGCTCCCGCTGGACTGCGCAGCAGGCCCAATTCAGGGCCGCTTCGCGCCCCAGCGGGAGCAAGCTCCCTCGCCACAACTGCGGATGTGCCTGAAACATCGGCTTAAGTGAACAGCATTATCCACTTGGGAGGCCGTTTTTTGTGTAGTACCCATCTTTTGCAGTGCTGGCAAGCTCGCTCCCACAAGGATCGAGTTTGCCGCAGGTTAGGTGCGCATCCCGCGTCCGCTGACCAGCAACCGCGCGCAACCGATGTACAGCACCACGGTTGCCACCAGCATGAAGGTAATGGCGATGCTGATCTTGATGTCCGAAACGCCGAGGATGCCGTAACGGAAAGCGTTGACCATGTGCAGCACCGGGTTGGCCAGCGACACGGTCTGCCAGAACGGTGGCAGCAGGCTGATCGAATAAAACACCCCGCCCAGGTAGGTCAACGGCGTCAGCACGAACGTCGGGATAATCGAAATATCGTCGAAGTTGCGTGCAAAAACCGCGTTGATGAAACCCAGTAGCGAAAAGATCGTTGCCGTCAGCAGCACCACCAGCAGGGTAATCCCCAAATGGTGCACTTGCAGGTGAGTGAAGAACAGCGAAAGCAGCGTCACGATCACCCCCACCGCCAGGCCACGCAGCACTCCGCCCACGGTGTAGCCGATCAGGATGGTGTGCGGCGAAACCGGTGAAACCATCAGTTCTTCGATGGAGCGTTGGAATTTGCTGCCGAAAAAGCTTGAGACCACGTTGCCGTAGGCGTTGGTGATCACCGACATCATGATCAAGCCCGGCACGATGTATTCCATATAGGTGAAGCCACCCATATCACCGATTTGCCGGCCAATCAGATTACCGAAGATCACAAAGTACAGAACCATGGTGATGGCTGGCGGCAGCAGGGTCTGCGGCCAGATCCGGGTAAAACGCCGGACCTCTCGATAAACAATGGTATTGAGCGCAACGAGGTTGGGTTTCAGTTCGGAACTCATACGGCCACCTTCGCCAGATTTTTCTCCACCAGAGACACGAACAACTCCTCAAGGCGATTGGTTTTGTTGCGCAGGCTCAGCACTTCGATGTTCTGCATGGCCAACTGACCGAACAACGCGGTAATACCGACGGCCTTGTCGACCTGGACTTCCAGGGTGTGGCTGTCGACCAGGCGAGTCGGATAGCCGATCAACTGCGGCGCCACCGTCATGTCGTTCTTCAGGTCCAGCAGGAACGTCTCGACATGCAGCTGGCTGAGCAGGTTACGCATGCTGGTGTTTTCGACGATGGTGCCGTGGTCGATGATGCCGATGTTGCGGCACAGCTGCTCAGCCTCTTCCAGGTAATGCGTGGTGAGGATGATGGTGATGCCTTTCTGGTTCAGCTCGGTGAGGAAAGTCCACATCGAGCGACGCAGTTCGATGTCCACGCCGGCAGTCGGTTCGTCGAGGATCAGCAGGCGCGGTTCATGCACCAGCGCACGCGCAATCATCAGTCGACGCTTCATGCCGCCCGACAGTGAGCGTGACGGCACATCGCGCTTGTCCCACAGGCCGAGCTGAGTCAGGTATTGCTCAGCGCGTTCCTTGGCGATTTTGGGCGGGATACCGTAGTAACCGGCCTGGGTCACGACGATGTCGAAGGTCTTTTCAAACTGGTTAAAGTTGAATTCCTGCGGCACCACGCCGATGCAGCGCTTGAGCCCCGCCGGGTCGCGGTCCAGGTCGTGGCCAAAGATATTCACCGTTCCGCTGGTCTTGTTCACCAGGGTCGAGAGAATGCCGATGGTCGTGGATTTGCCGGCGCCGTTGGGGCCGAGCAAGGCGAAAAAGTCACCTTCGGCGACATCCAGATCGATACCACTCAAGGCCTGGAAACCGTTGCCGTAGGTTTTGGTTAGCTGCCGGATGGACAGAGCAGAACTCATATCGGATTTACGCACCAAGAAGGAAAGTCAGGAATAAATAAGAGCGGGCGGCGACCCATGCAACCGCGGCGCATGAACGCAATGGTGCTTGGCGACGCCGCACAAGTACAGTCAAGTGTGTTGATAGTCAGTATTAAGTCAACGCGGTCATGACAGCTTTTTGATAAGCCGGACGTTGCTTCAGTCGCGCATACCAGGCTTGCAGATGAGGCATTGGCGCTCGCTCGATGGGCATCTCGAACCAGGCATAGATAAAGCTGCCCAACGGAATATCGCCCGCGCCGATCTCGTCGCCGGACAAATACGGCTTCTGCGCCAATGCCTGGTCGACCATCGACAGCAATTGCTCACAGGTTTTCTGCGCCGCGTTGATCGCCACCCAATCCTGCTGATCGGCCGGGGTGCGCAATACGCCCCAGAACACCTGGCGGAAAGGTTCGGCAAACGACGAAGTGGTCCAGTCCATCCACTTTTCCGCGCTCGCCCGGGCCTGCACATCGGCCGGGAACCAGTTCGAACCCGCTGCGTGACGGGCAGCCAGGTAACGCACGATGGCGTTGGATTCCCACAGCACAAAACCGTCGTCTTCAATCACCGGAATGCGGCCATTGGGGTTCATCGCGCGATATTCCGGTGTGTCGACCACACCAAAAGCCCCGCCCGCATCCTGCGTTTCGTAGGTCAGCCCGAGCTCTTCGGCGCACCACAGTGCCTTTCTGACATTCGACGAATTTTTCCGACCCCAGATCTTCAGCATGACCGCTCCTCGATGGATGAATGCCGAGGCAGTCTACGCCCCGGATCAGCCGCGACTCAAATCGCTCTGCATGTCGCCCAACAGGGCTGGCGACTGCTCACCGAACAAATGCGGGTAGAGTTTTTCCAGGTACTCGAAGAAGAACGCTTCGGGCACGTCGGCGAACTGGCCATGGTCGACCAGGTACTCCATCGACTGCAGCCCCTGGCGATTGAACGGGTGGAAGACGCTGTCATTGATCCCGTCGAACTCCAGCGCCGGTACATCGAACAGCTCACAGAGCTTCTGGTTGAACGCCGGTGTGGCCTTGACCCAACGCCCCTGCAAATACAACTCGGTGTAACCGTGCATGGCGAACACGTCACTCTTGAGCAACTCGATCAAGCGCGGGGTCGACAGGTGATTGCGCACATCCGCAAGACCGATCCGCGCGGCGATCCCGCAGTGCCGCGCGCAACCGGCCAGCAAGGTGGCTTTGGGTACGCAGTAGCTCTCACCGGTGGCCAGCGCATAACTGCCACGCAAGGTCGCGGGATCACGGCTGAAGGTGTAGGGGTTGTAGCGCACCGCTTCACGCACGGCGTAATACAGGCTCACCGCCTGCTCGACCGGATCACGGCTGTTGCCGCGGTGCCGTTCAGCGAACTCCACCACCGCTGGGTGGTCACTATCGATGAAGCGGCCGGGGCTCAGGTACTCGTGCATGAGAACAATCTCCTGGAGAAGCCCTGAGTCTATCGGCAGACCCAGCACAGAGATAACGACGTTTCGGCCAAATACGAGAGCTTGTCGCACGCTCAGCGGAGCTTTTTTACAGCGTCCGCCAGCGCTATCACTCACGAAATTCACCGCTGTTTCCCACGATTTCAAACACATCGCTCTGACCACCCTGTTTTGCAGATGCCGTCTAAGCTCTGAAGGTGGTTTTGACCCTGGCTTCACGGAGGATTGAATATGCTGTTGTTGTGGATACTGGTTCTGGTGGTCGGGATTGCCTGGCTGGCTCACCGCCGCATCGCGCCCCTGCCCGCCCTGGGTATCGTGGCGGTCTATCTGCTGGCGATGGGAATCTTCAGCCACGCTCGAGGCTGGCTGCTGCTGATTTTCTGGATCGTGCTGGCCGTCGTCGCGGCGCCACTGCTGCTGCCCGACCTGCGGCGCAAATATTTCAGTGCCCCATTGTTCAACTGGTTCCAGAAAACCCTACCGCCAATGTCGCAAACCGAACGCGACGCCATCGATGCCGGCACCGTCTGGTGGGATGGCGAGCTGTTCAGCGGGCGTCCGGACTGGAACAAACTGCTGTCCTATCCCAAAGCGCAGTTGAGCGAAGAAGAACAGGCGTTCATCGATGGCCCGACCGAGGAGCTCTGCGCCATGGTCAGCGACTGGCAGATCGGCCAGGCGATGGACCTGCCGGCCGAGGCTTGGGCGCACATCAAGCAGAATGGTTTTTTTGCCCTGATCATCCCGAAGGAGTTCGGCGGCAAGGGATTTTCCGCCTACGCCCACTCGCAAGTGGCGATGAAACTGGCCACCCGCAGCGGCGACCTGGCATCGACCGTGATGGTGCCCAACTCCCTCGGCCCGGCCGAACTGTTGCTGCATTACGGCACCGATGAACAACGCAACCATTACCTGCCCCGTCTGGCGCGTGGCGACGACATCCCGTGTTTCGCGTTGACCGGCCCGCTGGCCGGCTCCGATGCGGGCGCTATGCCTGACACCGGGGTGATCTGCAAAGGTGAATGGGAAGGCCAGGAAGTCCTGGGGCTGCGGCTGAACTGGGAAAAACGCTACATCACCCTCGGCCCGGTCGCCACCCTGCTCGGCCTGGCGTTCAAGGCTTATGACCCGGATCATCTGCTGGGTGACGAGGAAGACCTTGGCATCAGCCTCGCGTTGATCCCGACCGACACCGCCGGTGTGGACATCGGTCGACGCCACCTGCCCCTCGGCGCCGCGTTCATGAACGGCCCGAACTCCGGCAAGGACGTATTCGTGCCGTTGGACTTCCTCATCGGCGGCCAGGAGATGCTCGGCAAAGGCTGGATGATGCTGATGAATTGCCTGTCGGTCGGGCGTTCTATTTCGCTGCCGGCAGTCGGCACCGGGGCGGCCAAGTTCACCAGTCTGGTGACCGGCCAATACGCTCAGGTTCGCGAGCAATTCAACGTGCCGCTGTCGGCCTTCGAAGGGATTCAGGAAGCGCTGGCACGTATCGGCGGCAACGCCTGGATGATGGACGCCGCGCGGATGCTCACCGCCAACGCGGTGGATCTCGGCGAGAAACCTTCGGTGCTCTCGGCGATTCTCAAGTATCACCTCACCGAACGCGGTCGCGAATGCATCAGCCACGCCATGGACGTACATGGCGGCAAGGCGATCATCATGGGCCCCAACAACTACCTCGGGCGCAGCTGGCAAGGCGCGCCGATCTTCATCACGGTGGAAGGCGCGAACATCCTTTCGCGCAACCTGATGATCTTTGGTCAAGGCGCGATCCGTTGCCATCCGTTCGTGCTCAAGGAAATGGCCCTCGCCGGCCGTGAAGACAAGGACCAGGCACTGAAGGAGTTCGACGGCCTGCTGCTCAAGCACATCGGTTTCGCCGTGAGCAACGCCGCCAGCACGTTGGTACTGAACCTCGGCTTCGGGCATTTCGAACAGGTACCTGGAGACAAACTCAGCCAGGGCTACTTCCGCGCCCTCAACCGTCAGGCCGCGGCATTTGCCCTGCTCGCTGACCTGAGCATGATGCTGCTGGGCGGTGAACTGAAACGTCGCGAGCGTCTGTCGGCCCGACTCGGCGATGTGCTGAGCAACTTGTACCTGGCCTCCGCCGCCCTCAAGCGTTACCACGACCTCGATTCCCCCGAACACATGGCGCCGCTGTTTACCTGGGCCATGGAAGAGAGTCTCGGCCAGTCGGAACGGGCGCTGGATGAACTGCTGAGCAACTTCCCGAGCAAGGTCCTGGGTTGCCTGATGCGAGTCATCGTGTTCCCGTTCGGTCGCCGTCACAAAGGGCCGTCGGACACACTCGGCGCCGAAGTGGCAGCGGTCATTGGCCGTGCCAAAGGCGATCCGACGCTCGAAGAGTTGCTGGGGGGATGTTACCGGCCACAATCAGTCGATGACCCGGTTGGTGCCCTGCAACATGCCTGCAACTTGCTGAGCGCCGCCCAACCGCTGCAGAAAAAAATGCACTTTGCGCTCAAGAGCGGGCAGTTCAAACCGGGTGCCGGGGAGCACGTCATCGACGCCGCCCTGGAGGCCGGCGTGCTGCAAGCCGCAGAAGCACATACCCTGCATGAGGCCGAAACCGCGCGGCGCAAAGTGATCGACGTCGATGACTTTTCCAAGGAGCAACTTGAACTGGCGCAGGGCAAGACCCGCTAACGCGGTGGCTCATCCGGCGGGTCAATGATGAAAAGCGGGCGCTGGAGCTATATACTCCGGCGCCCGTTTTGCTTTTGATCTAGAGGACTCCCGTTATGCTCGACCAAATTCTCGTCCAGCTCGACCTCCTGCGCAGTATCCTGGTCGCTGTCGGTGAAGCCGAGCAGGTTCCAGACGAAAGTCATGCCTTGTTCCTGGAACGCTTCGACGAACTGCGTGCGTCGCTGCCAATCGATCCGATCGAAAGCCAATACCTGGGCCAGGACATTATTTGTCAGGTCATCACCCGTTATCCGCAAATTGCCCACCTGGTCCCCCGCGACCTGTTGTGGTATTTCGCCGGCGACTGCCTGCATTACATGCCCGACGATGAAATCGCCCTGTATCAGGCACTGGAAGAACGTCGTTACGAAGCCGAACAGAACGACGAACCGTTCGACTGGAATCAGGAAAAACAACTGCTGGCCCTGTCGAACCAGGACAGCAAGCACTGATCCCGGATCAGAAATACAAAAGGCCCGCATGGTTAAACATGCGGGCCTTTTTTTGTGGCATTGCCGAATGACTCGGTGGCTTGCTCGCGAAAGGGCCTTCAGACTAATCCATCGCTCTCCGGCAACTCATACGCCGCCGCGACCTTGCCCGGACCACTCAATTTTCCCGGTTTGCCCAGCGTCGGCTCTTTCTCCAGACACTCCACCAGGTAATCGATAAACACTCGAAGTTTGGGCGGCAAATAGCGCGTCGGTGAATGTAGCAACCAGGCGCCGCCATGATAGGACGCCAGAAAGGTCCAGTCCGGCAGGACTTGCACAATCAACCCTTGTTCAAGCGCATGACGCGCCGTGAAGTACGGCAAGCTGCCAATGCCGATATGCTGCAGAACTGCCTCCAGCCGCACGCCAGTGTGATTAGCGGCGTACCGGCCACGGACACCGACGGTCACTGCTTTGGTACCTTTCTTGAACTTCCAGCGTGCATCGCTCGGTGTTTCGCCCAGATAGATACAGCTGTGATTGAGCAAGTCATGGGGATGAGTCGGGGTTCCGTGTTCCGCCAGGTATTGCGGGGTCGCGCAGAGTAAATGATCGATGGTCAATAATTGCCGGCCGACCAGGCCGGCCGGTGGGCGATCCGTAATGCGGATCGCCAGGTCAACATGATCGTCGATCAAATCGATCTGACGATCCTCAAGCAGCAGCTCTACATCGACTTTGGGATAACGACGCAGAAATTCCGGCATATGCGGATGGATCACGAATCGCCCCACCGCCTTCGGTACGCTGACCCGCACCAGCCCTTCAGCTTCATGGGTGAACTGGCCACTGATCTCCATCACTGACCGAGCGGCGCTGACCATTTCCTGACAGCGCTTGAACACCTCTTCGCCACCGTCGCTCAAACGCAACTTGCGTGTGGTCCGCTGCAACAACCGCGTGGCCAGCGCCTTCTCCAGGCGCGAGATGCTGCGACTCACTGCCGAAGGCGACGAGCCCAGCTGTCGAGCAGCTTCCGAGAAGCTACCGGTCTCGACAACCTTGACGAAAATCGCCATTTCACCCAGCAACGGCAGCGGTAGATTTATGCTCACAGCGCAACAGTCCTTTGATGTTTGAACGGATTATCACGCAATTCCAGCCTTCATATAATAAAAATAGAAACTTTAATAAGGGCATGGAATATGACGTATCGCCTCTTTTTCCATAGCGATGATCTCAGCGCCAATGTGGAAGTCCTGGATTGCACGCCCTCCGAGAACGAGTTCGCCGTGGTGCTGCGCGCTACCCTGTTTCATCCCCAGGGCGGTGGCCAACCGTGTGATACCGGCTGGATCGGCGAAAGCCAGGTCACGCGGGTCGTGCAAGAGCAGGGTCGTATCGTGCACTACGTCGACCGACCGGTAGGCCCGGGCATGACCTCAATCAAGGTCGACGAACAACGCCGTCAACTTAATACCCGCCTGCATTCGGCCGGCCATTTGATCGGGCACTTCCTCGAAACCAAGGGCTGGACACCAATCAAGGCCCATCATTGGCCGGGCGAAGGCAAGGTCACCTTCACACCCGGTGAAACGTCCCAGGAACTGGAAGCCGAAACGATCCAGCAAGCCCTCGCCCAGTGGATCGCCACCGATCTGCCACGCCTGACTACGCTGCGCGAAGGTTCGCGTGAAATCGGCTTCGGTGAACTGCCCGCCTACGGCTGCGGCGGTACCCATGTAAGGCGCCTGCAGGAATTAGGCACAGTCACTATCGCAGCCCTTTCGCAGAAGAAGGGCACGCTTTCGGTCCGCTACGAGGTGGGCTGAATCATTCGGCGATGCTGCGCCCACTGCACGACATTGCCTGATGCCAGGCGCCTGCACTCGCAGGCCCAATGACTTTCTATGGATGGACCTGACACATGAAAAAAACCACCTCGCACTCTCCAGAATCCCCAGATGCTCCACCAACCGACACCGTCGATCTGTCCACGTGTTCCAAAAGCACTCCACGCCTTGTCAGCGCCCGTCCACGTAATCCAGACCGCCCCGCCCCAATCAGCCACATCTTCACCATCGTCCCGAATATCGACACCGAATCTCTGCTCTGTCATGCCAGTGAAACCCTCGCCTCCCTGAACGTCATGACCACCGACCTTGCCGGGGAACTGGAAGGTTCGCGCCGCAACGTAGCGTTGGCCATTCAGCAACTGGCGGTGCTGGGCGAGTTGTTGATCAATCGAGCGCTAGACAATCTGGACTTACCCGAAGGCATGCTTGAAGTTCCATTAATCAAATAACGCTAAATGAGGGATGGTCCTGACCCTCTTCGACGGGCGCTTGATTCTGTCGATGTGAATCGTGCCCGCTCGGAGACGTCCCCTCTGTAGGAGCATGGCTTGCCCGCGATGAACGATAATGCGGTTTATCTGGTGGACCGCATTGTGCCCATCGCGGGCAAGCCTTGCTCCTACAAGGGCCGGGGGCGTTACTTGAGGTTGCCGCTGAGGAACTGCTTCAGGCGTTCGCTCTTCGGGTTACCCAGCACGTCTTCAGGCGCGCCCTCTTCCTCAACCCGCCCCTGATGCAGGAACAGCACCTGATTCGAGACTTTACGGGCGAAGCTCATTTCGTGGGTCACCATGATCATGGTCCGGCCTTCTTCGGCCAGGCCCTGGATCACTTTTAGCACTTCGCCCACCAGTTCCGGGTCCAGCGCCGAGGTCGGTTCGTCGAACAGCATGACTTCCGGCTCCATCGCCAGTGCGCGGGCAATCGCTACCCGCTGCTGCTGACCGCCGGACAGGAACGCCGGGTACTGATCCGCCACGCGAGCCGGCAGGCCGACCTTGTCCAGATAACGCCGGGCGCGATCTTCGGCGTCTTTCTTGCTGACACCCAACACCCGGCGCGGGGCCATGGTGATGTTTTCCAGCACGGTCATGTGGCCCCACAGGTTGAAGTGCTGGAACACCATCGCCAGACGGGTGCGCAGTCGTTGCAGCTCGGCATCGTCGGCCACGTGCATGCCATGGTGATCCTTGACCATCCGGATCTGCTTGCCGTCCAGGCTCATCGCGCCGTCGTTGGGTGTTTCAAGAAAGTTGATGCAGCGCAGAAAGGTGCTTTTGCCCGAGCCGCTGGCGCCGATCAGGCTGATCACGTCACCGGTTTTGGCTTTCAGGGAAACGCCCTTGAGCACTTCGTGGCTACCGTAGCTCTTGTGTAGTTCTTCAACAGTCAATTTGTACATGTGCGCAAGCATCCTCTAAGGGAAAATGGGTCGCCGCTGCGTAGACGTCGCAAGCGGCGACAAAGCCCGTGGCCTGATGAGTGGCCGTACAGAGCGCTAAGTCCTAGTGAGCCGGGCCCAGAAAAGCCAGCCAGCGACGTTCGGCAATGCGGAACAGTCCGACCAGCGCAAAGGTCACCAACAGGTAGATCAGCGCGGTAATGCCGAACGATTGAAAGGTCAAAAAGGTCGCCGAGTTGGCGTCGCGAGCCACTTTCAAAATGTCCGGGACGGTGGCGGTGAAGGCCACGGTGGTCGAGTGCAGCATCAGGATCACTTCGTTGCTGTAGTACGGCAACGAGCGACGCAGGGCCGATGGCATGATCACGTAGGCGTACAACTTCCAGCCCGTCAGACCGTAGGCCTTGGCGGCTTCGACTTCACCGTGGTTCATGCTGCGAATCGCTCCGGCGAAAATCTCCGTGGTGTAGGCGCAGGTGTTCAGGGCAAAGGCTAAGATGGTGCAGTTCATCGCATCGCGAAAGAACGCATCGAGCAGCGGCTGCGCACGGACCGCGGCCAGGCTGTAGATCCCGGTGTAGCAAATCAGCAACTGGATATACAGCGGCGTACCGCGAAACAGGTAGGTGTAGAACTGCACCGGCCAGCGTACGTAAAGTTTGTTGGAAACCCGGGCAATCGACAGTGGAACCGACACCAAGAAACCGATGAAGATCGAGGCGCTGAGCAGCCACAACGTCATGGCCAGGCCAGTGATGTGGTAACCGTCGCTATAGAGGAAGGGCTTCCAGTAGTCCTGCAGTAATTCGATCATCGTACAGCCTCCCGGGAACCTGCCGCGTAATGCCGTTCGAGCCAGCGCAGGACATAGTTCGATGCGCTGGTGATCACCAGATAGATCAGCGCCGCCAACACCAGAAAAAAGAACAGTTGATAGGAGCTTTTACCGGCGTCCTGAGCAGCCTTGACCAGGTCCGCCAGGCCGATGATCGACACCAGCGCGGTGGCCTTGAGGATCACCATCCAGTTATTGCCGATGCCCGGCAGGGCGAAGCGCATCATTTGCGGGAACACCACGAAGCGAAAGCGCTGGGCACGGCTCAAGCCATAGGCCGTGGCGGCTTCCATCTGTCCGCGGGGCACAGCTAGGATCGCGCCGCGAAAGGTCTCGGTGAAGTACGCGCCGTAGATGAAACCCAGGGTGATGATCCCGGCGGCGAATGGATTGATCTCGATGTATTCCCAGCCCAGCGCCTCGGTGAAACTGGTCAACCAGGTTTGCAGGCTGTAGAAAATCAGCAGCATCAGCACCAGGTCCGGCACGCCGCGAATCAGCGTGGTGTAGAGCTGGGCCGGAATCCGCAACAGTTTGACGCTGGACAGTTTGGCACTGGCGCCGATCAGGCCGAGCAGAACGCTCAACAGCAGCGACAGTATCGATAGCTTGACGGTCATCCAGGAGCCTTCCAGCAACAGAGGGCCGAACCCCTTCAAGCTGAATCCGGAGAGCCCGAGTGTCTGCAAAAGTGCTTCGAACATAATTCAGGAACCTATCGCGATAAAAAAGCGCCCGTCCCGAGGACGGGCACCGGGGCCTTACTTGCCGCTGTAGAGACTCAAATCACCGAAGTGTTTCTTCTGGATCGAGTCGTAGGTGCCGTCATCGTGGATCGCCTTGATGCCTTTATCGAGAAGGGCCTTGAGCTCGGTGTTGCCTTTGGCGATACCCACCGCTGTTTTAGCGGGCAACAACTCGCTGTCGATCGGCTGGCTGACCTCGTAATCAGCCCCTTGCGGCGACTTCAAAAAGCTCAGCTTGGCTTGCAGCATGTCCTGGATCGTGGCGTCGAGGCGACCGGACATCAAGTCCGCGTAAACCTGGTCCTGGTTGGCGTAGGCCTTGGTTTCTACCCCGGCTTTGTCCAGTACGGCCTTGGCGTAGGCTTCCTGAATGGTGCCTTGCTCGTAGCCGACTTTTTTACCCTTGAGCGAGGCTACGTCAGAAACGCTGGAGCCTTTCTTGTAGACCAGAGCGGTCGGGCCGGAGAACAGCTCGCTGGAGAAGTCGATGACTTTCTCACGGGCCGGGGTCACGGTCATGGAAGAGATTACGCCGTCGAATTTGTTGGCCTTCAGGCCTGGAATCGTGCCGTCGAAATCGCTCTCGACCCATTTGCACTTGACCTTCAGCTCGGCGCAGATCGCGTTACCCAGATCGATGTCGAAGCCCACCAGGCTGCCGTCGGCCGCTTTGGACTCGAACGGAGCGTAGGAAGGATCAACGCCAAAACGCAGCTCTTTGTACTCTTTGGCGGTGGCTACGCCTGCGGCCATGCACAGTGTCAAAGCAGAAAGGGTCAGCAATGTTCTTTTCATTATTATCAATTCCTAAAACCATTACGGGCGCTTGTGGCGCATGGGTGCTGCTACTGGAATGCGTGTGACGCTGTAAACCTGAACCTCAAGTACGTGCTTTAAAGCCATCTTGTGCGTCAGCACCTTCGGGTACCTCTTACGCACACACACTTACTTGTACATACAAGCATATGCAATCAACCAGCCAACTCGCTGAACGGCCGCTGAAGAAAACTTTTTAAGCAACAGGAAGGCGTCTGGAACGGGCCTTTGGGAATGATCAAAAAAATCTTGAGGGTGGCCGAGCCGCTTTCGTGAATGTTACCGGAGCCACGTTTTTGCGTCGTATTGGTGCACCCGGTAACAATTTGAAAGGGCACATTGCGTGTGGAAATACCCCGTCATGGGGCCAACTCGCGGGTGAGAGCACAACTCGAAAAACAGCAACGCGCCCACATTCGCACAGAAGTTTTTCTTCTAAACAATGGCGCTTTGCCTCGGTTGAACTACCTTCAAGCAAAGAGCAAATCATACGGTTTTGAGTTGTCCACGTTTTGTTCAGCGATCAGATAGCGAATTGGCAGAAGGAGATACCTCACTATGATCCTGGCTGGCGTTTTTCTGCTTTGTGGCCTGATTGCCAGTTGTTTTTTGGGGGAACCACGTCGGCTGACAGCCCTGTTTATAGCCACTGTTGCTGTCGAGCCTGGGCATATCGCTCCGGTCGGTAGCCTGTGCGAACCAAACAAGGTTGGCAAAAAACCTCGAGTGTCCCGAGCCCAGGTATCTGGATCACTAACGACAGTTTTAGCGCAGGTCGCTCGCAGGTCAGTCAGACCCGTGTATTGCACCTGCTAGCGCGCAGCACCCAGCAATATTGCCAGGACCACTAATGGTTAGTGGTCTGGTGAAGTGGAGGGCCGGCCCGGGCGCCTTAATGCGATCCAGGGTAACCAGGTTAGCCCGCAGATGGCCTATTCAGCGAGGATGCACTTAATGAGCTATCGTACCGTGCCCGCTTTCAAACGAATTATCCATGGCCTGTTGTGGATGGGCCTTGGTGTGGATGCGGCTCAGGCCGCGGCGAACAATTGCTCGCAACTGGCCAGTCTGCCCGCCGTGTTCGAGGTCGGCCAAGGGCTTCAGGATGAGTTGCGCATGCCAGTCCCGATCAAGCAACTGGCAGTGGGCGACCCGAAGGTTGCCGACGTGCAAACCAGCAGCAGCAACTCCTTTATCCTCACGGGTGTAGCGCCCGGCGCCACCAGCCTGATGGTCTGGACCGCCTGCTCGCCCACGCCGCGCCAAAGCATGGTGTTCGTCAAAGGCAGGGCCACCGCAGCGCTGACCAGCGTGTCGACGGTGCCTTCTGCAGACCCGCTGTTGCCGAGCCAGGTGCAGACCGATATTCGCTTCGTCGAAGTCAGCCGCACCAAGTTGAAAGAGGCCAGCACGTCGATCTTCGGCAAGAGCGGCAATTTTCTGTTCGGCTCGCCGGGCTCTGTACCCGGGGTGACCGTAACCCCCGGCCACATTGGTAATCTGGCGCCAAACATCCCGCTCAATAACGACACGTTCAATATCGGCTTTGGCGGCGGCAATGTGCTGGGGATGATCAATGCGCTGGAAGGCAGTGGCTTTGCCTATACCCTGGCGCGGCCGAGCCTTGTAGCACTCAGCGGACAAAGTGCGAGCTTCCTGGCCGGTGGTGAAGTGCCGATCCCGGTGCCCAGCTCAGGCAGCGACAACATCTCCATCGAGTACAAGGAATTCGGTGTCCGCCTGACCCTGACCCCAACCATCATCGACAAAGGACGCATTGCCCTGAAGGTGGCACCCGAGGTCAGCGAGCTGGACTTCACCAAGGCCATACAGATCGCCGGCACCGTGGTCCCGGCATTTACCGTGCGCCGTACCGATACCAGCATTTCCCTGGCCGATGGCGAAAGCTTCGTCATCAGCGGCCTGATCAGCACCAGCAACAGCTCCCAGGTGAACAAGTTTCCAGGACTGGGCGATATCCCGATTCTCGGCGCGTTCTTTCGCAATAACAGCATCAACCGTGAAGAGCGCGAGCTGCTGATGATCGTCACCCCGCACCTGGTTCAACCGTTGGCAGTCAACGCAAAACTGCCGTCATTGCCAGGTGAGCAACTGCGCAATTACGACCCGAACTTCTACCGCATGTACTTCCTCGACAACGGTGACTTCGACAGCCGCATGGGGCTCTCGCAATGAGCCTGGTTCAAGGTGTTGTAACCAGAGGACACTCAATGAAAGCGGTCATAGCAATAGCGGCGACGGTGATGCTCGCAGGGTGTGCCACCAATGGCCTGTCTTCGCGACCGAGTAGTTGCTCGAGCCCAAGCTCCGATCAGCAGTTGTCGCTGAACCTGGCCGACGACATGACCAACGATAGCCGTTTGTACGCCAGCTTGGCGAATCTGGAAGGGCTGCCTGATGACCTGCCGCAGGTTCGCCTGCGCAAGGCTCGAGTACTGCGCCTGCTGGGCCGTAACGAGGCCGAACCGTTGTACAAGAGTCTGCTCGGTACATGCCTGGCCGCTGAAGGCGAGCATGGTCTGGGCCAGATAGCCGTGGCCAGAAATGATAATGCGGCCGCGGTCGATCACCTGGAACGTGCGATGAGGATGGCCCCTACCGACGACAAAATCCGCAATGACCTGGGGGTCGTCTACCTCAACCAGCGTCGGCCCAATGAGGCACGCTTTCAGTTTATGACCGCCATGGAACTCAAGCCGTCGGACTCGCTGGCGGCACTCAATTTGGTGACGCTGCTGATCTATCAGGACAACTGGAAGCAGGCTGCCGAACTCGCAAACCGCGCCAGCCTGAGCCCCAAGCAAGTCTCGGATGCTCAAGCTCGCGCGGAAAGACTCAAGGCCCCGGCCAAAAAAGTGGTGGCTACCGAGGGTAAAGGCATGACAGAGGTAGTCAATGCCTCAGCCAATGCGATCAAGTAGACAAGACGAGGAGTCGCAAATGAATACCAAGAGGCTGTTGATAGTGTGCATGGCTTGCCTGTCCACGACCGCCTGGGCTATTGAGCCTGGGCCCTCTTCGGTGCCGCAACAAGGCACGGAACAATGGATGCAACTACAGATTCGCGGCGTAGTGGCGTCCCCTCGACTGCAGAGCGTTTCGGCCACCGAACGTGACCTTTCCATGCAACGCTGGCTGGATAGCTTCACCCACCCGATTCCTGAACATTTTGACCAGAAGGCAGCGGGTAGCATGAGCAACGGCGGCAAATGAGCCACGTCAGTGGGCGATCAGCCTCTGGCGTAGTCCAGCGTTACCTGGCAAGAACGTCGGGGCCAAGAACGTGCGTGGTTAAACGAATAAAAGGATAAAAGTGGATCAGGCGCCGGGCCTGATCCACTTTATATTTGCTCCACCCTCCGCTCCGACAGGAGCCGCCATCCTGCTTGGCAGCCCCCCTCGCTTATCTCACCCGAACGCTTTGAGCACCCCGATCAACGCCGGTCCAATAGCGACCAGGAAGAAGCTCGGCCACAGACAGAAGATCAGTGGGAATATCAGCTTGGTACCAATCTTCGCCCCCATCTCCTCGGCTGCCTGCGTACGCCGGTCGCGAAACTCATCGGCATAGATGCGCAGGGTATCGGCCACGCTCGTACCGAAGCGGATACTCTGCCCCAACAGGCTGACCAACCCTTGCACGTCTTCCAGTCCAGTGCGCACGGCCAGTTGCTTGAGCGCCTCGGTACTGGTGATGCCGGCACGGATTTGCGCATTGACCAACGCCAGTTCCTCCGCCAGTTCGACCTGACTGACCGCCATCTCGTCAGCCACCCGCTCGATGGTCGTAGGCAAGGCCAGCCCCGATTCCACGCAGACCACCATCAGATCCAGGGCATCCGGAAACGCGACACGCAGCCGGGTCTGGCGTAGCTGTTTGCGCTTGCCGATATACATCGCTGGCAACAGCCAGCCGACAGCAGCCGCCATGAGCACCAGCAATAGGCCAAGGGTCAGAGAAACACGAGGAATCAGCGGCAACACCAGTAGCGAAATGCCGACCAATATCAGCGGTAACAACAAGCGTACCGCCCAGTACATCTGCACTGCTGAAGACGAACGGTACCCCGCGTGCATCAACAACAGCTGGGTTTCGGACGCCTTAGCCGTTTCGGCAGAGCCAAAACGCTGGCCGACCCGCTCCAGCAACAGTTGCAGATTACCCGGCGCGTCCGGGCCCCCTGCACTCCCGTATTGCCCCCGCTTGATCAGCGCAAGGCGACGCTGCATCGGGTCCTGAAGCCCCAACACCAGTAATATCACGGTGACGACCGCAAGCACCGTACTCACCCCTATCGCACTGACGAACAACAGGCGCGCCAGCGCCTCATTACCCGTCACCCGACCCAACAACCCGAGCAAATAGTCCATGACCTGCACCTCCTCGTAGCGAATACCGCTTAAACCTGAATCCGGATTATTTTGCGGATCCAGACAATCCCGACCAACATCGCGCAGAAAGCCCCGATGATCAGCTTGTGGCCGAGTGGATCATTGGTCAGCACAGGCAGGTAGCTGGGAGTCGTGATCAGGATCGCCGCCGCCAGCACGAAGGGAATTGAAACCAGCACCCAGGCGGACATTCGCCCTTCGGCTGACAGCGTCTTGATCTTGCGCTGAAAGCGGAAGCGCCCCCGGATCAAGCGACTCAAACGCTCGAGCACCTCGGTCAGATTGCCGCCGGTTTCGCGATGGATGAGGATCGACGTCACCAGCATCATCACCGTCATGCTCGGCATGCGTTCCAACAGGCCGAGCATGGCCCGGCGCACATCATTGCCATAGTTGATATCGGCGAAGGTCAGGCCGAATTCATGTGCCACCGGCCCCTTGTGCTCCTCGGCGACCAGCCGCAGGGTTTCGTTGAACGGATGCCCGGCGCGCAAGGCCCGGCACATGGCATCCAGCGCATCCGGCAAGCCCTCCTCAAACTCGGCAAAGCGTTTGTTGCGGTCACGGAGGATTTTCAGCAGCGGCAGCCAAGCCACCGCAAAGGCCACCGCCAACGCCATCCACCAGAGTGACGAGAACAAGAAGACCAGGGCTCCTGCACCAACTCCCATGGCGATCCCGAGAAACAGCACCCGATAGGCCCGATATTCATGCCCGGATTGCTCGATCAGCTGTGTCAGGCTCGCCATAAACGGCAGTTGCTCAAGCCAGGCTTCCAGTGGCGACAAGCGTGTCAGGTATTTCTGCCGCAGCACGGTCTGCATGTTGGGCAGGTTGTTGGCTTTCTCCAGCACATGCAGGCGACCGCGAATGCGCTTGCGCATCTTGCCCGCCTCACCGAACACCGGCACCACCACCCCCTGGGACAGGAGGAAGACGGCGATAAACACCATACCGAGAAAGACCAGAATGAATTCACCGGATATATGGTTCATGGCTGCCGTGCCTCCATCCATTCAGGCCTGAACAAGGTCAGTGGCAACTCGATGCCACGTTTGGCCAACACGTCGCGAAAGGCCGGAATCATGCCGCTGGGCCGATAATCACCGAGCACTTCACCGTGTTCGCCAATGCCGCTGCGTGCAAACGAGAAAATCTCGGTCATGGTGATGATCTCGCCTTCCATGCCGTTGATTTCCTGCACGCTGACCAGGCGCCGCTTGCCGTCCTCCTGACGTTCCAGCTGGATCACCACATCAATGGCCGAAGCAATTTGCTGACGCATGGCCTTGATCGGGAAAGTCGCACCGGTCATCGACACCATGTTCTCGATTCGCCCCAATGCATCGCGCGCGGTATTGGCGTGGATCGTGGTCAACGAACCGTCGTGGCCGGTGTTCATCGCCGTTAGCATGTCCAGCGCTTCAGCGCCACGGACTTCGCCGATCACAATGCGGTCGGGGCGCATCCGCAAACTGTTGCGCACCAATTCGCGCTGGCTCACCTCTCCACGCCCCTCGATGTTCGAAGGACGGGTTTCCAGACGCACCACATGCGGCTGCTGCAGTTGCAGTTCGGCCGAGTCTTCAATGGTGACGATTCGTTCATTTTGCGGAATGAAACTGGACAGCACATTGAGCATGGTGGTCTTGCCGCTGCCGGTACCGCCGGAGATCAATACGTTCAAACGTCCACGAACAATCGCCTTGAGCAGCAAAGCAATGGCCGGGGTCAAGGTACCGACCTGGATCAGGCTATCGGTATTGAGCAGGTCCACCGCAAAACGACGGATCGACACGCTCGGCCCGTCGATGGCCAGCGGTGGAATAATTGCGTTGACCCGAGAACCGTCCTTGAGCCGGGCGTCCACCAACGGCGAGGACTCATCGATGCGCCGCCCCAGACTGGAAACGATGCGGTCGATGATGTTCAGCAAATGCTGATCGTCACGAAAACGCACATCGGTCCTCTGCAGCTTGCCAAAGCGTTCGACATACACCGAGGCAGAGCCGTTGACCAGAATGTCCGACACGGTGTGATCCGCCAGTAACGGCTCCAGCGGGCCAAGGCCCAGCACCTCATCGGTGATCTGCTTGATGATCAACTGACGGCTGACCGAACTCACGGGAGCTGAATGCTCATCCAGCAAGCGCTGGCAAATCTCGCGAATTTGCCGCGTGGCCTCAGCCTGCTCAAGGGAATCGAGCAAGGACAGGTCCATGACCTTGAGCAACTGCTGGTAGATTTTTTCTCGCCACTCGGCCTCCACCGGGGTGACCTGGCTTCGGGTTTCGTAAATAACGTCCGGAACCGAACGTTCCCACGCCATCAATTCCTCGGCCGGGTCCAGCAGGTCGTCGCCCGGCTGACCAGACAATGATGCGGCAGGTTTGCCGGACTGTTTGCGCAAGCGGTTACGAAAGTCGCTGATCATGGGTTATCCCCCGAAAAAACGGTTGAAGGCGCGTTTGAACAAGCCTTTGTTCCCGGTCATCTGCTTACCGACCAACGCCTCGGACATCTGCCGTACGGCGACAGTGATCGGAGCCCGCGGTGCTTGCACCCCCAACGGCACGCCAGAGTTCTGACTCTGGCTGACCAGGTTGAAGTCGTTGGGTAATTTCAACAGGTTCGCGCAGCGTAGCGCCTCGCCGATATCCTTGAGGCTGATGGCTGCCGCCTTGTCATAGCGGTTGACCACTACCTGCAATTGATCCCCGCGCACGCCCAGGTCTTCGCGAAGAATCCGCGTCAGCGAGCTGGCATCGCGCAGATGGCTGACGCTCTGCTGCACCACGACGTACACCCGATCCGCCTGCTCGAGCACGGAGCCTGTGAGGTGGTCGATTTGCCGTGGCAGATCGACCACCACCCAGTCATAACTGGCGCGGGCCAACTGCAACAGGGCATCGAGTTGCTCGGGCTGGGCATCCTGCGGCAGGCACAACTCACCGGCCCGCCCACCCAGCACATGCAAGGTCGGACTGAAGTGGCTGCAAAAACCGCGTAGCGCAACGCTGTCCATGTCCTCGACCTGTTGCAGCACTTCCAGGTGGCTGTGTGACTGCGCCACATCGAGGTAATGCGTCACGCTGCCAAATTGCAGGTCCATGTCCAAAAGCAGGGTATTGCCGCCCTTGACGCTGAGCTGGTGAGCCAGGTTGCAGGCCAGCAAGGTGCTGCCGGAGCCGCCTTTGGCGCCAATCACCGCAATCAGCTTCCCTTCTGCCCCACTGTTGACCCGGACCTCTGCGACCAGACGACTCAAGGCTGCAACCAACTCAGTCTCGGCTATCGGCTCCGGCAGGACATCACGAGCGCCGGCCTGCATCGCCAGGCGCATGGCGTCCTGCTCGTTCAACAGGCCACACACCAACAGCGGCGGACGCTCATGGGCCGGACGCTGTAACAGTGCCGCCAACTCCTCACGCCACAGATGGCTGACACGCACCAATAACAGATCGGGCATCCGCTCCAGACCATAGAGCGGGTCGACATGCCCATTACTCACCAGGCGCGTGCTCACCTCCAGGCTCGGCATCCGCTGGCAAACGCTTTGCAGATCACGCAGTGCCGTGGCATCACGGCTGCTGATCAGCAATCGCAGCCCGGGCTTGCCGGTCGTCGCGGTGCTTAACGATGTTTCCTTTATATTCAGCATGGGGTGACCTCCCCTGACTCGGAATGATGCCCAAGGCTTTCGCGTGGCAAGGTTGCCCTGAAGGTAGGCAACGTAATGGGCACGCCAAACCCGGGGATAAACAGATTGAATACGTAGCTTTGCAGGCTCACCTGGACATAACGGATGGCACGGAATCCGGTGGCGCTGACGGTGTCGGTGGGGTTGCTCACCAGCGCACCGTTCGCGTCCAGGTAAGTCAGCGTCAGGTTGCCAGTGCCCAGATTGGTGATCAGCTGGCTGGTGCCGGTGTTGCCCGCGGGATTGAAGATCGCCCGCTGCAACACGATCGGATCGCTGATGTTGCACACCGCCGCCAAACGCGCACCGCGCCGCGCGGATTCATCGAGGGCATTGACCGTGAAGTACAGGCGGCCCATTTCCAGCACGCCGAACAACAGGACGAACACCAGCAAGCCGATGAAGGCGAACTCCACCACATAGACGCCGCGCATCTGTTTGCGATTCATCACAGAACCCTCATGACAGTTGTAGCGACCAGTGGAATGCTCAGTGCAATCGTATTGGCAAAAAGCCCGGTAATCGATCCGGTACAGGTGCTTGCACCAATCACCGGGCAGAAGGTATAGGTGATGGTGACCTGCACATGGTCGGTGCCCACGGCGGAGACCGCGACGTTACCGGTCGTCAACCCTGACACCACAGGCGTCCCGGTGTTGGCAGGCACGCCATAGACCGCGACGTTTTTCGTCTGGGTCTGCAGCGTGCTGCTTAGAGAGACAGTCCCGAGCGTCGAGTTCCAGGCCTGGCTGGCGACGTAACGGCCGGCATCACGGCTGGCCTGTAACAGGGTGTTGTACTGAAAGAGCATGCGGCCAAACTCGCCGAGGGCCAGCAACAGCAGCAGCATCAACGGCAGGACGATGGTGAATTCCACCAATGCCATGCCTTGCTGGCCCTGCGGTTGTTTCAACGCGTGAAGTCTCATGACGCCTCCTACGAGTCAGTGCTCGGAGTGCCGCTGCCATTGATATAGGTTTTGTAGAGCTGAATGATCCGTGGGCCGGCATCACCTGAAGGATTGGGGCCGGGCACGTTGTCGCCTGTACACTCCTGCACGAACTGCCCGAAGATCTGCGCTACAGTCCCACCGACGCTGGCCGGCTGCACCACGAAATAGCAGCCAAAACCCAGGACTGGAATCGAAGTGGCACCATTGTTTTTCCCACTGCAGTCGCCAATCACGATTTTCAGCATCCGTCGTTCAAAGACCCCACCGCTCTGGCAGCCACTGCCCGAGCCGGCAACACACCCGGCGGAACTCGCCAGCCAGTCGTTGTAGTCCAGGAGCGCCGTACCGCCAGCGGAGAGATTGCCGTTGCTCGATGTGACGGGCTGGCCGTTGTACTCCGCTCGTGGCGGTGTGCTTGAGCTGTTCCAGGTGATCGCGGGCGTGCTGTAGCTAACGACCAGATCTGACGGATAATCCGCGGCTCTGAGCCCGCCACTGTACTGGCCGAAGCGGGTGTTCAAACCTTGGGACACCGGGCCGACCTGATTGCCCGGTTGGGTCGTGACATTTTGCCCGACGCTGCGGCACACCGAGCCGCCTCCGGCCAGATCCTGCCTGATCGTGCTGCCACCCGAACCAAAATCGAGCAGTTGAAAGTTGCCTGGGCCAATCGGGGACGTATTTCCGGCGCCCGATTTCAAATCCTGCAAATCGCCAAAGTGGTAGCCCCAGAACACCCCGGCGCTCGGGTTGTATTGAGTCGGGTCACCACAGACCATCAATGGCGCGAGATCGCAGGGGCTGGTGGGGCTGGGGCCGGCAGTGGCCATCGCCGCCACCGCCTTGTTGCCCAGGCCGGCAGAGCCCAACGACTGGACGAAACTCCAGAAAAACCCGGTCAGGCGATAGCTCGGCACCGTTACCCGAACGTAAGTGGCATCCGCCGGCCCTGGGTAGGAGAACGGTCCGTAAACGCTGTTGGCCAGTTCCACCACCGCGAAAGTGCCCGCGCTGCTGTTGATGGCTGTTGCCAGTTCGGTGTTGCCAGTGGCATTGGCATTCAGCGTCAGCGTATTCAGTGCGGCAGTGCGCGTTGCGCTGGCAATGCTGGTACCGCCGGTGACCTGACTCAGGGTTTTGGCGCCACTCAGGGCGGCGGCGTCCACCGCATTTTGCAGGCGGGTCTTGTTCAGCAGCATGTGGCTGCCATCCAGCGCCAATGCCGCCATCATGGTAATCGCCGCCAACGCGATCACCATCAGTACGGTCACCGATCCCCGCTGGCGCCTTGGCGTTACCGGAAACGGCCGTTGAATTCGAGAATTCATGATCAAGCCCTCATTTGCCGATACGGACCCGAATCGGCTCCGCCACTACCCTGCTACCCATTGCGCCTTGTCAGCGCACATTGACGACATGGGATTCGATGCCACGAATAACGGTGACAGCCCCGCCGTTACCGCTGCTACGGTGTACCACGCGTCTTGGCGCCGTTTCGGCGGCCATGGCAATGGTCTGCGTAACAGGCGCAGCAGGTGCTACAGGTGCGGGGGTCGGTTTTTTCGTGAGGTTCAGCGGGTTGCGCAGGGCCAGTTGCAACTTCCCTTCGGTCTGCGCGGTCACCAGGGCTTCCGCCTCGGTGGTGGTCATTTCCAGTGTCACGGCACGCACCACCACTGGCTGCGTCTTGTCGGTGCCTGCGGTCTGATCCACCGCCAACACACGCAAGTTTTCGAGGATGGTCCGCGACACGGCGTTGTTGTTGCTGCCGTTGGTTTGCTTGGTTGCCAGCACATCGACCCGGTTACCCGGCAACAGGAACCCGCCGACCCCGACCACATCATCCACCCGTACCGAAATGGCGCGTTTGTCGGGAGCAATCAACGAGGCCAGGGTGCTGCCACCCAAGTGTTCACTGAGGCGCGCCCCCCGCACGATGTCGCCGCGCAGGATGTCGAACGTGGCGATCTTGCCCACCGCCTTGTCGCTGGAGTCGAAAGCATCGTCCGGGATCGTATCCATGGGCATGCGCACGGTCGTGACCTGCTGTGCCTCGACCATCTGCCCGAACGGAATCTCGACCGTGGCGACTACCACGCTTCGAAGATGATCATCGGGGCTTGCATTGAGCCGTGCGCTCAACCAGGAGTTGGCCATCCATGCGGCGCCGAGGCCCATGACCAACGAAATACCAATCAGCGTTGCAGTACGAGAGCTCATGTCTGTATCTCCTACTCAAAGAAAGTCGAGCTGGACGAAGTAGTTGCTCCACGCCCATTCAAGCTCCTGCGGCGACAGTGGCCCGGAACCGCCCAGGTAACGCTGGCGATCGAGCGCCATGTTCAGGAGATCGCGGGGATGGCAAGGCACCAACGGCATGCCTTCGATGGCGTAAAGTTTCTGTAGTGCAAAGCGCACCAGCAGCGGGTCATGACGAATGCCCAGACGCTCGGACTCCTGCTGCCAGATCCGTTCGTACTCTTCGGGCTTCAGGTAACCGAATTGCAGCTTGTAGCCAATCCGGCGGAGGAAGGCCTCATCGGCCAACTCCAGGGGATTGAGGTTGGTGGAAAACACCAGAATCAGATCGAACGGCAACTCGCAATGCCGCCCGCCGCCCAGGTTGAGGAAGTCGCGTTTCTCTTCCATCGGGACGATCCAGCGATTCAGCAGCTCGGCGGGCGGCATGCGCTGGCGCCCCATGTCGTCGATGATGAACAGGCCATTGCTGGCCTTGAGCTGCAAGGCGGCCTGGTACTGACGGGTAAAGGGGTCATACCGGATGTCCAGCTGTTCCATGCTCAACTCACCGCCGGTAATGACGATCGGGCGTTTGCAGCACAGCAGCCGACGGTCGATCCCTTCGTTGAGCATCAGATTGTTCTGTGGACTGCCATCATCCAGCCGCTGGTGTACCTGCGGGTCATAGATCTCAATCACCGACTCGTTGATCGCAATGGCATGGGGTACCCAGATGGCCTCGGCGAACAGGCGAATCAACCGACTGCTGACATAGGTCTTGCCAGTCCCGGCGGGGCCATAAATCATGATCGCTCGCCCGGAGTTCAGCGCCACGCCCAGTTGATCGAGCATCCCCTCCGTGAGCACCACACCATTAAGTGCCGTGCGCATATCGTGCGCACCGATGCGTCCATGGTGAATGGTCTGCAGCTTGAGCAGGGAACGGTAGGCACTCACCGGGAACGGTGCCGCGCCGATATAACCGCTACGCGACAGGGCATCGCGGGCGGCACTGCGTCCACGGTCAGTCAAGCCATAGCGTAGCGAGCCACCTCCCGATTGCGCGCCCATCTGCCCAAGCACTTCGACACGACCATCTTTGCGCAGAAACGCCAGGATCTCCTCCATTACAGCGCCGGTCAGTGCCAGGCGTTCTACCAGCCGCGACATGTCCAGCACACCGGCGTCGTACAAATGCTTGCACACCAACTCGCCGAGAAAACTGTCCGTCAGCCCCGTCTCGCTGATAGTGCAAGGTTGGGGAGCCAGACGCTGCACCGCTTCTCGCTCATTGTGGCAGGCATCACTCTCGGCAATGACGTGCATGACTAACCTCCCAACCCACTGGCAAAGAGTTGCCAGTAAACGGCGTTTAAAGTGCCAAGCAAAATGGCAATCGAATAAGGGAAAGGCTTGCTGGCCACCTCGTCTGAAGTCGGCGCCAGATAAGACTGCGCCCTCAAAATCAGCCAATAGCGCCCCAGGGTCTGTAATAATTGACCGCGAACCAGCACTATCAGGAAACCGCACACGCCACCGGCGATCAGGCTGAATAAAGCAGCCCACAACGCGTAATGGAACGGTAGAAAACTGCCGACCATGGCCATCAACTTGACGTCACCGGCGGCCATGCCACCCGAGGCATACATGGGCAGAAACAGTGCAAAACAGATCAGGATGCCCAACAGGCCGCCTCCCAATCCGCTGACTCCCCCTGAATAAATCTGACCGGCCAATCCCAGTGCAAGACCTAACAGGATCAACAGGTTGGGAATGCGGTGGCGGAGCAGATCGCTCACCACCGCCACGCCCAGCAGTCCTATCAGCAAAACAGTCGAAACCAGCATTTCCGTGGACATGGGCTTCTCCCTACCAGGGGTAATCGTCAGCATGCTGTGTTGTTATTAACGATTTGGCATAGTGTCGTGATCTTGGCATTCACGTTGCCGCCAAGCAGTGTGAACGCGACAGCAACAGCGACTGTAATCAACCCGCCCGCCACCGCGTATTCCACAATGGTCAGGCCATCTTCATCTTTGGCGAACTTGTGTACCGAAGTTCTTATTGTTTGCAGAGTCATTTTGCTCTCCCACTCCAGCGGCCAAACCGCTCAGAACATACTTTGGTAGAGACAACGCGAAGCCCATCAAGAAAGTTATCCGGCAGCCTCATCAGCAAGATAGAAGCAACCGCCTGCTCCATGGGCATCGCCATGTCACCCAACGGGAATTGCCTACTATTAGCAGGCACCACCTTTGACCGCAGCGCACAGCGCTGTAATTTGGGTATTCACCGCGCCCCCAAGCTTCACGAACATTGCGGCGACAGCCACCGTAATCAGCCCACCGGCCACTGCGTATTCCACAATGGTCAGACCGTCTTCATCTTTGGCGAACTTCAGTACCGAAGCCTTGATAGTTTGCAGAGTCATTTTGCCCACCTCACTCGAATGTTGTTCTTCCGGGGAGCAGCACTTTTTGCACTGCTTGTAGCTACCTTAGTCAGGGCATCCCCAAGGGGGTTAGGAGGATTTTGCGCATCGCTAGGACTTTTTTGCGGGCACTACCAATCACTGGATAATTGGCGTCTGTAGAAGGAAAAGAAGGGAAAGGAAAGGCTCTAAACAAGGAACGGACGGCAAAGGCTATTACCCTTGTTTCACAAGCGATGAACGGTTGATCCTGTATCCGCCGCCAACACGCCAATAAACAACCGTCCGACACTGACTGACAAGCAAACCATAGAGCGAATAGAACTAAATTCGGGCTTTCTTATCAGGATTTAGTCTGCAAAGCGATATCACATTGACAATACTACTCAGCGGATAGAGGCACGAAGAACCTCAAACGCCAGAGCTAAACACATGACGTCAAACGTGATCAGGAAACCATCACTACTCTGGTTCGATCGGACCCACGATCGGTCCACCCCGGAACTCATGGCGCAGTTCGAGCACGCCTGCGACTGCAAACTGGCGAAAGGCTCCACATTTTCCAGCGGGATGCAGGCCGACATGATCTGCATCCATTTTGATCGCCCCGACACACCTGGCCTGAGGATGCTGCTGGAGATCAAACGCACCGCACCGGCCATTCCGATCACCATGTTCACCGTGCAGCACTCCGAAGAGCTGGCCGTATGGGCGATGCGTTCGTGTGTCTGGGAATACATGGTGCTGCCCCTTTCCGCCGCCGAAAAGAATCGCTACCTGACGGCTGTCGTTCAGTTGCACGAGCTACGCCGCAATGTTCGCGACCAACGCAAGACGATGCAGATCGACCACTCCCCGACCCTTCCGGGCAGTATCCGGATGACGCCGGAACACCAAAAACACCAGGCGTTGAGCAATGTGCTGCTGTACATCGATCAGCACTTTCGGGACAACATCGATCAGCGGGATGTGGCCAAACGCTGCGGCATGACCACCTTTCGCTTCAGCCGCCTGTTCAAGGAAGCCTACGGACTCGGCTTCATGGATTACATCCTGAACAAACGCATGAATTTTGCGAAGGAATTGCTCGGCAACAGCCAGATGCCTATCACCAGCATCGGCTATGAAGCCGGTTTCAAGGACCCCTCCTACTTCGCTCGTGCCTTCAAGCATTTCGCCAACTGCACACCCAGCGAATATCGCTTGGCGCACCAGCAGCTTAGAGCGTCGGTGGTTGCAGAGCTGGATGAAACAACCGCTGAAGTGCTGGATAACCTGATCCATAGCCTGGGAGGCTGAGATATTTTTATAACGCGCACACAAAAACGCCGCTCAGTGAGCGGCGTTTTTGTTAAATATGGAGCGGGAAACGAGACTCGAACTCGCGACCCCGACCTTGGCAAGGTCGTGCTCTACCAACTGAGCTATTCCCGCAATGGCGTCCCCTAGGGGACTCGAACCCCTGTTACCGCCGTGAAAGGGCGGTGTCCTAGGCCACTAGACGAAGGGGACACGCTACCCGGAACACATGGTGTGTGTTTCGGTGTCCAGCCCCGCATCCGAAGACTTGGTTCTGGTTTCACTCAGCCCTGCCCGAAAGCAAAGCCGTTTAAAATTGGAGCGGGAAACGAGACTCGAACTCGCGACCCCGACCTTGGCAAGGTCGTGCTCTACCAACTGAGCTATTCCCGCATTGGCGTCCCCTAGGGGACTCGAACCCCTGTTACCGCCGTGAAAGGGCGGTGTCCTAGGCCACTAGACGAAGGGGACACACGTACAACATTCACTCCCTACCGCGTTTCGCTGTGTGCTTTCCGCTGTAAGTGGCGCGCATTCTATGGATGGATTGAGGGGTCGTCAACCCCCAACTATAAATTTATTTAAATCAATGACTTCGCCCCCCTTTAAGGGGCAATTCCGGGTTTTCGTCCGACCGGGGTTTGACGCCTATATTCTGTCACTCGCCAAGGCGCTATAGTCCTCTCCAGCAGATGATGGCAATGTGCACCCACCCACACATTGCCTATATAGACAGCGCAAAGGCTCGATCCAACTCGTCGCGCCACCCTATGCGCCCCCAGGCTTAGCCACTACACTCGCACGCAAACCCTATAAAGAGGTCTTCACGGTGACACCACTCATGATCACCCTGCTAGTAATAGTCGGGATCGCAATATTGATCGCCATTGGCTACATGAACCATGTGGTGGAAAACAATAAACTGGAAAAGGCCCGCACCAAGGTCGAACTCAATGATCGATTGCGCCGCTGTGGCGAAATCACCGAGACCTTCCCTGGCCAACTGATGACTCCGGCGCTCAAGCTGCTGCTGACGCGACTGGAACTCAACGTCTGCCAACGCCTGCTCAATCTGGATAAAACCAATTCGACGGCCAAAGCCCGCATCGAGGAACTGCGTGCACTGGTCGCACGAGGTGAATCGATTCCGGTCAACAACCCACCGGCACCGATCCAGACTGAAGCCAAGGCCAAGGACGTACGCTTTTTGCTTGAAGCCTTGCATGGCCAGATCACTCGCGCAGCACAGGACGGTTTCCTGCCAACCAACGAAGCCAAGCGCTGGATTCGTGAAGTTCGCCACATCCTGGTATTGCTGCACATCGAGTTCTTCAACAACCTCGGTCAACATGCGCTGCAGCAGGAACAACCTGGGCAAGCCCGCCTGGCGTTCGAACGTGGCGTGCAATACTTGCGCAAACAGCAAGACCCGCAGGTTTACAGCGAGCAGTTGCAGTACCTGGAAAAACTGTTGGCGCGCGCCAACTCCATGGTGCTGACCAACATTGCACCGGTGGAAGGCGAAGTTAACGAGTTGACCGAAGGCCTCAAGGACGTGGAAGCCGACGCAGACTGGAAGAAGAAAGCTATCTACGACTGATAGTGGTAACACCCGTGGCGAGGGAGCTTGCTCCCGCTGGGTCGCGAAGCGACCCTCCCCCTTCGCTCAGTTCAGTCAGACCGCAAGTACCGCTGTACAACTGCTGCACCCGAGCACGGACCGTGCTGACGGGAGCACAAGCTCCTTCGCCACACACGCTTACAATCTGAAATGCCCCACCATCCCCTTCAGCTCAACCCCCAATTGCGCCAGTTCGATACTCGACGTGGCATTGCCTTGCATGGCCACCGAGGATTGATCGGCACTGGCACGGATGCTGGTCACGCTGCGATTGATCTCTTCGGCAACCGAACTCTGTTGTTCGGCCGCTGCAGCGATCTGCTGGTTCATCTGCTGAATCAGCGAGACCGCCGCAGCGATACTGCCCAGCGCACTCTCGGTCTGTAGCGCATCACTGACGGCGAGCTTGACCAACTCACCGCTGCTCTGTATTTGCTGCACCGATGCCTGCGCAGCGGAACGCAAGGCACTCACCAGACGTTCGATTTCTTCTGTGGATTGCTGGGTACGCTTGGCCAGGGCCCGGACTTCATCGGCAACCACGGCAAAGCCCCTGCCCTGCTCACCCGCTCGCGCTGCCTCGATGGCCGCATTGAGTGCCAGCAGGTTGGTCTGCTCGGCGACGCTCTTGATCACGCTGAGGACAGTGCCAATGTTCTGGATTTCCGCACTGAGGCTTTCGATGCTGGAACTGGCCGACGTCGCCGAGTCAGCCAATTGCTCGATGCGCTGCATGCTCTGACGCACGACCTGCTGACCGGTTTCGACCTTGCCGTCTGCCGTCTGCGCTGCCAGTGCAGCTTCCTCGGCATTGCGCGCAACGTCATGCACGGTCGCGGTCATCTGATTCATCGCGGTGGCAACTTGCTCGGTCTCTTCTTTCTGGCTGCTGACTTCCAGGTTGGTCTGCTCGGTCACCGCCGAGAGCGATTGCGCGGAATTCGCAAGCTGCTCGATACCCGCCTGCAAGCCGCTGACAATGCTGCTCAACCCCGCGCCCATTTGCTGCATGGCCTGCATCAACTGGCCGATTTCATCACGCCGTGTCACCTGCACGGTCGCGCTCAGATCGCCCGCCGCAATTTTCTGGGCGACGAGAATCACACTGCGCAGTGGCGCAACGATCAAGCGAGTAATCACCCACGCGGCAATCAGCCCGACCAGCAACGCAAGCGCCGAAGACGCAATGATCAACACCGAATTCTTCTTCAGTTCTGCCTGCATCGACTGGTCCTCGGCCGCGTAAGCCTGGTCGACCCGCTGCACCACTTCGGCGGCGCGCTCATGCAACTGCTGATAGACCTTTTTCTCCTGACTCAGCAGTCCCGTGTACTCGGCAAGTTTTTCGCTGAAACTGGCGATATGCCCGGCCACTTCGTTGAGCACTGTCTGGTAGCCCGCATCCTTGACCGCGCCCTTCAATGCCTCAACCTGGGTCAATGCCTGGTCGGCCTGTTCAATCTTGCCTTGCTCGGCACTTTCATCACTGGCCTTGCGGCTTTGATCCAGGCGCACTCGCGCCTCATTCATGGCCTGCAACATCAGCCTCGATACCTGACTGACCTGATTGGCCTGCTCGATAAACTCAGCGCCCTCCTTGCCTTGCGTATCCTTGAGCGCATAAGCACCATCGTCGGCAAGGCCAGCTTGCAGCACATCAAGGTTATTGGCCACGCTGGACACCGACCAACTGGCCATTTCCAGCGCCAGTTCCTTGGACTGGGTCAGTTCGACGAATTCATCGAAGGCTTTGCGGTAAGCCCCCAGCGACTGCTCGACATCATTCATCACCGGAACGTTAGCTGCCGACTGAGCCTTGAGTTGCGTTGCGAGGGCGACCAACGCGTCAACACCCTTGTGCAAGGCATCGACGGTTTTCGGATCACTGTGCAAGGCGTATTCCTGCTCAAGCAAACGCACCTTGAGCAGGCCACTGTTGAGCGACGACATCTGCTTGAGCCCGTCGAAGCGCTGGCTGATGGTTTGCAAGGACCAGACGCCGATAGCGGCCACCACGGCCGTCAACATCAGGACCAGAATAAAACCGACACCCAGTTTTTTTGCCATACCGAGGTTGGCAAAACGTCCTTGCACGGCCGAAATCATTGCTCGTAACCCCCTTCCCATACTCAATGGCAACACGACCATTTTCTGTTGTTGCAGATTCGCAATGGGGTGCACCCAAGCACAAGCCTTTGGCGCCGCGATAATGGCAAAAAGCTACGCGTGAGTCGTTTTCAGAACGGTCGAAGTCGATCCGGTAAGGCGCACGCCTGAAAAAACGCCTGTGCCCGAGGATCGTTGGCATAAGCCACATTGATACGCAGCCAATCGATGGTCTCGCCACTGGGGCTGAAGGCCGTCCTGGAGGACAGCACGATACCGAATGAGTGAGCCAGCGTGCGCACCCATGCCGATTCGTGCTCTCGTGGTCGGGCCCAAATGTACAACCCGCCCGCAGGCTTGCCGAACACCTCCCAGTCGGCGTCTTCAAGCACCAGCAATGTCGCCGCCATATCCCGCTTCAATCGCTGACGCTGGCGCTGTACCAGTTTGCGGTAGGCGCCATTGGCCAACAGACTGCTCAGCACCGACTCGCAAAACCGCGAAGCTCCCAGGCTGGTAATCATCTTCATGTCTGCCAGGCGCGCAATGATTGCAGCGCTGGCCACGACATAACCGACCCGCAGCGAACTGCTGAGGGTTTTCGAAAAGCTGCCGACATAGACCACGCTCTGACCCGCGTCCATTGCCGCCAGGCGGGTGCCGGCACTGCCCTGGAAGTCAGCGTAGACGTCATCCTCGACGATGATTAACTCATGACGCTTGGCCAATTGCAGAATCCGTTGCGCAACGGCGGGTGCCAGGCTACTGCCGGTCGGATTGTGGAACAGGCTATTGATGAACAACGCACGGGGATTGTTCGCGCTCAACAAGGCCTCAAGCACTTCAATGTCCGGGCCGCGAGAGGTCCTTGGTACTTCCAGCAACCTGACACCATGCAACTTGAGCAGCTTGAACAGATTCGAATACCCCGGACTTTCGACCACCACGCAATCACCCGGCTTGAGCAGCGTCCGTACGATCAGATCAAGCCCGTGAGTAGCTCCCGTAGTGGTGAGAACCTGGTTCTCATCGACGGTAATACTCATCTGTTGCAAGCGTTTGAGGATCTGTTGGCGCAAGACCGGCAACCCGTATGAAGGGCTGTAGTTGAACAGTCCGGCCATGTCGGTACGCGAAACCTGGCGAATGGCATAACTGAGATCGTCGCTCTCGCGCCAGCTTTCGGGCAGACCACCACGCCCCAGCGGCAACATGCCCAACGGGTCGTCGACCAACCCGACACTGTTTGCGTCAGCCGCCATGGGGCCCGCTAGGTCAGCGCAACGATGGGTCGCACCCAAAGGCCCGGCAACGAAAAAACCCGAGCCATGACGCGATGCCAGCACGCCTTGGGCGACCATGCGCTCATACGCCTCGATGACACTGGACTGACTGAGCAGGTTTTCCCGGGCCAGTTGTCGAATGGACGGCAAACGCGTTCCGGGCTCAATGGCACTTTGGCGAATCCAGCCAGCGAGGGCATCAACAATTTGCTGCACGACGGGCACCAACGCCTGCCGATCGATTCTCAATTCCATGAGAGACCCACTCCAACTGTTTTTCTGGGGCCAGTTAAGCACAGGCGCTCGCATGAAGATGTGCGACAACGCCGCTAAAACACCCTCCTCTAACCCCTTGAAACACAATGTCCGGCGCGACGTCGCAGGCAAACCCTCAGAACGCCGTCACCCCGCCATCCACCGCCAGCGAGTGCCCGGTGGTGAACGCCGCCCCATCGCTGCACAGATACAACACCGCACTGGCAATTTCCTCGACCTTGCCGATACGTCCCACCGGGTGCATGGCGGCGGCAAAATCGGCTTTCTTCGGATCGGCTTCATAGGCACGACGGAACATGTCGGTGTCGATAACCGCCGGACAGACTGCATTCACGCGAATTTTCTTCTTCGCGTATTCGATGGCTGCCGATTTGGTCAGGCCGATGACAGCGTGCTTGGACGCCGCATAAATACTCATCTTCGGCGCCGCGCCAAGCCCGGCCACCGAAGCGGTATTGACGATCGCGCCGCCACCTTGCGCCAGCATCAGCGGCAGTTGGTACTTCATGCACAACCAGACGCCCTTGACGTTGACGCCCATGATCGCGTCGAACTCATCGAGCGTGCCTTCGGCAAGCTTGCCCTTTTCGATTTCGATCCCGGCATTGTTGAAGGCGTAGTCGAGGCGACCATAAGTGCTCACCGCCTTCGCCATCAGATTCTGTACATCGCTCTCCAGGGTCACGTTGCACTGCACGAAAACCGCTTCGCCACCGGCAGCCCGAATCAGCTCGGCGGTACCTTCGCCGCCAGCCACATCAAGGTCCGCGACCACCACTTTCAATCCCTCGGCAGCAAACGCCTGGGCGGTTGCGCGGCCAATACCGGCGGCAGCCCCTGTCACCAACGCAACCTTGCCGGAAAACGTCATGCTCATTGTTAGGTCCTCGAAAGATGTGGGTGATCTCGTTTTCGCAGTCTAAGCACCCTGCCCCGTCACGCGGCAGCACTATCAGAGGGCCGGTTGATTGCTTATGAGTTGCGGTGATGAAGATCCCCGCCCGACTATCACTCCTTTGGATCGGACTGTATTCGCTGCGTCAGCAAACCTTGCGACAACCGCCATGAGGGTCTATCAATCAGACTTCATTCAACCTTGAGTGCCCGCCATGACTGCCCAGATCAACCGTCAATTCCTGCTCGCCAAACGCCCGGTGGGAGCTGCGACCCGCGAGACCTTTACCTATCAACAAGTCCCTGTCGGCGAGCCTGCGGCGGGCCAGATCCTGGTCAAGAACGAGTACCTGTCGCTGGACCCGGCCATGCGTGGCTGGATGAACGAAGGCAAGTCCTACATCCCGCCTGTGGGCATCGGCGAAGTCATGCGCGCCCTCGGCGTGGGCAAGGTGATTGCCTCGAACAACCCGGGCTTTGCCGTGGGCGATTACGTCAACGGTGCGCTGGGCGTGCAGGATTACTTCCTTGGGGAGCCTCGAGGTTTCTATAAGGTCGATCCGAAACTGGCGCCATTGCCGCGTTATTTGTCAGCACTGGGCATGACCGGCATGACCGCTTACTTCGCGCTGCTCGACGTCGGCGCGCCGAAGGCCGGGGAGACCGTGGTGCTGTCGGGTGCAGCCGGCGCGGTAGGCAGCATTGCCGGGCAGATTGCCAAGATCAAAGGCTGCCGCGTGGTGGGCATCGCCGGCGGCGCGGACAAGTGCAAGTTCCTGATTGACGAGTTGGGCTTCGACGGCGCCATCGACTACAAGCACGAAGACGTGGTTGCCGGCCTCAAGCGCGAATGCCCGAAAGGCGTAGACGTGTATTTCGATAACGTCGGCGGAGATATTCTCGACGCCGTGCTCAGCCGCCTGAACATGAAGGCCCGCGTGGTGATCTGCGGCGCCATCAGCCAGTACAACAACAAGGAAGCGGTCAAAGGCCCGGCCAATTATCTATCGCTGCTGGTCAACCGTGCGCGGATGGAAGGCTTTGTGGTGATGGATTACGCCGCGCAGTTCGCTGCTGCGGGACAGGAAATGGCCGGGTGGATGGCCAAGGGGCAGCTCAAGAGCAAGGAAGACATCGTCGAAGGGCTGGAGACATTCCCGGAAACGCTGATGAAGCTGTTCAGCGGTGAGAATTTTGGGAAGCTGGTGTTGAAGGTGTAGCCCAATAGCATCGCGGGCAAGCCTTGCTCCTACAGGTCATCTGTCGGTCGCATCATCCGCGTACGACATCAATACTGTAGGAGCAAAGCTTGCCCGCGATTGGTTTTACCGGGCTGCGCTTAAGCCAGTTCAGCCACGACGTCGGCCAAGGCTTTCGCTGGATCGGCTGCCTGGCTGATCGGACGGCCAATCACCAGATAGTCAGAACCGGCATCCAGTGCCTGGCGCGGTGTCAGGATGCGACGCTGATCGTCCTGGGCACTGCCCGCCGGGCGGATCCCCGGCGTCACCAGTTGCAGCGACGGATGCGCCGCTTTCAACGCCGAGGCCTCGAGCGCCGAACACACCAGGCCATCCATCCCGGCTTTTTCTGCCAGTGCCGCCAGACGCAATACCTGCTCCTGTGGCTCGATGTCCAGGCCAATCCCGGCCAGATCCTCACGCTCCATGCTGGTCAGCACGGTCACGCCGATCAACAGTGGTTTTGGACCGCTGCGCTGGTCGAGTACCTCGCGACAGGCCGCCATCATGCGCAGGCCGCCGGAGCAATGCACGTTGACCATCCACACGCCCATTTCCGCAGCCGCCTTGACGGCCATCGCGGTGGTGTTCGGAATGTCATGGAATTTAAGGTCGAGAAACACCTCGAAGCCCTTGTCACGCAAGGTCCCGACGATTTCCGAAGCGCAGCTGGTGAACAGTTCCTTACCGACTTTGACCCGGCACAGTTTCGGGTCCAACTGGTCGGCCAGCTTCAGTGCGGCGTCACGGGTAGGGAAATCCAGGGCGACGATGATAGGAGTCTGGCAGGCGGACATGAGTGGGCTCTCAGGCAAGTCGAAATCGGCGCGCATTGTAGCGGAACGCGAGCCCGTCCGGGACCCGATGATCGGTAAATCATCTTCAACAGTGCCGGTTGGTGGATGATAAGCCCTGCACGCCTGGCAATTGTGTCGAAACAGATACACTCACGACACGCCCTCAACACCGCCCAAGGCTACCCTCGCCAACCGCAAGACTTCCTACAGCACTTCCCGCCTCACGGCCGGACGCCTTATGCTGAAGCCACAACCTCGCAGCCCATCTTTTGTGGTTGGCAGCCTCTCTGGCAGATGAACGTACGCATGCAAAATAGCCCTGCTCCTCTGAACGATGATCAAAAAGCCCCCGCAGCCGGCGAAGACAAACGCTGGAACACCCGCGCGCTGATCGTTGACGATGACGTTCCGATCCGCGAACTGCTGATCGACTACCTGGCCCGCTTCAACATCCACGCCAGCGGCGTTACCGACGGTGCCGCCATGCGCCTGGCGCTGCAAGCGGAGCATTACGACGTGGTGGTGCTGGACCTGATGCTGCCCGGCGAAGACGGTCTGTCGCTGTGCCGCTGGCTGCGCGCCGAATCGGACATCCCGATCCTGATGCTCACCGCCCGCTGCGAACCCACCGACCGCATCATCGGCCTGGAACTGGGGGCCGACGATTACATGGCCAAGCCGTTCGAGCCACGAGAGCTGGTCGCGCGGATTCAAACCATCCTGCGCCGCGTGCGCGATGACCGTGCCGAACAACGCGCCAACATTCGCTTCGACAACTGGCGCCTCAATAGCGTGCTGCGTCAGTTGATCTCCGTCGATGGCCTGGTGGTGCCGCTGTCGAACGCCGAATTCCGCTTGCTCTGGGTATTCATCGAACGCCCGCGACGAGTGCTCAGCCGCGAGCAATTACTGGATGCCGCTCGTGGACGCTCGATCGAAGCGTTCGATCGCAGTATCGATCTGCTGGTCTCGCGCCTGCGACAAAAGCTCGGTGACGATCCCAAATCACCCCAGTTGATCAAAACCGTTCGCGGCGAAGGTTACCTGTTCGACGCCCGAGACATCGGCTGATGCGTGCGCGCTTCGATACGCTGTTCGGCCGCCTGTTTGGCGTGTTGTTGCTGGCGATTATCCTGGCGCACCTTCTGGCGTTCTTCTGGTTTCACCATTACGGCCATCCCCCGCCCCCGCCACCGCCGGAGTTTTCCGCCGGGTTCAATGGGCAGCCGCCACCGCCCTTCAAACACAGACCACCGCGGCCCTGGTTTGGCGGCCCGATCGTACCGCTGACCTTTCAGCTCATCTCGTTGGTAATCGCCGCCTGGTACGGCGCAAAACTGCTGTCCCGGCCGATTCAACGCTTGAGCGCGGCCGCCGAGAGCCTCAGCGAAAACCTCGACAGCCCACCGCTTGATGAGTCCGGCCCCCGAGAATCACGGCAGGCGGCGCACACTTTCAACCTGATGCAGAAGCGTATCCGTGAGCAGGTGCAGCAGCGCTCGCGGATGCTCGGTGCCGTCTCCCATGACCTGCGTACGCCACTGTCGCGACTCAAATTGCGCCTGGAGCAGATCGACGACATCAAGCTGCAAGGGCAGATGCGGCAAGACCTCGACGACATGATTCGCATGCTCGATGCGACCCTCAGCTACCTGCACGAACAACGTACCAGCGAAGCCCTGCAGTGGATGGACGTGCAGGCGCTGATCGAATCACTCTGCGAAAACGCCCAGGATCAAGGCGCTGACGTGCAGGCCAGTGGGCACTGCGCACCGTTGCAGGTTCAACCGATGGCCCTGCGGTCGTGCATCAACAACTTGCTGGACAATGCCTTGCGGTACGCCGGCCAGGCTCTGATCACCCTTGAAGACAGCCGTGAACAGTTGATCATTCGAGTGATCGACCATGGCCCGGGGATCAACGCCGACAAACGCGAAGCCGTGTTCGAGCCGTTCTTTCGCCTGGAAGGTTCACGCAATCGCAACTCTGGCGGCATTGGACTGGGCATGACCATCGCCCGCGAAGCTGCTCAACGGCTGGGCGGAGCATTAAGCCTGGAAGAAACCCCAGGCGGCGGCCTGACTGCCGTGGTCTGCCTGCCACGGGTCTGAACAGACTCTGTGTGCTGATTCGTACAAATTCCACATACCCACGACAACTGCTCCCCCGAGGCTGCATGGGCCGGTGCCTTCACCGGTTTTATCCATCCAGGGAGTGAGCCCATGATCGGCAGCGTCAGCAGTAACTCCAGCTATACCAGCGCCACCAGTGCGGCCTATACCGCCCGACTCCAGCAGCGTCAGAAAGAGTTGTTTGCCAAGCTCGACACCAATGGCGACGGAACCGTTTCCAAGGATGAGCTGAACAGCGCCCTGGCGAAGAAAAGCGACAGCCGCGCACTGAACAGCCTGAGCCAGCAATTCAGCAGCCTGGACAGCGATAACAGTGGAGGTCTGAGCAGCCAGGAAATGGCCGCCATGACGCCATCGTCCTGCCAAGCCCATAATGATCAGCCGCCCAGCACCGAACTGGCCGACAGCATGCTCAGCCTTCTGGACAGCAACAGTAATGGCAGCATCAGCAGCGATGAGCTGAGCGCAGGCCTGACGAAAGCCGGCAGTACTGCCGACAGCAAGAGCCTGTTTGCGGCGCTGGACACGAACAACGACGGGAGCGTGAGCAAGGACGAGCTGGTTGCCGCCCTCACGCCGCCTCAGCCGCCACAACAACTGTCCAGCCAGTCCCTGTTTGGCCAGCTCGACACGAATGGTGATGGCAGCATCAGCAGCAGCGAACTGAGTAGCGCCCTGGCCGCAACCTCGTCCACCAGCAGCACCGACAATGGTGCGGCCCTGCTGAAGATGCTCGACACGGACAACAGCCAGAACAGCGGCGCCATCGATCAAGGCGCAGTAGCCGAGGCGCTGAGCAAATTGATCGTCAGCATGAACCAGCAGTACTCGCAGGCCAATACCCTGAACTCAAGCAAAAACCTGAGCGCCGCAGCCTGAGGCTATTGAACTCATAACCTGTGGCGAGGGAGCTTGCTCCCGCTGGACTGCGTAGCAGTCCCATTTTTAGGGCCGCTTCGCGCCCCAGCGGGACGGTGCGGCGTTCCGACAAGCTCCCTCGCCACAGGTTCAGTATTCGGCTTAACTGATCGGCATTAGGGCAGGCCCCCTCACCACAATTGATCAACGCTTTTCTTCAACCCGCCCCTGACTGTTACTCCAGTCGATCAACAGGCTGTACGCCACGGCCAACAAGGTCGGACCGATGAACAAGCCGATAAAGCCAAAGGCGATCAACCCGCCAAACACCCCAAGCAGCACGATCACCAACGGCAAGTTGCCGCCACGGCTGATCAGGTAGGGCTTGAGCACGTTATCGACGCCGCTGATGATAAACGTGCCCCAAATGCCGAGGAACACCGCCATACCGTACTCGCCCTTCCAGGCCAGCCAGGCAGTCGCCGGAATCCACACCAACGGCGGGCCCATGGGGATCAGACTGAGCAGGAAGGTGACGATACTCAGCACCAGTGCGCCCGGAATACCGGCAATCAGGAAGCCGATCAGCGCCAGGATCGCCTGGGCGGCGGCAGTGCCGATGACCCCGTTGACCACCCGCTGCACCGTTCCGGCGACCAGCTCGATGTAATAACCGGCACGCTCGCCGATCAGCCGTTCCAGCAGACGGTGAGCAAACATCGCCAACCGTGGGCCGTCGCGATAGAAAAAGAACACGAAAACGATGCTCAAGGTCAGCTCGAGAATCCCTCCGCCGATCTGCGCACTGCGCGCCAGCAACCAGTTGCCGACTTGTCCCAGATAGGGTTTGACCGCCAACAACAACGCCGCGCCTTGCTGATCAAGGCTGTTCCAGAGCCCAACCAGCCGCTCGCCAACCAGCGGAATCCCGGCCAGCCACACCGGGGCCGCCGGCAAGCCGTCAACCTGAACGTCCTTGATGAACACCGTGGCATCGCGTACATGATCGGCCAGGTTAAAACCGAGCCACACCAACGGCACCGCCACCAGCACCATCCAGCCCAGCGTCAGCAACGCCGCCGCGAGGGATTCGTGACCATTGAGCCAGCGAGTCAGCAAGCGCATCAGCGGCCAACTGGCGAACGCCAGCACCGCGCCCCAGAACAGCGCCGACCAAAAGGGCGCCATCACCCAGAAGCTGGCACCGAACAACACCAGGAGCAGGATCTGCACCAACAGGCGATCGTTATTGATCATGAAAAATCTCAAGCAAGGTCAATCAACAAAGAGTAGGCGAACGGCCAATGGCACGTTCGCCGAGGGAAAAACTATCGCAGGAACTCGATGTGCAGGCCAGTTGCCGGCACGTTGCCCAGTTCCATCCGCGCCGCACGTACGCCCTGCCCGACCAGCGCCTGACGCCAGGCTTCGGCGTTGGCTCCGGAAACACTGACGCGCAAAGTCGTATCGAGGTTCAAGCCGCGCGACAGCAACGTCAGCCAAATCGGTTGCGGCTCCCCCGTCAGCCGCGGCAGGTCCAGCACGCCGGTGTCCTTGAGCTGACGTAACAGGGTCGCCGAGGTCGGCAACAACTCGCCCAATGGCGTGCTGGCGTCGAATTGTTCGACATGCAGATAGGCTTTTCGATTGCCGCGAGTGATGCTGTAAAGCGCCAACAGCGAGTTGTCCTGCGGTGCCGCGAGTCGCAGCAGCAGATAAGCCTGTTGATCGTCGGCGCCATAGAGTTTGGCGTTGCCGAACACTTGATTGGCCCACAGGCTGCTTTCGCCGCAATCGCGGGCCTGGCACCAGAACAACAGCTCGGCCCCCTGCTTCTGCAAGGCTTCGCGAGCTAGGGTGAAGGCCTCGGTGGACGAATGCTCGGGCGGCAATTCGTAGGTCACCGAGGTTACTTTTCCGCGGGCACTGACCTGGCCATCAAAACGTAGCTGGCCGCTGATTTTGCGGATCGAGCCCATGGGGTAGATCCGTTCAAGCTCGGCAGCCGGGCGATAGTCGACGATCTGCGCATCGGCCAGACGCGGCACCAGCGGCAAATCGTGACTTCCCGGTACATCGGCGGCAAACACCAGCGAACTGAAACACCCCAGCCCCAACAAACAGATCAAGCGCATGCTGTTCAACCTTGAAGGTACTCTCATCGGATCAGCATGGCCTGAGCGCCTTTGACGACATTCGCGTCGTCGTTACGCGGCGGAATCTGCAAGCCACGCTGCACCGCCGGGCGAGCTTCCATCGCCGCCATCCAGCGTTGCAAGGCGGGTAAACCGTCTACCGAAACGCCAGACCACTCATGACCACGGACCCACGGATAAGTGGCGATGTCGGCAATGCTGTAGTCATCGGCCAGGTACTCGACAGTTTCCAGGCGCGTGTTCAGCACTTCATACAAACGCCGGGTTTCATGCTGATAGCGGTCGATGGCGCCCTGAAGCTTTTCCGGGAAATAACGGAAAAACACGTTGGCCTGCCCCTGCATCGGGCCAATCCCGCCCATCTGGAACATCAGCCACTGGATCACCACCGAACGTCCTTTCGGATCCTTGGGCAGCAGTTTTCCGCTCAGTTCAGCCAGGTAGATGAGAATCGCGCCGGACTCGAACACGGCGAAATCACCGTTGTCCCGGTCGACAATCGCCGGAATCCGGCCATTGGGATTGATCTTGAGAAACGCTGGAGCCTTTTGTTCCTTTTTGTCGAAACTCAAGACATGCACCGTATAGGGCATGCCGAGTTCCTCGAGCACGATAGAGACCTTGTGGCCATTCGGGGTCGCAGCGGTGTAGAGATCTATCATGGTTGTCTCCCATTTCAACCCGCCCAGCCTCGACAGTTGCCCGCTGCAAGTCAAGGAACGGCGAAGAACCGATTGAAACAGTCTGCAACAAGGGCGGCGCCGAGCTCGTCATTCAGGTGCACATGATGGCCGCCAGGCAGCTGTTCACGGCTAAAGGGTAGACGCTCCAGCAATTCCTGATGTTTGGCGAGCATGCCGTCAGCAGCGACCACCAGTTGCGCAGGACAACTGACTCGCTGAACGAAGGACATCGCCTGTTCATCGGTCAGGCGCAGTGGCGATGCCAGCGTCAGGCGACTGTCAGTGCGCCAGGTGTAGCCGCCCGGCACCGGCATCAAACCCCGCTGAGCGAGTAATTCGGCAGCTTCCCGACTGACCGCGACCAGGCCTTTCATGCGGGCTTCGATGGCGCGATCCAGGGTGTGGTAGACCGGTTTGCGCTTTTCTTGCAGATCCAGCTGCGCTTGCAGGGCCATGCCCATGCGTTCGGCGGCGTTGTCGTGAGCGGCGGTGGGCGGAATCACCCCGTCGATCAGCGCCAGATGCGTCACGCGCTCTGGCAAGGCACCGGCGAGTACCACCGAAACGATTGCGCCCAAGGAATGGCCCAGCAGCGCAAACCGCTTCCAGCCCAACTGTTC
This sequence comes from Pseudomonas helvetica, assembly GCF_039908645.1. Lineage (NCBI taxonomy): Bacteria > Pseudomonadati > Pseudomonadota > Gammaproteobacteria > Pseudomonadales > Pseudomonadaceae > Pseudomonas > Pseudomonas helvetica. The sequence continues at coordinate 4,425,041 of NZ_CP150917.1, forward strand.
GGCGACTCGCAACACGTCGTGAGCATAATCCCACAGCGCATAACCGGCACCCAATGGCCGATGCCCGGAATGCCCGTGGCCGGCCATGTCCAGCGCGACAATGCGCAGCCCTTCAAGCTTCGGCGCCAGGCGCGAAAAGCTGTTGGCGTTGTCGAGCCAACCGTGCAAGGCAATCACCGGCAGACCGTCTTCCGGGCCGAACAGGTGCGCGGCCAACTCGATGTGCGGCAGGCTCAGGCGGACTTCTTCGACGCTGCTCATGCGCAACTCCGCTCGTTGCGCCCTTCCCACCGGCTGAACAGGTTTTTCAGCAACGTCGCGGTGTCTTGCGGGCGCTCAAGGGGAAACATGTGGCCACCGGGCATGGTCAGCGACTCACCTTGCGGCATACGGCCGACGAAGCTGGCGTGATGGCGCATGACCACCCGGCTCTGCCGGCCACGAACCACCGCCAGCGGTACTTTCAACTGGCGAGGACGACCTGGACTGGTGTGCGGAACGCCACGATAGATGCTGATCTCGGTGGCCGGATCAAAGCGCAAACGCAGGCGATCACCAACCTGGTGCAGGCCGTGTTGCAAATACGCATCGAGGCAGTCCGGATCGAAACCGCGGAACAGGGTTTTACCGGCGAAATAGCTGCGCGCCGATTCCAGATCGGCGAACTCCTCGCGACGCCCCAATGTGCGGCCTGCCGGGGTCAAGCGGTCGATAAAGCCAAAACGCTTGGCGGCGCGGATAACCCATTGATCGGGGCGGGTCAGCACCGGTGAATCCAGCATCACCACGCCACGATACAGCTCTGGGCAACGTAAGGCCGCGTGCAGGTGCAAGACGCCACCAAAGGAATGGCCAACGCCCCACACCGGCTCGGGTTGCTGTTTCAGATGATGGATCAGCTCGTCCACCAGGTTGTGCCAGTTATCGTCGGCCGGGAACCGCGGGTCATGGGCGTGCTGCTGCAGATGCGCGACTTGGTACTCCGGCGCCAGCGCGGCAAACAACTTGCCGTAGGTGCCTGAAGGAAAGCCATTGGCATGGGCGAAAAAAATCTGCTGCGACATAACGGCGCGTCCATAAACGAAATCAGGTGTTGATTGTCCGTAAGACGCAAGCCCACAGCAATGACCGTAACTGCCAGGAATGATGACAGTCAGGCCAAGGCTATGGGCAATTCAGCCCCGTGCGAGCTGTTGTGGCGAGGGAGCTTGCTCCCGCTGGGGTGCGCAGCGGCCCCAAAACCTGTGCTCGCATATCGACAGACACTCCGCGTCAATCAGGTTTACGACGGCTGCGCCGCCGAGCGGGAGCAAGCTCCCTCGCCACAGTAAACCCTCTCATCACCGAGTCTTACTCGCTCAAAAATCAACGAGCCGGTGGTGTTTCACCCAGCGGCACCACCGCCATGGTCAACCGCGACACACAGCTGGCCTTGCCTTCATCGCTGCTCAAGCGAATATCCCAGACGTGCGTGGTGCGGCCGATATGAATCGGTTTGGCCACCGCCGTTACCCGACCGCTGCGCAAGCCGCGCAAGTGGTTGGCGTTGATTTCCAGGCCCACGCAATAGAATTTGCTGGCGTCGATGCACAGGAAGCTGGCCGCGGAACCGACGGTTTCGGCCAGTACCACCGAGGCGCCGCCATGCAGCAAACCGTAGGGCTGGTGGGTGCGATGGTCGATGACCATGCTGGCGGTCAGCGACTCGTCATCAAACGCCTCGAAGCGTATATCCAGCACTTCGCCGATGGTGTTTTTCTGAATCGAGTTCAGCTGTTCAATGTTGGGAGCGGTACGCCACAGAGTCATCGCTGCATCCTTCGTTGGTTTTATTTCAGGTCAATCCTGCCACAGCACGGCTTCGCTGCGCGCACTCCATTCTTCAAACCGTGCGCCATACACGGCCTCGATCACGTTGCGCTTGATCTTCAAGGTTGGCGTGAGAAAGCCGTTTTCCACTGCCCAACTGTCCTTGACCACCACCAGTTGACGCAGGCGTTCGTGTTTATCAAGGGCACCGTTAACCTCGTCGAGCAAGCTTTCCAGGCTCGACTGCAAGGCATTGCGCGCCACGCTGGCGGCGTCCTGCAAACCCACAGCCGAGAGCACGCACAACCCAAGTGGCGCACTCAGGCCATCACCGACCACACACACCTGTTCGATACGTGAATGCACCGCCAGACGGTTTTCGATCGGCGCCGGTGCGACGTATTTGCCCTTGCTGGTCTTGAAGATTTCCTTGAGCCGCCCGGTCAGGCGCAAGTTGCCTTCGGCGTCTTGCTCGCCCTTGTCACCGGTGCGCAGAAAGCCGTCCCTGGTGATCGTCTCGGCGGTTTTCTGCGGCTCCTTGAAATAGCCGAGCATGGTCGCACCACTGCGCACCAGCACCTCGCCCGAATCCTCGATCCGCACCTCCACCTCCGGGCACGGCTTGCCGATCCAGCCAGGCTTGTTCCGGCCCGGCAGGCAAATATGCGAATAGCCGCAATTTTCGGTCATGCCGTAGACCTCAAGCACCTCCAGCCCAAGGCGCTGGTACCAGTGCAGCAAGGCTTGCGGCACTGGCGCGGCGCCCGACAAGGCTATACGCAAGGCATCCAGCCCCAGACCTGCAAGCACCTTGTGCCCGACCCGCTTGCCGATGATCGGCAAGCCAAGGAGAAAATCCAGGCGTTTTGCCGGAATCTTGCTGTACACGCCCATCTGGAATTTGCTCCAGATGCGCGGCACGCCGAACAGCGCCGTAGGCCGCGCGCGCTGCAAATCAGTGAGAAACGTATCGAGGCTTTCAGCAAAAAATACCGTTTGCCCGGTATAGATCGACGCCAGCTCGACAAACATCCGTTCGGCGACGTGGCACAGCGGCAGGTACGACAGCAACCGGTCCGACTCATTGAGGCCAAACAACTGCGTACCGTGAGTCGTGGCGAAGCCCAAGTTGCCGAAGCTGTGCATCACGCCTTTGGGCAAGCCGGTGGTGCCGGAGGTGTAGATGATGGTCGCCAACTGGTTGGCGTCGGGCATTGGGTCGTCCTGTATCGGTGAGCTGCGCTGCAGGTCGGCCCAACTGAAATCAAAGTCACCCGCTGGACACAACGGCAGGCTGATGGTCGGCAGATCGGCGCTGACGCCTCTGGACATGCCCGGCCAATCGTCCAGTTTGCCGATGAACGCCAGCACAGCCTCCGAGTGTTCGAGCACTTGGGCTACCGAATCGGCAGTGAGGTTGGGGTACAACGGAACGGAGACATGCCCGGCCATCCAGATCGCCAGGTCGGCAATGATCCAGTGCGCACAGTTTTTCGAGATCAGCGCAATGTGGCTGCCTTGAGGCAACTCCCGGGCGCGTAGCCAGTGAGCGGCGCACCGCGCCTGATGGCCGACGTCGGCCCAGGTCAGCGTCTCGACCTGACCACCGCCCATCGGCTGTACCAGAAAGCACTGGCGGGGATGGCGAGCTTCACGCTCGTAGAACACTTGCAGCGGCAAACGAAAAGCGGCGGACATGCGATGCGCTCCTTTTTGTTCGATGTGGCGGCAAGCGTAGTCCAACCAAGCAGTTGCTTGGTTGGCTATTTCATACAAAAAATCAGGAGCGATTCCTTACCTGTGGGAGCGTGGCTTGCCCGCGATGCAGGCGCCGCGGTGCATCAGGTATGCCGTGTTGATGCCATCGCGGGCAAGCCACGCTCCCACAAAGCCCGGATTACGGGTTCTTGACGCTATTGAGCGTCATGCCCCCGGCCAACGGCAAATCAGCTTCAAGCTCGGCCAGGCTGGCCGTGCTCATCGGCTGCGGCGCACGCAAATGACCGTGCTGCAAGTAGCCGATCAAACTCCCCACCAGCGGGTTATGGCTGACCAGCAGGACGTTATCCTCCGTGTCGAGCCGATCGACGACGGTCAACGGATTGCTGTCTGGCGCCAGCCAGGTCTCGGTGCGGATCTCCGGCTCAAAACCCAGCACCTCACGCACCAGTTGCGCAGTCTGCTGCGCCCGCATGTACGGGCTGGCGATGATCGCCTGAATCGGCTGGCCGATCAGTTGCGCGGCACTGCGCAGCACTTCTTCGCGGCCATGTGCAGTCAGCTCCCGTTCAGCATCGCTCCGGGCGTGAGACTCGGCTTCACCGTGGCGCAACACCCAGAGCTTCATAGCTTTGGCTCCTCATCACGGGCCGGATGCGGCGCTGGCGGGACAGCGTGCGGGGCCTCGCCTTCCGGTGCACGCGGTGTCGGCCAATCGGCGAATGGCCAAGGTTTCTGGTCGCTGTGAAAACTGCCGAAACGGCCGATCTGCGCCAGGAACTGGCTGAGGCTGTCACCGAAGTTCATCAGGCCGGCGTTCGGTGCACCGTAGATCAACCGATAGATGAGCTGCACCAGCACCACGGCGCCGAGGATCAATTGCGCGACTTGCCAGACCAGCACATACACCAGCATCCACAGCACGCGCAGCAGGATGGATTCGTACTTGGCTGCTACTTTTGGATCGTTCATGTCTCGCTCCCTGCCTCTGTAAATTGAGTACTCAGTTGAAACCGCTGGTGGAGATGAAATCGACATCGGTTTTCGGCTCGCCGCGCATCAACAGCTCAATCACCTGATTGAGCGTGCGTCCTTCAAACAGGATCGCATGCAAACCGGCGACCAACGGCATGTAAACCCCGACTTCCTGAGCCTTGGCCTTGAGCACCTTCAGCGTGTTGACGCCCTCGGCGACTTCACCAAGGCTGGTCACCGCCTCTTCCAGGCTCATGCCCTGGCCAAGGGCAAAACCAACCTGATAGTTGCGGCTTTTCGGTGACGAACAGGTGACGATCAAATCGCCCACCCCGGCCAGCCCCAGGAACGTCATCGGGTTGGCCCCCTGATTCACCGCAAAGCGGGTCATTTCCGCCAATGCCCGGGTGATCAGCATGCTCTTGGTGTTTTCGCCCATGCCCAACGCCACCGCCATGCCGGCGATGATCGCGTAGACGTTTTTCAGTGCCCCGCCCAGTTCCACACCATAACGGTCGGCACTGGCGTATACGCGAAAGGTCCGACCGTGCAATGCCGCCTGAACCCGCTGGCAGAGTTCTTCGTCTTCACTGGCGACCACTGTGGCGGTCAGCGCGTGTTCGGCCACTTCACGGGCCAGGTTCGGCCCGGACAACACGCCGATGCGCGCTTGCGGAGCGATTTCCTGAAGGATTTCGCTCATCAGCTTGAAGGTGTGGGCCTCGATGCCTTTGGTCAGGCTCACCAGCAACTTGCCGCTCAGACGCTCGGCATAGGGTGCGAGCACCGAACGCAGGGCGTTTGAAGGCAGTGCGACGAAACACAGGTCGCACTCATTGAGGGTAGCAAGCAAGTCGGTGACCGGCTCCACCGCGGGGTGAACCTTGATGCCCTTGAGGTAGCGTGGATTCTCGCGGTTGACCCGAATGGCCTCGGCCTGTTCAGGGTCGCGCATCCACTGCCGGACCTGATGACCGTTCTCGGCCAACAAATTAGCCACGGCGGTACCAAAACTTCCGCCTCCCAGGACCGCAATCGGGCGCTGTTCAGTCATATGCAATCCGTTAATCCATACCAGTGGCGATAGCCGCATTATACGGGGCGGTCCAGCGTCGGCCAGCCCCTCTATCAATTAGCGGCACTTGTAGGAAGCAGACCTCCAAAACCTGGGAAAATGCCGGTAACGTGACTGGAAAACTCGAACAGCTCGGTTAACATGCGCGGCAATCAACTGCGATCAAGGCTGTACCGTGTCTGTTGGCCCTCCTCACCTTCGCTCCTCGCTGGTTCTGGCGCTGATGCTCAGCGACCCGTTGTTGGCCGATGACCTGTTTCTCGACAACACCGCGCTGCCCCAGGTATTGACTGCCACCCGACTCAAACAGTCGGCGGCCGCCGTGCCCGGAAGCATGACGGTAATCGACAGCGAACTGATCAAGGCCAGCGGTGCCCGCGACATCAGCGAATTGCTGCGGCTGGTGCCGGGGATGATGGTCGGTAACGTCAGCGGCAACCAGGCCGCAGTGAACTATCACGGCACCAACGCCAGCGAAGCGCGACGCATGCAAGTGTTGATCGACGGCCGTTCGGTGTACCGCGCAGGTCTGGCGACCGTGGACTGGAGTGACATTCCGGTGGCCATGGAAGACATCGAGCGCATCGAGGTGTTCCGTGGCCCGAACACCGTCAGCTATGGCGCCAACGCGCTGATGGCGGTGGTCAACATCATCACCCGCGCACCGGCCAACAGCCATGGCACGCGGCTGAAAGTCACTCGCGGTGAACGTGGGATCAACGACTGGTACGCCAGCCAGGGCACCGGTTGGGAAACCGGCGACCTGCGCTTGTCGCTGTCCGGCCAGGAGGACGACGGTTTCGACTCGAACCGCCTGGGAGCGGACTACCGCGACAGTCGCCGCTTGAACCGCGTCAACCTGGCCGTCAGCCAGACGCTCAACGAGCAGCAAAGCATCGATTGGCAACTGAATGCCAAAGACGGCACCAACCAGCGGCCTTATACCTACCGTCCGGTGTTTTCCGGGATTACCTCGGCGGGTGATAACTCTGACGTGATCGCCAAGGATTACGCCGGTTCGTTGCGCTGGAACCTGGAGCTCAACCCGGATCACAGCCTTTACGTCCAGGGTTCGGCGCAGCACTGGGATCGCCAACAGGTCTGGCGCGCCTGCGACGCCGAAGTGTCGTTCAGCCCGCAGCTCACCCAACTCTGGCAGCTCGATCCCAACTATGCCGAGCGCCTGGCGCGGCACATGGAAAGCTATACCGGCACCGGTGCACCGCACGGCACGCCAACCGAGCAGGCACTGGCCAACCAGGTGCTCGATCAATGGAAAGGTGGCGCCAACCGCACCGTCTGCGGTGACATCGACCAGAGCGCCCGCGAGTCGCGCTACGACCTGGAATTGCAGGACACCCTGAGCCTGTCCGACAGCCTGCGGCTGGTCAGCGGCATGAACTATCGATACGACCGGGCCGACTCCGAAACGTACTTCAATGGCACTCTCGACGACTCTATCTGGCGGTTGTTCGGCCAACTGGAGTGGCGCGCCAGCGAGCACTGGCTGTTGCAAGGCGGTGCGATGTACGAAAAAACCGAATTGGTCGGCGACTCGCTAACCCCACGCGTGGCAATCAATTACCTGATCAACCCGCGCCACGGCCTGCGCGCGGTGTATTCGGAGGCCATTCGCTCACCCGACATGTTCGAGAACAACGTCAACTGGAGCTATCAGGTGACCAACCTCAGCCCCGGAGCCTACGGTCAATCCAGTGCCCGTTACTTCGTCAAGACCCGAGGTCCCGGTAACCTCGCTCAAGAACACATGCGTTCGCGGGAACTGGGGTATAACGGCTTCTTCGCTGACCTTGGGCTGAACGTCGACGTGAAACTGTTCTACGACGAAATCACCGACATGATCAGCGAGCCGCTGCGCAACAATCAGTACATTGCCAGCAACAGCAATGCCTCACGCTTCAGCGGCGCTGAAACCCAGCTTGACTGGCGTGTCAGCGCCGCCGACCGGCTGCGCCTGACCTACGCCTATGTCGATGCTACGGCCAGTAACCCTCTGGACGAACAATTCAGCGCACGCAACAGCGGCTCTGCCGGTTGGCTACGCGATTGGGGCAATGGCTGGAACAGTGCACTGTTCTACTATGGCGACGACGCACTGAATGGCTACCGCTTCGAACGTATCGACACGCGCATCGCCAAACGTATTGCGCTGGGCAAGGCCAATCTCGAACTGGCCGGTATCCTGCAACAACGCCTCGACAGCCAGCCGACCACCTTCGTCGACAACAACTACGACTCGCGCCATGCGCTCTACTTCAGCGCCGAGTTAGAGTTCTGACATGGCCCTCAACCAGACACGTACCCGCTCCCCCCGAAGCCGCCGGCCTTGGGTTTGGGGACTGTTGCTTGTCTGCCTGGGCAGTTTGCCCGTGCGTGCTGCCGACGTGCTGCTGACCGGCGCCGAGGACAGTCCTGGCGTGCAGGCCTTTACCCGCGCCCTGGCCGAGCAGCGCCCCGAAGACACGGTGCGTTTCGCACGCCTTGCCGACCTCCCCGCGCCGTCCCGGCTACCCGACGCGACCCGACTGATCCTGCTTGACCTGCCGAGCCTCGACTGGCGCCTGCAAGACAGCGAAGGGCCGGCGACGCTGGTGCTGCGCATCAGCCGCCTGCAAGCCCATCAGCGCCTGGGTAATGCCCTGCCCCTGCACCTGAGCCTGCTATGGAGTGATCCACCGCCGGGCCGCCAACTTCACCTGATCCAGGCTCTATTGCCGCAAGTCCGACGGGTCGGCGTGCTGTACGGGACGAACAGCGAATTTCTGCTCAAGGAACTGCACCACGCCGCGCACCGGCTGGGGCTGGAGATCGTCGCCGAACGTTGGGACAACACCAATGACAGCCGGCCTCTGCAAACCCTGTTGAAGAACAGCGACGTACTGTTGGGGCTCGACGATCCGGGCCTGTACAACCCGAAAACCGCCAAGAATCTGCTGCTCAGCAGCTATGCCCGACAACTTGCGTTGATCGGCCCCAACGCCGGGTTCGTCAAGGCCGGCAGCCTGGCCAGCACCTACAGCGATCAGGGCGATTGGCTGGCCGTTCTGGATAACGTGCTTGACCGTCCACCGGCCAGCTGGCCGCGCACCCTCTATCCGCAGCGCTTCAAGGTATTAAGTAACCCGCAAGTCGCTCGTTCCTTAGGCATAGAACAAATTGACCCCACGGCTGTTGCAACACAGTTGGCCGAAGGAGAAAACCGCCCATGAACCTGCGTCGCCATTGGGGCATCAATACCCGCACCCAGATCATCAGCCTCGGCCCGGCGCTGCTGCTGACGTTGCTGCTGATCAGCTTCTTTACCGTCGTGCGAATCCAGGATTTACGCCAGGAGCTCAACCACACCGGCCAACTGATCGCCAATCAACTGGCCCCGGCCACCGAATACGGGGTGATCTCCGGCAACAATGAGGTGCTCGAAAGCCTGATGAAAGCCTCGCTGACAACGCCGCACGTGCGTTTTCTCGAGGTGCAGGACAACGCCAACAAGGTCTTGGTGCACGTCGAGCAGCCCTCGGAAAACCGCCAACGCTCGCAACAGATCGAAGTGTTTCAAGCACCGGTACGCTTGCAACGGATCAGGCTCAGCGACGATTTCCTGCAGGGGCCACCACCGGCAATCGGTCCTTCCGAAGACTATCTGGGGCGTGTCGTCGTCGGCATGTCCAACGATGCCTTCAGCCAGCGGCAACAGGAGATCCTGCTCAAGGCCGCGATCCTCGCACTGTTTGCCCTGCTCTTTACCTTCCTGCTGGCGCGGCGCCTGGCCGCCAGCCTGTCGGAGCCCATCAGCGCCATGGGCAATGCGGTGAAAGCGATTCAGCAAGGCGACTACAAAAAGCCGCTGCCGATCGTCGACGATTCAGAACTGGGCGACCTGTCGCGCCACATCAACAACCTCGCCGATGGCCTTGAGCTCGCCAGCCGCGAGCAGCATCAGGCCATGGCGCAACTGATCCAGACCCGCGAAGAAGCGGAAAAGGCCAACAGCGCCAAGTCCGACTTCCTGGCGATGATGAGCCATGAATTGCGCACACCGATGAATGGTGTGCTGGGTATGCTGCAACTGCTCGAAACCACCAACATGACCGAGGAGCAGATCGAGTACGCCGCGCTGGCGTCGGAGTCTACCGAGCACTTGCTCAAGGTCATCAACGACATTCTCGACTTCTCGCGCATCGAACGCTCGGCCCTGGAGCTGGAGCACATCCCGTTCAACCTCGCCGAGCTGATCAACAGCTGCGCCCAGGCTTTCCAGCACAGCGCGATGCAACGCGGCCTGAGCCTGGAGCTGCAGATTCCGGACGACATGCAAGCCTTGCAGGTACAGGGCGACCCGACGCGGATCCGGCAGATCCTGGTCAACCTGATCGGCAATGCCTTGAAGTTCACCGAGAAAGGCCGGGTAACGATCGAGCCGCAGTGGCAATCGCTGGATCACGAACTGCTGTGGTTCACCTGCACCGTGCGCGATAGCGGGATTGGCATTTCGGCCGAAAGCCTGGAGTTGATGTTCAACGCCTTCCAGCAGGCTGACAGCTCGATCTCCCGACGTTACGGCGGCACCGGCCTGGGCCTGCCGATTGCGCGCACGCTGGCCGAGCGGATGGGCGGCACACTGCGTGCCCAGAGCGAGGAAAGCCGAGGCTCGGTATTCACCCTGGAAATTCCGCTGGCGCGGTCCAGGCAGACACCACCGGCTCTGGCACCGCGCACGCCTGCCGGCATCGACCACGGCGAGGGGCGCAATGTGCTGCTGGTGGAAGACAATCCGGTGAATCAGACCGTCATCAAAGCTATGCTGCGCAGCCTGGGCTTTACTGTCAGCGTCGCCACCGATGGAGCACAGGCGGTACGCAGTGCCGAGAGCCTGATTTTCGAGGCGATTCTGATGGATTGCCGGCTACCGGTTATCGATGGTTACGAAGCCACCCGGCAGATCCGTCAATTGCCCGGCTGCACGGACCTGCCCATTATCGCCCTGACCGCCAACGCGCTGCAGGGTGACCGCGAGGCCTGCCTGTCGGCGGGGATGAACGATTATCTGGCCAAACCTTTCAAACGCGCTGATCTGCAGCAAATTCTGCAACGTTGGGTACGGTAGTGGGGAGTGATCCTCCATCTGCGACTGGCGTGAAAGGCGAAAGTGCGGCAGTCTTAGGCACCTTGACAGCTCGGAATCGGGCTTGAAAAATAATTTCAGTGCACAAGTGTACATTCATGTCCCTTGTGCTGTGACTTTCACCACAACGCAATAGTCTATGAGTAGGCTGCCGGTTCGAAGCATGAACGCTTCGATCGGCCGGGAAGATTTGCCCCACCTGCCGCATGGGACTATTGAGGAGCTCGCATGACCAAACAAAACGCCTTTACCCGGGAAGACCTGCTGCGCTGCAGTCGCGGTGAGCTGTTCGGCCCTGGTAACGCGCAACTGCCCGCCCCGAACATGCTGATGGTGGATCGCATCACTCATATCAGCGAAGAGGGTGGCAAGTACGGCAAAGGTGAATTGGTCGCCGAGCTGGATATCACTCCGGACCTGTGGTTCTTCGCCTGCCACTTCGAAGGTGACCCGGTGATGCCAGGCTGCCTGGGCCTCGATGCCATGTGGCAGCTGGTCGGTTTCTTCCTCGGCTGGCAAGGCCTGCCGGGCCGCGGCCGCGCCCTGGGTTCGGGCGAAGTGAAATTCTTTGGCCAGGTTCTGCCGACCGCTAAAAAAGTCACTTACAACATTCAGATCAAACGCGTCCTGAAGGGCAAGCTGAACCTGGCCATCGCCGATGGTTCGGTCAGCGTCGACGGCCGCGAGATCTACACCGCCGAAGGCCTTCGGGTCGGCGTATTCACATCCACTGACAACTTCTAAGGGTTATCCGCATGCGCCGCGTCGTTATCACTGGTCTGGGCATCGTTTCGTGCCTGGGCAATGACAAAGAGACCGTCTCCGCTAACCTGCGTGCAAGCCGCCCTGGCATCCGGTTCAACCCGGAATATGCCGAAATGGGTCTGCGTAGCCAGGTTTCCGGCTCCATTGACCTGCCACTCGAAGAGTTGATCGATCGCAAGATCTATCGCTTCGTCGGCCACGCGGCGGCTTACGCCTACCTGGCCATGAAAGACGCCATTGCTGACTCCGGCCTGACCGAAGAGCAGGTTTCCAACCCGCGCACCGGCCTGATCGCCGGTTCCGGTGGCGCATCGACCCTGAACCAGATGGAAGCGCTGGATATCCTGCGCGAAAAAGGCGTCAAGCGCGTCGGCCCATACCGCGTAACGCGGACCATGAGCAGCACGGTTTCCGCTTGCCTGGCCACTCCATTCAAGATCAAGGGCCTGAACTACTCCATCGCTTCTGCCTGCGCCACCAGTGCTCACTGCATCGGCAACGCCATGGAACAGATCCAGATGGGCAAGCAGGACGTCGTGTTCGCCGGCGGCGGTGAAGAAGAGCATTGGAGCCAATCGTTCCTGTTCGACGCCATGGGCGCACTGTCCAGCCAGTACAACGAGACACCGGAAAAAGCTTCCCGTGCCTACGACGCCAAGCGTGACGGTTTTGTCATCGCCGGCGGTGGCGGCATGGTCGTGGTCGAAGAGCTGGAACACGCTCTGGCCCGCGGCGCGAAGATCTACGCGGAAATCGTCGGCTACGGCGCGACTTCCGACGGCTACGACATGGTCGCTCCAAGCGGCGAAGGCGCCATCCGCTGCATGCAGATGGCCATGTCCACCGTCGACACGCCGATCGACTACCTGAACACCCACGGCACTTCGACTCCGGTCGGCGACGTCGCGGAAATGAAAGGCGTGCGTGAAGTCTTCGGCGACAAGGCTCCAGCCATCAGCTCCACCAAGAGCCTGTCGGGCCACTCCCTGGGCGCCGCCGGCGTTCACGAAGCGATCTACTGCATGCTGATGATGGAAGGCAACTTCATGGCAGGTTCTGCCAACATCGAAGAACTGGATCCGGAAGTGGCTGATATGCCAATCCTGACCAAGACTCGCGAAGACGCCACCATCAACACCGTGATGAGCAACAGCTTCGGCTTCGGTGGCACCAACGCCACTCTGGTCCTGAAGCGCTGGCAGGGCAAATAACGCCCCGCTGCTTCGCTGCACATGAAAACGCCCCGACTGGTTCGGGGCGTTTTTTATTGGGCGATCGATAAGCCAGTGGAACACCTGAATCGCCAGATGCTCTATAACTGCAAGGTCTTTTCCTGACGCACACTCTTTCTTACTGCCCATGAGGTTTGTCATGACCATTACCGTCAATACCGAATCCAGCGAAGGTTTTCGTCACAGCATCCAGATCGACGACCATCAACTCTTCGCCGATGTGCCCAAAGCCTCCGGCGGCGAAGGTTCCGCACCAGAGCCCCACGATTACTTCGACGCAGCGCTGGGCGCCTGCAAGGCACTGACCCTCAAGCTCTATGCACAGAAGAAGGAAATCCCGCTGACCGGCGTCACGGTCGAGGTCAAGCGCGACAACAGCCAGGAGCAGAAAGGCAAATACGCCCTGCACGTCAAACTGACCCTCAAAGGCGTACTCACCGACGCCCAGCGTGAAGAGTTGCATCGCGTGGCCGACCGCTGCCCGGTGCACAAGCTGATGACCACCAGCGAAGTGACTATCGAGACTCACCTGTCTGAAGGCGCCTTCAGCCAATAGCGGCAAACACAGGCTGTGCGGGTTATGCTCAGCGGCATCACTCGTACAGCCTGGAATGCACCATGAACAGCCCGCTCGTGATCCGCCCACGCACCGAAGATGTCGAAGGCCAACCGATCCTGCGCCCGCTGCCGTCGGCCCAATGCCGCAGCGTCGGGCCTTTCGTGTTTTTCGATCACATGCTTGAAACCCGCTACCCGGCCGGCAAGGGCATGAACATCCGCCAGCATCCGCACATCGGCCTGTCCACCCTCACCTACCTGTTCGAAGGCGAACTCCAGCACAAGGACAGCCTGGGCTCTGACCAGATCGTGAAACCGGGCGACGTCAGCTGGATGACCGCAGGCAGTGCGATTGCTCACGTCGAGCGCACTCCAAAAGCCTTGTGGGATACCGACTTCAAGATGCACGGCCTGCAAATCTGGCTGGCCTCCCCCAAAGAGCACGAACAAGGTCCCGGCCATTACAGCCATCACCCGGCCGCCAGCCTGCCGGTCAGCGATAACCTCGGGGTGAAGATCAGGATGATTGCCGGCAAAGGCTTTTGCCTGGAGTCACCGGTGCCGGTGCTTTCCCCTACGCTGTACGCAGAGCTTGAGCTGAAAACGGCGACGACCTTGCTGATCCCCACCGAGCATGAAGAACGCGCCCTTTACGTGCTGGACGGTGAAGCCCAACTCAATGGCGAGCCGATTGAACCGCACTCCCTGGTGGTGCTGCCTGCCGGGGAAGAAATGGACCTGTTCGCCGAAAGCGATTGCCACGTCATGCTGTTTGGCGGCGAACCCATGGACGGGCCGCGCCGGATCAACTGGAACTTCGTCGCCAGCGATCCCGCGGTGATCGATGAGGCCCGCCGACGCTGGGCGGCCGGTGATTGGCCAACCGTACCGGGCGAGAGCGAGCGGATCGAGTTGCCTACAAAACCAGCTCCACCGACACCTCTGTAACTGATCGTTCCCACATTCAAGAGCGGACGCGGAGCGTCCATTGAGGCATTCCCACGCCGGAGCGTGGGAACGATCACTGGGGCGTTAGCCGTTGAACACTTCATCCAGCAAGTTATGCATCGACACAAAGGCCCGCTTGGCGGTCTTGGCGTCGTACATCATCGTGCCCGGCACATTGGCGTGCGGATCGGTAAAGGAATGCACCGCGCCGCCGTAGCTGAGCAATTGCCAATCCACGCCTGCAGCATTCATTTCAGCTTCGAAGGCCGGCAGTTGCTCTTTCGCCACCAATGGATCGGATGCACCGTGCAACACAAGCACCGAGCCCTTGATGTTTTTCGCATCGGCAGGGTTCGGCGTATCCAGCGTACCGTGGAACGACACGGCAGCCTTGAGCGGCGCGCCGGTACGCGCCAGCTCCAGCGCACAGCAACCGCCGAAGCAGAAACCGAATGTCGCCAGTTTCGAGCTGTCGACCGCCGCTTCACCCTGGCTCTGCAAGGCAGCAAATGCCGCCTGCATGCGCTTGCGCAACAACGCACGATCATTCTTCAGCGGCATCATCGCCGCGCCCGCCTCGTCGCCATTCTGTGGGCGAATCGACTGCCCATACAGGTCAGCAATCAACACCACATAACCCTTCGCGGCAACTTCCTGGGCAATCTTCTCGGCCCCGGCGCTGACACCCATCCAGTTCGGCGCCATCAGCAAGCCCGGACGTGGGCCTGTGTGGCCGGCGTCGAACGCCAGACGACCTTCGTAAGACTGCCCCTCAATCTGATAGACCACGGAACGCACAGTAACTTGGCTCATGACTCACTCCCGTAAAGAAACGCCAGAATGAAAAAACCCGCCGAAGCGGGTTTTTCTACAACTTGGTTAAACCGACAGTTCAACCAGCAGCTTGTTCAGACGGCGCACATAGGCGGCCGGGTCTTTCAAGCTGTCGCCGGCAGCCAGGGCTGCCTGATCGAAGAGGATGTGCGACAGGTCGCCAAAACGCTCTTCGCTCTGCTCACCGTCGAGTTTTTCGATCAGCGGGTGAGCCGGGTTGAATTCGAAGATCGGCTTGGAATCCGGAACCTTCTGACCGCTGGCTTCGAGGATCTGACGCATTTGCAGGCCAAGGTCCTGCTCACCGATCGCCAGAATCGCCGGAGAATCGGTCAGACGGTGGGAAACCCGCACTTCGCTGACGGTTTCACCCAGCGCAGTCTTGATCCGCTCAACCAGGCCTTCCTTGCTCTTGGCGACTTCTTCTGCGGCTTTCTTGTCCTCTGCCGAGTCCAGGTTGCCCAGGTCCAGGTCACCGCGCGCCACGTCGACAAAGCTCTTGCCGTCGAAATCGCTGAGGTAGCTCATCAGCCACTCGTCGATACGGTCGGTCAGCAGCAGCACTTCGATGCCTTTCTTGCGGAAGACTTCCAGGTGCGGGCTGTTCTTGACCTGTGCATAAGTTTCACCGGTCAGGTAGTAGATCTTGTCCTGACCTTCCTTGGCGCGAGCCAGGTATTCGGTCAGCGAGACTACTTGCTCGCCCTCTTCACCCTGGGTGGAGGCGAAGCGCAGCAGGCCAGCGATTTTCTCTTTGTTGGCGAAATCTTCAGCCGGGCCTTCTTTCATGACCTGACCGAAGTTTTTCCAGAAGCCCTTGTATTGCTCAGGCTCGTTCTTCGCCAGTTTTTCCAGCATGTCCAGAACGCGCTTGGTCAGCGCCGACTTCATCGAATCGATGATCGGGTCTTTCTGCAGAATTTCCCGCGAGACGTTCAGCGACAGGTCGTTAGAGTCGACCACACCTTTGATGAAACGCAGGTACAGCGGCAGGAACGATTCAGCCTGGTCCATGACGAACACGCGCTGCACGTACAGCTTCAGGCCGCGTGGTGCTTCACGCTGATACAGGTCGAACGGAGCACGGGCCGGCACGTAAAGCAGCGAGTTGTACTCCAGCTTGCCTTCGACCTTGTTGTGGCTCCAGCTCAGCGGGTTCTCGAAATCGTGAGCGATGTGTTTGTAGAACTCCTGGTATTCCTCGTCTTTGACTTCGGTACGAGGACGGGTCCAAAGAGCACTGGCGCGGTTGACGGTTTCCCATTCAACGGCTGGTTTCTCTTCGCCTTCGGCGGCTGCCACTTCTTTCGGCAGCTCGATCGGCAAAGCGATGTGATCGGAGTACTTCTTGATGATGTTGCGCAGACGCCAGCCATCGGCGAACTCGTCTTCAGCGGACTTCAGATGCAGGACGATGCGAGTACCACGGTCTTCCTTGTCGATGGTGGCGACGTCGAATTCGCCTTCACCCTTGGACGACCAGTGCACGCCTTCGCTGGCAGCGAGACCGGCACGGCGGCTGTATACGTCAACTTTATCGGCAACAATGAATGCCGAGTAGAAACCCACGCCGAACTGGCCGATCAGGTGCGAGTCTTTCTTCTGATCGCCGGACAGGTGTTTCATGAAATCGGCAGTGCCGGATTTGGCGATGGTACCCAGGTGGGTCACGACATCGTCACGGCTCATGCCGATACCGTTGTCTTCGAGGGTGACGGTTTTCGCGTCCTTGTCGAAGCTCACGCGGATTTTCAGTTCGGCGCCACCTTCCAGCCACTCAGGCTTGGACAGGGCTTCGAAACGTAATTTGTCGACAGCGTCGGAGGCGTTGGAGATCAGTTCGCGAAGGAAAATTTCCTTGTTGGAATACAGCGAATGGATCATCAGGTGCAGCAGTTGCTTCACCTCGGTCTGGAAGCCCAGGGTTTCCTTTTGAGTTTCCACGCTCATGGTCATCAAACTCCGATTGGATGGCAGTGGCCGCACCCTGAAGGGGTGACGGCGGGATGTCATCAGAGTTGGGGGCTATGCTGAGGATTTCAAGGGCTTGGCGTTTCTTCAATCTTGAAATGCGCACGCGCCGTGGCAATCGGCTCGGTTTGAGTGCTCTGCCACGCGGTTATCGCAACGTTGGCGACCCGCCGCCCCTGACGGCACACCTGGCATTTGGCGTAGGTGTCACGAAACTGCCCGGCACGCAGATAATCGAGGGAGAAGTCGATGATCTTCGGCACACCGGGGGAACCGGTGAAGATCAGCAAATGCAGGGCCGCCGCCAGCTCCATGAACCCGGCAATCACCCCGCCATGAATTGCTGGCAGCAAAGGGTTGCCAATATTGTCCTTGTTCGCCGGCAAACGAAAAAGCAGTTCGTCACCCAATCGCGAGCACTCGACGCCGATCAGCTTGGCGTAGGGAATCATCTGCAGCAGCGAGGCGTAATCGCCACGCTCGTGGGCCTGCTGCAATTGCTCTTTGAAATTATCAGTCATTTCGTCCCCCCACTGATGACACCACCAAAACCTTTGGTGCCTTTGACACCTTTGCCCATGCGCATGAAGGTCCCGACCACATGGGCGATCGGCTTTTGCGGATCATCCTGGTAAGCAAACCCGCGCGTGAAGATCACGTCAGTCGTCACCCGGTAGCACTGGGCAAAACCATGCACCTCTTTATGCGGCTCGGCCGGATGCATGTAGTCGATACGCAGATCCAGGGTCGGGCAAACCTCGAACTCCGGCAAAACACAAAGCGTTGCCATGCCGCACGCGGTGTCCATCAGCGAGGTAATGGCACCGCCATGAATCACCCCGGTTTGCGGATTACCGACGATCTGCGGGCTGTACGGCAACGTGATCGTCAGCCCGTCATTACTTGCGCTGTGCACACGTAACCCGAGCACCTGGCAATGCCTCAGCGCCGATAAAAACCGCGTCGCTCGCTCGAAAACGGGGTTGTCGATCATTCGATAAAGGCTCTTTTTAGTGGTGTTGCATAGCAGCATAGGGACTAAGAAAAAGTTCCCCCAAGATAAATCTTATATATCTGTAGGAAACATGGAACTTAACCCACGGTGGTGCGTTCGAAAGGGCAAGTAGATATTTTCCACCAGGAGAAACACCCCATGCGTAAGACTTTAGCTATTGCCTTGATGTTGACCGCTTCCCTCGGCATCGCTGCCTGCGGTAAAAAACCCGAGGACAAAGCTCAAGAAGCCACCCAAAAAATTGAACAAGCCCAGCAAAAAATTGGTGAAGCTCAGGATAAAGTGAACGACGCAGCGAAAGAAGCCGCTGATGCTGCCAAAGCTCAGGTAGATTCGAGCAAGACAGCTGCTGAACAAGCCGCACCTAAAACCAACTAATCGGTTTTAGAGCAGCAAAAATAAAGCCCGCCAAGTGCGGGCTTTATTGTGTTCGCCGCTAAAGCGTTAGAGCAACACCGTGCGAAAAGTCGGACTAACCATCAGCAGCAACGAACAGACAAAGCCGACAAACCACACCAGACTTCGTTGCCAGGCCAGGTCTGCCCAGTAGCACAACAAGTAGATCACCCGGGCAATCACAAAGATGATTGCCAACCCGTCAATCAGCCACCCCGCCGTTTGCGTGGTGTGCGCCATCAACACCCCGACCGCAAACAACAGGAAGGCCTCGAAACTGTTCTGATGCGCGGCCAGTGCGCGAGCGCCGAAGCCTGTGAGCTGTACTTGTTGCGCGCGCGGCAGATGATTGTTGTAACCCCCCTGCTCTTTCATGGCCTTGGCCACCGGTATGCGGGCGACAAAAATCAGCAAGGCACTGATAAACACGCACCAGAACGGGATACTCATCAGGCTACCTCTTTGATCGCCTCAGGCAATGGCGCCTCTGTAGGGGTATAGACCATTACGTCGAGCACGTCGGAATGAAACTCCCGGCGATATAACACCAGCACCACACCTGCGCTCATCAACATGAACAGCCACGGGCTGACGAACCAGGCGAGCATGGTCATGCCGAAGTAATAGGAGCGCAGACCGAAGTTGAACTGGTTGGCCGCCATCGAGATCACCCGCGCGGCGCGCGAAGCGAAGGCCTTGCGTTCCTGCTCGGACACGTGGCGCTCACCGATCATCGGCGCCGAGCCAATCAGGATCGCCGCGAAGTTGTATTGACGCATGCACCAGCTGAAGGTGAAGAAGGCGTAGACGAACACCAGCGCCAGGCACAGCAGCTTGATCTCCGACATGCCCTGGGAAGCCTGTTGAACCATCGGAATGTCCGCCAGTAACGACAGCGCCCGCTCGGAAGAGCCCAGCACCGTGAGAATACCGGCGAGGATGATCAAGGTGCTCGAGGCGAAGAACGAGGCATTACGCTCCAGATTACCCACCACACTGGCGTCAGCGATGCGGTTGTCACGCAGCAGCATGCGGCGCATCCAGTCTTCGCGGTAAAGGTGCAGCACACTGGCCAGGCACGCGGTATCGCGGCCCTTCCAGATAGCGTAACGGGTGTAACCGCCCCAGCAGATGACAAACCAGAGCGCGGCAAGAATGTGGATCAGATTGGTGTGGATGAACGACATGCGTATCCCTGTTAGGCGTTGACAAGGTTGAAACCTGTAGGAGCAAGGCTTGCCCGCGATGGCAGTGTGTCAATCGACGACTCCGTCGGATGTTATGCCCTCATCGCGGGCAAGCCTTGCTCCTACAGGTAGTGCTTCGACGTTAGCGCAAAGAAAAAGACACCGCCGCTCGCCCATAAAAAATGCCCCGTATCGATTGATACGGGGCATTTCCGTTGTTGCTCAAGGCCTGCTTGTGACCGGCCCTTGAAGCGTTAAGCCAAAGCTTCGCTGCGCTTGCCCAGCAAACGGTCGCAGGCAAATGCAACCACCAGGGTAAAGACGCATGGCACCAGCCACGCCAGACCTTGTTCGGCCAGCGGCAAGTGTGCCAATTGAGTCGGCATCCAGTCCGCCAGGCCCGCGCCCTTGAGCGCGTCGATCATGCCGAACAGGAACGACACCAGCATCACCGGGCCAACGATGCGACCTTGCTCCAGCCAGAAATCCTTGCAGAAGCTCAGCGCCACCAAGACGATGCAAGGCGGGTAAATCGCGGTCAGTACCGGGATCGAGAACGCGATCAGCTTGGTCAGGCCCAGGTTAGACACCAGCAGCGAGAACGCTGCCAGGATGATCACCAGTGTCTTGTAGGACAGTGGCAACACACGACTGAAGTATTCGGCGCATGCACAGGTCAGGCCGACCGCCGTCACCAGGCAGGCCAGGGAGATCAGCACTGCGAGGAAACCGCTGCCGAGGGATCCAAAGGTGTGTTGCACATAAGCGTGCAATACCGCTGCGCCGTTGGTAGCACCGACAGCCACTTCATGGCTGCCCGACCCCAGGCGGAACAGACTCACGTACACCAGCGCCAGACCGACACCGGCAATCAACCCGGCGATGATCGCGTAACGCGTGATCAGGGCTGGAGACTCGACGCCGCGAGAACGAATGGCGTTGACGATCACGATGCCGAACACCAGTGCGCCGAGGGTATCCATGGTCAGGTAACCATTGATGAAACCCTGGGAGAACGGTGCCGCAACGTACTCAGGTGTGGCGGTGCCGATGTCACCCGCCGGCAAGGCGAACGCGGCGATGCCGAGCACGGCCAGTGCGATGATCTTCAGTGGCGCGAGGAAACGGCCCACGGTGTCCAGCAGACGGCCCGGGTACAGCGAGATAAAGAACACCAACAGGAAGTAGACCGAGCTGTAGAGCAGCAGCGCCAGCGGGCTTTCGCCGGTCAGCGGCGCCAGGCCCACTTCGAAGGACACGGTCGCGGTCCGCGGGGTGGCGAACAGCGGGCCCACCGCGAGGTAGCACGCGGCGGCCAGCACACCACCGGCGATTTTGCCGATCGGGCTGCTCAAAGAGTCCATGGCACCACCGACCTTGGCCAGCGCGACAACGGTGATCACCGGCAGACCGACGGCGGTGATCAGAAAGCCGAGCGCCGCCATCCAGACATTAGGCCCGGACTGCAAACCGACGATAGGCGGGAAGATGATGTTGCCAGCCCCGACGAACAGGGCAAACGTCATGAAGCCGAGTGCCAGGATGTCCTGGCCTTTCAACACTTTCATTAAGGAAATACCACACTACTGAATCGGAATTTAGAGAGGGATTTCCCTTATGGGTGAGGGAAATGCTGTCGGTCCGTATAGGACTGACCCGTTTAGCGCGCAGCGTCCTTGTGGGCAGCAAACGCAAAATGGCGGCTAGCGTAACTAATTTGTCTGACAAACGCACTATTACAGGGCGAACTATCCGATACGCGACATATCCATGTCGTGTTTTTGCATCTAAATCTCCGTTTGCCGTCAGGACGCCATCGCGGGCCTGTCTGGCAACACATACCCCCGGAAACGACAAAGGCCACCCGAAGGTGGCCTTTGTTTGGTGGAGCGTCAGCTAAGCGCGAGGCTTACTTGACAGCCCAGCCAGTCAGCTCGGCCAGGGCCTTGCCGATGTCTGCCAGCGAACGCACGGTTTTAACGCCTGCGTCTTGCAGAGCAGCGAATTTCTCGTCTGCAGTGCCTTTGCCGCCAGAGATGATTGCGCCAGCATGGCCCATGCGCTTGCCCGCAGGAGCAGTCACACCAGCGATGTAGGAAACAACCGGCTTGGTCACGTGTGCCTTGATGTAGGCAGCCGCTTCTTCTTCAGCCGAACCGCCGATCTCACCGATCATGACGATCGCTTCGGTCTTCGGGTCTTCCTGGAACAGCTTCAGGATGTCGATGAAGTTCGAACCCGGGATCGGGTCACCGCCGATGCCGACGCAGGTCGACTGACCGAAACCGGCATCAGTAGTCTGCTTCACAGCTTCGTAGGTCAGGGTGCCGGAACGCGAAACGATACCGACCTTGCCTGGCAAGTGAATGTGACCTGGCATGATGCCGATCTTGCATTCGCCTGGAGTGATCACGCCTGGGCAGTTAGGGCCGATCAGGATCACGCCCAGCTCGTCGCACTTGACCTTGGCATCCAGCATGTCCAGGGTAGGAATGCCTTCAGTGATGCAAACGATCAGCTTGATGCCGCCGAATGCTGCTTCCAGGATCGAGTCCTTGCAGAAAGGAGCTGGAACGTAGATCACGCTGGCGGTGGCGCCGGTGGCTGCTACAGCGTCTTTCACAGTGTTGAACACTGGCAGACCCAGGTGCTCGGTGCCGCCTTTGCCTGGAGTTACGCCGCCAACCATCTTGGTGCCGTACTCGATGGCTTGCTGGGTGTGGAAACTACCTTGCGAACCGGTAATACCCTGGCAGATAACTTTGGTGTCTTTATTGATCAGGACGCTCATTATTTGCCCTCCGCAGCTTTAACGACTTGTTGAGCAGCGTCGGTCAGGCTGGTAGCAGCGATGATGTTCAAACCGCTTTCTGCCAGTACTTTAGCGCCCAGCTCAGCGTTGTTGCCTTCAAGGCGAACAACAACCGGGATTTTCACGCCGACTTCTTTCACAGCGCCAATGATGCCTTCGGCAATCATGTCGCAGCGAACGATGCCGCCGAAGATGTTGACCAATACTGCAGCGACGTTAGTGTCGGACAGGATGATCTTGAACGCTTCGGTAACGCGTTCTTTGGTAGCACCGCCGCCCACGTCGAGGAAGTTGGCTGGTTTGCCGCCATGCAGGTTGACGATGTCCATGGTACCCATGGCCAGGCCAGCACCGTTGACCATGCAACCGATGTTGCCTTCCAGGGCTACGTAGTTCAGTTCGAACTTGGCAGCGTGCGCTTCGCGCGGATCGTCTTGCGACGGATCGTGGAAAGTCTTCAGCTTAGGCTGACGGTACATGGCGTTGGCGTCGATGTTGATCTTCGCGTCCAGGCAGTGCAGATCGCCGTCAGCCTTGATCACCAGCGGGTTCACTTCCAGCAGAGCCAGGTCGTGATCCTTGAACAGCTTGGCCAGACCTACGAAGATCTTGGCGAACTGAGCAACTTGCTTGCCTTCCAGACCCAGCTGGAATGCCAGCTCGCGACCCTGGAATGGCTGAGCGCCAACCAGTGGATCGATAGTGGCCTTGAGGATTTTCTCAGGGGTGTCGTGAGCGATTTTCTCGATGTCCACGCCACCTTCGGTGGAAGCCATGAACACGATGCGACGGCTCGAACGGTCAACGACAGCGCCCAGGTACAGCTCTTTAGCGATATCAGTGCACGATTCAACCAGGATCTTGGTGACTGGCTGACCATTGGCATCAGTCTGGTAAGTCACCAGACGCTTGCCCAACCACTGTTGAGCGAATGCTTTAGCGTCTTCTTTGCTGCGAACCAGCTTGACGCCGCCCGCTTTACCGCGACCACCGGCGTGAACCTGGGCTTTGACAACCCACTCGCTGCCGCCGATTTTGTCGCAAGCTTCTGCTGCTGCTTCCGGGGTGTCTACCGCGTAACCGGTCGATACTGGCAGGCCGTACTCAGCGAACAGCTGCTTACCCTGATACTCGTGAAGATTCATGCTTATTACCGTCTTCGTTAGGTACTGCGCATTCGGTGCTGCACTCATTCAAGTGCCGCACCACCTGTGACTGCTGCTTGCGTAGCCTTTCCGGATACCCGGTACAGCTACGCAAGGCTGCGTCCAGCGGATATTCCGCGGTGAGTCTTGCAGGCAAGGCTCACGACGGGCCATTCCGCCGTGGTTTCTTATTGTCTTAACGCTTCTTGCGGTTGGCGATGTGGATGGCGCCGCCATTCACTGCCAGAGCTGCTTCGTGCAAGGCTTCGGACAGGGTCGGATGGGAGAAAACCATCATGCCCAGGTCTTCGGCGCTAGTGCCGAATTCCATGCCGATTGCACCCTGCTGTACCAGTTCTGCTGCGCTCGGGCCAATCACGTGGACGCCCAATACGCGGTCAGTCTTGGCATCGGCGATAACTTTGACGAAACCACCGGTATCGTTGGCTGCCATGGCACGGCCAGAGGCTGCAAACGGGAAAGTGCCGACGTTAACTTCAACGCCTTCAGCTTTCAAGGCCTGCTCGGTTTTACCGACCCATGCAATTTCCGGGTGAGTATAAATAACCGAAGGGATCAGGTCATAGTTCATCTGGGCTTTGTGGCCCTTGATGCGCTCGACAACCATGATGCCCTCTTCCGAGGCCTTGTGTGCCAGCATCATGCCGCGAACCACGTCACCAATGGCGTAAACGCCCGGTACGGTGGTGGCGCAGTGATCGTCAACGTGCACGAAACCGCGCTCGTCGAGGGTCACGCCGCAATCGGCGGACAGCAGATCAGTGGTCACTGGACGGCGACCAACGGCTACGATCAGCTTGTCGAAAGTGATGTTCTGTTCGCCGTTGGCATCGGTGTAGTTCACAACGACTTCGTTGCCGTTCACTTTGGAACCGGTAACGCGAGCCCCCAGCTTGATGTCCAGACCCTGTTTGGTCAGGGTTTTCAGCGCTTCCTTGGAAACAGCAGCGTCAGCCGCCATCAGGAAGGTGTCCAGCGCTTCAAGAACGGTAACTTCTGCGCCCAGACGGGACCAGACCGAACCCAACTCCAGACCAATCACGCCAGCGCCGATTACGCCCAGACGCTTAGGTACGGACTGGAATTCCAGAGCGCCGGTCGAATCGACGATCACGTTCTGGTCAACCGGAGCCGGTGGAATGTCGATCGGACGCGAACCTGGAGCCAGGATCACGTTCTCGGCTTCGATGATTTCGACGCTGCCGTCAGGCTTGGTCAGCTCGACTTTCTTGCCGGCCAGCAGTTTGCCGTGGCCTTGCAGGGAGGTCACGCCATTGGCTTTGAACAGGGTGGCAACGCCAGAGGTCAGGCCTTTGACGATGTTGGCCTTGCGGCCGACCATTGCTGGCACGTCCATGGTCACGCCAGCGTGGTTGATGCCGTGGATCGCGAAGCCGTCTTGAGCTTCGTGAAACTTCCAGGAGCTGTCCAGCAGCGCCTTGGACGGAATGCAGCCGACGTTCAGGCAAGTACCGCCGAGGGCCAGTTTGCCCTCTTTGTCGGTGTATTTCTCGATGCAGGCAGTCGAAAGGCCAAGTTGCGCCGCTTTAATGGCAGCTACGTAGCCGCCAGGGCCCGCACCAATCACTACCACGTCGAATTTCTGAGTCATGTGTCATTCCTTCTCGAATCAAACCGGACGATCCCGTTCAGGGGACCGTCGTGGGACGAAGCTGGTCATTACAGATGGGCCGCTCATCGCTGAGCGGCCCGTGCAACGAAATCAGATATCCAGCAGCAGACGAGCCGGGTCTTCCAGCAGGTTCTTGATGGTAACCAGGAAGGTCACAGCTTCTTTGCCGTCGATCAAACGGTGATCGTAGGACAGAGCCAGGTACATCATCGGACGAATAACAACCTGACCGTTGATCGCCATCGGACGCTGCAGAATGTTGTGCATGCCCAGGATAGCCGCTTGTGGCGGGTTGACGATCGGGGTCGACATCATCGAGCCGAATGTACCACCGTTGGTGATGGTGAACGTGCCACCGGTCATTTCGTCGATGGTCAGCTTGCCGTCGCGAGCCTTCTTGCCGAAGTTGGCAATGCCGCCTTCGATTTCAGCCAGGCTCATCAGTTCGGCGTTACGCAGAACCGGCACCACCAGGCCACGGTCGCTGGATACGGCAACGCCGACGTCAGCATAGCCGTGGTACACGATGTCGCCACCGTCGATGGAAGCGTTGACAGCCGGGAAGCGTTTCAGCGCTTCGGTGGCCGCTTTCACGAAGAACGACATGAAGCCCAGGCGCACGCCATTGTGGGACTTCTCGAACAGGTCCTTGTACTTCGAACGCAGGGCCATGACTTCAGTCATGTCGACTTCGTTGAAAGTAGTCAGCATCGCCATGTTCGACTGGGCTTCAACCAGGCGCTTGGCCACGGTTGCACGCACGCGGGTCATCGGTACGCGCTTCTCGGTGCGGTCGCCAGCAGCGAACACAGGAGCAGCGGCAGCCGGGGCAGCGGCCTTGGCAGGCGCGGCAGCCGGAGCAGCGGCCTTGGCAGCAACTGCAGCAACCACGTCTTCCTTGGTCACACGACCGCCTTTGCCAGTACCGGCAACGGAAGCGATGTTGATGCCGTTTTCTTCAGCCAGCTTGCGAGCAGCCGGTGCAGCAACAGGATCATCTTCGCCAACAACGGACAAAGCAGCAGCCTGTGCAGGTGCAGCAGCGGCAGCCGGAGCGGCGGCAACAGCACCGCCCTCCCCGATGGAGCCCAGGACTTCGTCGGACAGAACGGTGTCGCCTTCGTTCTTGACGATAGCGCCCAGTACGCCATCAGCGGTAGCCAACACTTCAAGTACGACTTTATCGGTTTCGATGTCGACGATCAGTTCGTCGCGCTTGACCGCGTCGCCCGGTTTTTTGTGCCAGGTGGCAACGGTGCCATCGGCAACCGATTCCGGGAAAGTGGGGGCTTTGATCTCGATAGCCATTGTCTGTGGTTCCTTAAATTCGGTTTCAGGTGCGCGAAGGCGTTAAACAGTAAAGGCGTCTTGCAGCAGTTTTTCCTGCTGCTCGGCGTGCATCGATGCATAACCACATGCAGGTGCAGCAGAAGCGTCACGGCCCGCGTACTCGAGTACGAGAGACTTGTTGTGACCGCCAACGATGCGGCGCATGTGATGCTGGCTGCAGTACCAGGCACCCTGGTTCATCGGCTCTTCCTGACACCAAACGACGTGTTTGAGGTTGGAATAAGGAGCCAGGACTTCAATCAAGTCGTCCTCAGGGAATGGGTACAGCTGCTCAAGACGCACGATGGCGATGTCGTCACGACCTTCGGCACGGCGTTTTTCCAGCAGGTCGTAGTAGACCTTGCCGCTACACAGCACGAGACGAGTGACCTTTTTCGGATCATGCGCATCGATTTCCGGAATAACGGTCTGGAACGAACCTTCGGCCAGATCTTCCAGGGTCGAGATGGCCAGCTTGTGACGCAACAGCGACTTCGGAGTCAGCACTACCAATGGTTTGCGCAGAGGACGAATCACCTGGCGACGCAGCAAGTGGTAGATCTGGGCCGGCGTAGTCGGCATGCACACCTGAATGTTGTGCTCGGCGCACAGCTGCAGGTAACGCTCCAGACGAGCCGAAGAGTGCTCCGGACCCTGACCTTCATAACCGTGTGGCAGCAACATGGTCAGACCGCACAGACGGCCCCACTTGTGCTCACCGCTGGTGATGAACTGGTCGATAACCACTTGGGCACCGTTGGCGAAGTCGCCGAACTGGGCTTCCCAGATCACCAGCGCGTCAGGCGTGGTGGTGGAGTAGCCGTATTCGAACGCCAGTACGGCTTCTTCGGACAGGAACGAATCGTACAGGTCGAAACGTGGCTGGCCTTCGTACAGGTGTTGCAACGGGATGTAGGTGCCCGCGTCTTTCTGGTTGTGCAATACCGCATGACGGTGCGAGAACGTACCGCGGCCGATGTCCTGGCCGGTCATGCGAATCGGGTGACCTTCGAACGCCAGGGTCGCGTACGCCATGGTTTCGGCGTAACCCCAGTTGATCGGCAGGCCGCCGGCTTGCATTTTCTGACGGTCTTCGTAGATCTTCGCAACCTGGCGCTGAACCACGAAACCTTCCGGGATTTCCAGCAGTTTGGCGGACAGCTCTTGCAGGGTCTTCAGATCGAACGTGGTGTCGTGACGCGCAGTCCAGGCGTGGCCCAGGTACGGACGCCAGTCGACGAACAGCTCTTTGTTCGGCTCCTTGACCAGGCTTTTCACTACGTGCAGACCGTTGTCCAGCGCGTTGCGGTATTCGTCGACTTTCGTCTGAACACGCGCAGCGTCAAGCACACCACTCTGGGTCAGGCGATCGGCATACAGCTCACGCGTGGTGCGCTGCTTGGTGATCTGCTGATACATCAGAGGCTGGGTGCCGCTTGGCTCGTCCGCTTCGTTGTGGCCGCGACGACGGTAGCAGACCAGGTCGATCACCACGTCACGCTTGAACTGCATGCGGTAGTCGATGGCCAGCTGGGTCACGAACAATACGGCTTCCGGATCATCACCATTCACATGGAGGATCGGCGCCTGGATCATTTTCGCAACGTCGGTGGCGTACTCGGTGGAGCGCGAGTCTTCCGGGTTGCTGATGGTGAAGCCAACCTGGTTGTTGATCACGATGTGAACCGTACCGCCAGTCCGGAAGCCGCGAGTCTGCGACATCTGGAAGGTTTCCATGACCACGCCCTGACCGGCGAATGCCGCGTCACCGTGGATGGAAATCGGCAGGACTTTCTCACCGGTTGGATCGTTGCGACGATCCTGACGGGCACGGACCGAACCCTCGACCACTGGCGAAACGATTTCCAGGTGGGACGGGTTGAAGGCCATGGCCAGGTGGACTTCGCCGCCTGCGGTCATCACGTTGGAGGAGAAGCCCTGGTGGTATTTAACGTCACCGGAGCCCAGCTCGACCTTCTTCTTGCCTTCGAACTCGTCGAACAGCTCGCGCGGGTTCTTGCCGAAGGTGTTGACCAGCACGTTCAGACGGCCACGGTGGGCCATGCCGATAACGATTTCCTTGGTGCCGTAGGAACCGGAGCGCTGGATCAGCTCGTCCAGCATCGGAATCAGGCTTTCGCCGCCTTCCAGGCCGAAACGCTTGGTGCCCGGGTATTTGGTACCCAGGTATTTTTCCAGACCTTCGCCTGCGGTGACGCGCTCAAGCAGATGGCTCTTGATGTCGGCCGAATACACTGGACGACCACGCACGCCTTCCAGACGCTGCTGGAACCACTGGCGCTGCTCGGAATCGACGATGTGAGTAAATTCAGCGCCGATGGTGCGGCAATATGTCTGCTGCAACGCTTCGTGAATTTCGCGTAGGCTCGCTTCCTCTTTGCCGATGAACAGGTCGCCGGCACGGAAGGTCGTATCAAGATCGGCATTGGTCAAGCCGTAATGATTGATCGACAGGTCTGCAGGTGCAGGACGCTGCCACAGCCCCAGCGGGTCAAGCTGGGCTGCCTGGTGGCCACGCATACGGTAGGCCTGGATCAGTCGCAGTACTTCAACTTGCTTCTTCTCGTGCTCACTGCTCACGCTGCCGGCGGAAACCGGTTGGGCGCGGCGCTGGTTCTTTGCCAGCAGCACGAAATGATCGCGAATCGTCGAGTGCGATACATCGGTGGCAGCGTTGCCGTCAGCGGGCAACGTCTGAAATTTGGTGCGCCACTCTTCTGGCACAGCGTTAGGGTCGTGCAGGTAGAGCTCATAAAGCTCTTCCACATAGGCAGCGTTACCACCTGAAAGATAGCCGCTGTTCCACATGCGCTGCATCACGCTTTCTTGCATGCTTGGTCACCCTCGGTTAGGGGAACACCATCGGCGAAGACACCGAGCAAGCTTGCAGAAGTCCGAGTGCAGCGACCAAAACAAGCCACTTAGGATCACGCTGATAGTCCGGGTACCAGCCCGGATGCCCCTGCTTGTCTCATTTCTTCAAAATAAGAGCCGCAGCCTTGTGGGCTGCCACTCTGGTTATAGCCAAGACGCGGGTTGAAGCCCGCGCCTTAGCCTCTACGGGTACAGCAGTTCTACGGGTACAACAGCTGAATCACACGCCGCTTTGCAGCAGCATGTTACGTATGTGACCGATGGCCTTAGTCGGGTTCAGGCCTTTCGGACATACGTTGACGCAGTTCATGATCCCGCGGCAGCGGAATACGCTGAACGGGTCATCCAGCGAAGCCAGACGCTCGGAAGTCTTGGTGTCACGGCTGTCTGCCAGGAAGCGGTAGGCTTGCAGCAGAGCAGCTGGACCCAGGAACTTGTCCGGGTTCCACCAGAAGGACGGGCAAGAGGTCGAGCAGCAAGCGCACAGGATGCACTCGTACAGACCGTCGAGTTTTTCACGCTCTTCAGGAGTCTGCAGACGCTCGATGGCCGGAGCCGGCGTGTCGTTCTGCAGGAAAGGCTTAACCTTTTCGTATTGCTTGTAGAAGATGCTCATATCGACGACCAGGTCACGGATAACCGGCAAACCTGGCAGAGGACGAACGATCAACTTGTTACCTTTGACGACGGCAGACAGCGGCGTGACGCAGGCCAGACCGTTTTTGCCGTTGATGTTCATGCCGTCGGAACCGCAAACACCTTCACGGCAAGAGCGACGATAGGAGAAACCCTCGTCCTGCTCTTTGATCAGGGCCAGCACGTCCAGCACCATCAGGTCTTTACCACCGGTGTCGACCTTGAATTCCTGCATGAACGGCGCGGCGTCCTGATCAGGGTTGTAGCGATAAACACTGACTTGCAACATGGCGGCCACCCTTAATAAGTCCGAATCTTAGGTTCAAAAGTCGGAACAGTCTTCGGCGAGAAGTTCACGGCACGCTTGGTAACGCGCTTGTCACCCGGGAAGTACAGGGTGTGGCACAGCCAGTTTTCGTCGTCGCGATCTTCGTAGTCTTCACGGGCGTGAGCGCCGCGGGACTCTTTGCGGATCTCTGCAGCAATGGCAGTAGCTTCGGCCACTTCCAGCAGGTTTTGCAGTTCCAGCGCTTCGATACGAGCAGTGTTGAACGCCTGGCTCTTATCGTTGATCTTGACGTTGGCGATACGGCCACGCAGATCAGCCAGCTGAGCAATACCCTTCTGCATGTATTCGCCGGTACGGAATACACCGAAGTAGTTCTGCATGCAGCTTTGCAGCTCTTTACGCAGGGTAGCGACGTCTTCGCCTTCGGTACGCGAGTTCAGGCCATCGAGACGCGCCAGGGCTGCGTCGATGTCGGACTGGCGAGGGCGAGCGTAGTCGACGCCTTCTTTCAGGGTCTGCTCCAGGAACAGGCCGGCCGCACGGCCGAACACCACCAGGTCGAGCAGCGAGTTGCCGCCCAGACGGTTGGCACCGTGAACCGATACGCACGCCACTTCGCCTACCGCGAACAGGCCAGGAATGATCTGGTCCTTGCCGTCGGCATCCTGAGTGATTGCCTGACCATGAATGTTGGTGGCAACGCCGCCCATCATATAGTGGCAGGTTGGAACAACCGGGATCGGCGCTACGGCTGGATCGACGTGAGCGAAGGTCTTGGACAGTTCCATGATGCCTGGCAGACGGCTGTGCAGAACTTCTTCACCGAGGTGATCGAGTTTCAGCATCACGTGGTCGCCATCCGGACCGCAACCGTTGCCGGCGATGATTTCTTTAACCATCGAGCGAGCAACCACGTCACGACCAGCAAGGTCTTTGGCGTTCGGAGCATAACGCTCCATGAAACGCTCGCCGTGCTTGTTGATCAGGTAACCGCCTTCACCGCGGCAACCCTCGGTAACCAGTACACCGGCGCCGGCGATGCCGGTCGGGTGGAACTGCCACATTTCGATGTCTTGTACCGGCACGCCAGCACGCAGAGCCATGCCGACGCCGTCACCGGTGTTGATCAGGGCGTTGGTGGTGGACGAGTAGATACGACCTGCACCGCCAGTCGCCAGAACGGTGGCGTTAGCGCGGACGTAGGAGGTTTCGCCGGTTTCGATGCAGATGACGATCATGCCGACAAAGGCACCGTCTTCGTTCTTCACCAGGTCGACGCCGTAGTATTCGTTGAGGAATACGGTGCCGGCCTTGAGGTTGGCCTGGTACAGGGTGTGCAGCAGAGCGTGACCGGTACGGTCGGCAGCAGCGCAGGTACGGGCAGCCTGGCCACCTTTACCGAAGTCTTTCGACTGACCGCCGAACGGACGCTGATAGATGCGACCCTGTTCGGTACGGGAGAACGGCAAGCCCATGTGCTCGAGCTCGAAGACCGCTTCCGGGCCTACGGAACACATGTATTCGATAGCGTCCTGGTCACCGATGTAGTCGGAACCCTTGACGGTATCGTACATGTGCCAGCGCCAGTCATCGTTCGGATCAGCGGAGGCGATGGCGCAGGTGATGCCACCCTGTGCGGATACGGTGTGCGAACGAGTCGGGAAAACCTTGGTAACTACGGCAGTCTTGTGACCACCTTGTGCCAGCTGCAGCGCAGCGCGCATGCCGGCACCGCCGCCGCCAATGATGATGGCGTCGAACGAAAGCGTATTTACTGAGTTAGACATGAATCAGATACCCCAGAGAATCTGCACACCCCAGACGAAGTAAGCGAACATTGCAACGCCGCATACTGCCTGGAAAAGGAAACGTACTGCAGTCGCGGACTTGCCCAGCGCCATCGGCGTCAGGTAGTCGGTCGCGATGGTCCACATGCCGACCCAGGCGTGAGCGCCAAGGGCAACCAGGGCCAACAGACTGAAGATGCGCATCCAGTTGTTTGCGAACAGCAAGTGCCATTGGGCGTAGCCAAGGCCAGGGTGCGCAACAAGGTATCCGATCAGGAAAATGAAATAAGCCGCGAGAACGACCGCAGACACACGCTGTGCCATCCAGTCATAGAGGCCCGAACGCGATAGGTTCGTAACGCTGGTTACCATATCCAAACTCCCGCCAGAACGATCAACACCACGGAAATGGCGATGATAATTTTCGAGCCCAGTTTGCCGCCTTCCAGCGTCTCACCGATGCCCATGTCCATGATCAGATGGCGTACACCGGCCACCATGTGATACAGCAAGGCGGACAGCAGGCCCCATGCTACGAACTTGGCCAGCGGACTGGTCAAGCATGCCTTCACCTCGGCAAAACCTTCCTCGGAACCCAGGGATTTGCTCAATGCATACAGCATGATGCCAAGGCCCAGGAAGAGGATGATGCCGGAAACACGGTGAAGAAACGACGTAACGCCGGTGATGGGGAGTTTGATGGTCCTTAGGTCTAGGTTTACAGGTCGTTGGCTTTTCACGGCTTTTTTTTCACACTGAAGAGCCCCTAACAATCAGGGCAAAGTTGTTGGGGAGTGCACTGGTCAGGTAACCACCACCCAGGGATGCGACCCCCAATAAAGCAGGCCCAAAAGCCCCTGGCGGTCGGTGGCCGAGTATAGACAGTTAGGCTACTAATGACAACGCGTTCACCTTCCCCTAATAGCTCATTGCGCAAGCGGGATAAAAGGCGTAAACGGCAGGTAATTTCGAGGAAAAAGTCCGGTTAAAGCCTTCTGGAGCAAGACTTTAGGCAAATTGACATTCGAATTTATCTCACTATAGTGGTGCGGGCCCTGCGTGGGGGGTCTGTCTGATGATTTCAAGCATAAATAGGAGGCCACATGGCTGACAAAAAAGCGCAGTTGATCATCGAGGGCGCAGCCCCCGTCGAGCTGCCCATTTTAACCGGCACCGTTGGTCCCGATGTAATCGACGTTCGGGGCCTGACGGCCACGGGCCGTTTCACTTTTGACCCGGGTTTCATGTCGACCGCCTCTTGCGAATCGAAGATTACCTATATCGACGGCGACAACGGCATTTTGTTGCACCGCGGCTACCCGATCGAGCAACTCGCCGAGAAGTCGGACTATCTGGAAACCTGCTACCTGCTGCTCAACGGCGAATTGCCGACTGCAGAACAGAAGGCCCAGTTCGTCAGCACCGTCAAGAACCACACCATGGTTCATGAGCAACTGAAGACCTTCTTCAACGGCTTCCGTCGCGACGCCCACCCGATGGCCGTCATGTGCGGTGTAGTCGGCGCCCTTTCGGCGTTCTACCACGACTCCCTGGACATCAATAACCCGCAGCATCGCGAAATCTCCGCGATCCGCCTGGTTGCCAAGATGCCAACCCTCGCAGCAATGGTTTACAAGTACTCCATGGGTCAACCCATGATGTACCCGCGCAACGACCTGTCGTATGCGGAAAACTTCCTGCACATGATGTTCAACACCCCGTGCGAGATCAAACCGATCAGCCCGGTACTCGCCAAGGCCATGGACCGGATCTTCATCCTCCACGCCGACCACGAGCAGAACGCATCGACCTCCACCGTACGCCTGGCCGGCTCGTCGGGTGCCAACCCGTTCGCCTGTATCGCTGCCGGTATCGCTGCACTTTGGGGCCCGGCTCACGGCGGCGCCAACGAAGCCGTGCTGACCATGCTCGACGAAATTGGCGATGTCTCGAACATCGACAAGTTCATCGCCAAGGCCAAGGACAAGAACGATCCGTTCAAACTGATGGGCTTCGGTCACCGGGTTTACAAAAACCGCGACCCACGCGCTACCGTCATGAAAAAGACCTGCGACGAAGTGCTCAAGGAACTGGGTATCCAGAACGATCCGCAACTCGAACTGGCCATGCGCCTGGAAGAGATCGCCCTGACCGACCCGTACTTCATCGAACGCTCGCTGTACCCGAACGTCGACTTCTACTCGGGGATCATCCTCAAGGCGATCGGCATTCCAACCAGCATGTTCACCGTGATCTTCGCCCTGGCGCGGACCGTTGGCTGGATCTCCCACTGGAAAGAAATGCTCTCCAGCCCGTACAAAATTGGCCGCCCGCGCCAGCTGTACACCGGCTACGAGTCGCGTGACATCACCCGGCTTGAAGACCGCAAGTAAGACCTGTCTTGCGATAACGTCTTAGCTGCACCGGAAACGGCCTCTGCCTCTGATACAAGAGCAGAGGCCGTTTTTGTTTACCCCGGATCACCCCTCCGCCCCCTGTAAACCCGGCATACACGATGCCCCCCCCCCCCGAAGAACCGACGCGCCTGATTTGCGACTGCTGCGCAGCCTCGCGGGCTCGGCAGCTGCTACGGAGAGCGTACTCCTCATAAAAAATGCCCCGATCTCTCGACCGGGGCATTTCTGTTTAACGCTGCTTATATAGAGACGCTTATACAACCCTGTACGTTAGTGCGACACCGCCCCGCTCGCCCCCAATCCGGTCTGCGAACGGACGAATTGCGGGAAGAACAGCGCCCGCTCATTGTCAGCCGCTGCGGACTTGTCGGTGATCGAGAAGAACCAGATACCGACAAAGGCAATGGCCATCGAGAACAGCGCCGGGTACTCATACGGGAAGATCGCCTTCTCGTGCCCCATGATCTGCACCCAAATGGTCGGGCCCAGCACCATCAGGCCCACCGCACTGACCAGCCCCATCCAGCCGCCGACCATCGCACCGCGCGTAGTCAGTTTCTTCCAGTACATGGAAAGCAGCAGTACCGGGAAGTTGCAGCTGGCAGCGATCGAGAATGCCAGGCCCACCATGAATGCGATGTTCTGGCTTTCGAACAGGATGCCCAGAACAATCGCCAACACGCCCAAGGCGATGGTGGTGATCTTCGAAACCCGGATCTCATCCTTCTCGTTGGCCTTGCCCTTCTTGATCACACTGGCGTACAGGTCGTGAGACACCGCCGTGGCCCCGGCCAGGGTCAGTCCGGCAACCACCGCCAGAATGGTGGCGAAGGCTACTGCCGAGATGAAGCCGAGGAAGATACTGCCGCCCACCGCATTGGCCAGGTGCACCGCCGCCATGTTGTTGCCGCCCAACAGCGCGCCCGTAGCGTCCTTGAAGGCCGGATTGGTGCTGACCAGCAGGATTGCGCCGAAACCGATGATGAACGTCAGGATGTAGAAGTAACCGATGAAGCCGGTGGCATACAGCACGCTTTTGCGCGCTTCTTTAGCGTCACTCACGGTGAAGAAGCGCATCAGGATATGCGGCAGACCAGCGGTACCGAACATCAATGCCAGGCCAAGGGAGAATGCCGAGATCGGGTCTTTCACCAGACCGCCCGGGCTCATGATCGCTTCACCTTTGGGGTGAACCTTGATCGCCTCGGAGAACAGCGTATTGAAGTCGAAGTGAACATGCTTCATCACCATCAGCGCCATGAACGACGCACCGGACAACAACAGCACAGCCTTGATGATCTGCACCCAAGTGGTCGCCAGCATGCCGCCGAACAACACATAGAGGCACATCAGGATCCCCACCAGAATCACCGCAACATGGTAATCCAGGCCAAACAGCAGCTGGATCAGCTTGCCGGCACCGACCATTTGCGCGATCAGGTAGAACGCCACCACCACCAGCGAACCGCAGGCGGACAAGGTGCGAATCTGGGTTTGCCCAAGGCGGTAGGACGCCACGTCGGCAAAGGTGTACTTACCCAGGTTACGCAGACGCTCGGCGATCAAAAACAGAATGATCGGCCAGCCCACCAGGAAGCCGATCGAGTAGATCAGGCCATCGTAGCCCGAGGCAAACACCAGTGCGGAAATCCCCAGGAAGGACGCCGCCGACATGTAGTCACCGGCAATCGCCAGGCCGTTCTGCAAACCGGTGATCCTGCCACCCGCCGCGTAGTAGTCAGCCGCCGACTTATTGCGCTTGGAGGCCCAGTAGGTGATGCACAGTGTTGCACCGACGAACACCACAAACATCAGGATCGCCGAGACGTTGAGCGGTTGTTTATGCACTTCGCCAGTAAGCGCTTCGGCCGCCCAAACGGCCGGTGCGAAGGCTGCAATGCCTAAAGCTGCCAATAGACGCCGGATCATTGCTGAGCCTCCTTGAGAATCGCATTGTTCAGGTCGTCGAATTCGCCATTGGCGCGTCGTACGTAGATGGCCGTCAGGACGAAGGCCGACACAATCAGCCCTACACCAATCGGTATGCCCCAGGTAATCGATGACTCAGGGCTGATCTTCGCCCCCAGTAGATGCGGCCCGTAAGCAATCAGAAGAATGAATCCTGCGTACAGCCCAAGCATGATCGCCGAGAGAATCCAGGCGAACCGCTCTCGTTTGCGAACCAGCTCCTTGAAGCGCGGGCTGTTTTGAATCGAGAGGTAAATGCTGTCGTTCATTGTTTTTATCCTCGCAGCACAGATTTTAGTTGGAACGTATCCACTCTATGCGGCTGCAGAACAGGTTCCAGACGACCTTAGTATTAGAACGACATGACCATTTCGCCAATTATCAGTCGATAAAAAGCGCCCCTCCCCAACAAAAATACAAAAGCCACCTACATCACTGTAGGAGCACGGCTTGCCGGCGATGACGTCCTTAAGACCGCATCGCGAGCAAGCTCGGCTCCTACTGTGATATCAGGTGGCCCTGGAACGTGCTGACCAGACGCGTCAGATCAAATTACTTGGTCCACTCGGCGACGCGCGCCGGGTGTTTGGCCACCCAGTCCTTGGCTGCCACTTCAGGCTTGGCACCATCCTGGATCGCCAGCATGACTTCGCCGATTTCGTCTTTCGACGCCCACTGGAAGTTCTTCAGGAACTTCGCAACTTCCGGCGCTTTGGTTGCCAGCTCTTTGCTACCGATGCTGTTTACGGTTTCAGCTGCGCCATAAACGCCTTTTGGGTCTTCCAGGAAGCGCAGTTTCCACTTGGCGAACATCCAGTGCGGCACCCAACCGGTGACCGCGATGGATTCGTTTTTCTTCTCGGCACGGGTCAGCTCGGCAATCATGCCGGCACCGGAACTGGCCTTGAGGGTGTAGTTGCTCAGACCGTAATCCTTGATCGCCTGATCGGTCTTGAGCATCACGCCTGAACCGGCGTCAATGCCGACGATACGACCTTTGAAGCTCTCGTCGGTTTTAAGATCCTCAATGGTCTTGGCCTTGACGTACTCCGGCACGATCAGACCGATTTTCGCATCCTTGAAGTTCGGGCCGTAATCGACGACCTGATCCTTGTTCTTCGCCCAGTATTCGCCATGAGTTACTGGCAGCCAGGCCGACAGCATTGCATCGAGTTTACCGGTGGCTACACCCTGCCACATGATCCCGGTGGCCACGGCTTGCAGTTTCACGTCGTAGCCGAGCTTTTGCTTGATCACTTCTGCAGCCACGTTGGTGGTGGCGACGCTGTCCGACCAACCATCGACATAACCGATCGTCACTGCCTTGCTTTCGGCGCTGGCCATAGTAGAACTGATCGCCAGCACCAAAGCCGCACCTGCGCCCAAGAGTAGTCGCATCTTCATCGTTACTTCCCCGAAAGTGCTGCGCCCGACGGATGCCGAGCAGCGTCAATGTATTGTTATGGTGCCCAGCGCCCCCATCACGCCTCACCGCAAACCCGTTCGAACATCAGCGGAGTACTGACGAGTCGATAATCAACCTCGCGCCTGCGGCGACCTGCTCTGCCTGCGACCTCAAGGCATCGAGAAACGACATCAGAACGCCAGTAATCGCGCCCTGCAAAAATGCCCCTGCGAATCCCGCCTGAACTTTGCATGTCAAAACCATGCAGGTCACCAAGCACGGGACAAATGCAGGTAAGATGCGCGGCTTTGTTCCCAGACGGCCTGACCATGCCCGCCACCTCGCGCTTCCCCTTCTTCGCTTATCTATTTGCCTGCCTGCTAGGCCTGCTTGCCCTTGGTGGTTACTGGTACGGGCTCGGACAACCGGTGCTGCTGCCGGACGTGGCCAGCGCCACGCACAAATTGCAGTGCGCCTCGTACACACCATTCGACAAGGACCAATCGCCATTCGATCAGCCGTTCAAACTGCGCCCTGAACGCATGGACGCCGACCTCGCGTTGCTGGCAACCCGCTTCGAGTGCATTCGCACCTATTCGATGACCGGTCTCGAAGCGCTGCCGGACCTGGCGCGCAAGCATGGCCTGAAGCTGATGATCGGCGCCTGGGTCAACAGCAACCCGGTGGACACTGCCAAGGAAGTCGAACTACTGATCGCCGAGGCCAACGCCAACCCGGACGTGGTCAGCTCAGTGATCGTAGGCAACGAAACCCTGCTGCGCAAGGAAGTCACCGGCGCGCAATTGGCCAAGCTGATCAACCACGTCAAGAGCCACGTCAAACAGCCAGTGACCTACGCCGACGTCTGGGAGTTCTGGCTCAAGCATCCTGAAGTCGCCCCGGCGGTGGACTTCCTGACCATCCACTTGCTGCCGTACTGGGAAGATGATCCGTCCAACATCGACGCCGCCCTGCAGCACGTTGCCGAGGTTCGGCAGATCTTCGGCAGCCGCTTCGCGCCCAAGGACGTGCTGATTGGCGAAACCGGCTGGCCGAGTGAAGGTCGTCAACGGGAAACCGCCGTACCGAGCCGCGTCAATGAAGCCAAGTTCATTCGTGGTTTTGTGGCGATGGCCGAGCAGCAAGGCTGGCACTACAACCTGATCGAAGCCTTTGACCAACCTTGGAAACGCGCCAGTGAAGGAGCGGTCGGCGGTTACTGGGGGCTGTTCGACGCAAACCGCCAGGACAAGGGCGTACTGGCAGGCCCCGTCACCAACCTGCCGTTCTGGCCGCAATGGCTGGCCGTCGGCGGCCTGATCTTCCTC
The DNA here is from genome assembly GCF_039908645.1 of Pseudomonas helvetica. Classification (NCBI taxonomy): domain Bacteria; kingdom Pseudomonadati; phylum Pseudomonadota; class Gammaproteobacteria; order Pseudomonadales; family Pseudomonadaceae; genus Pseudomonas; species Pseudomonas helvetica. Next base: position 4,464,333 of record NZ_CP150917.1, read on the forward strand.
GGTACGCTGATGCTTGGCGGCCGCGTACGCAGTACTCGTGCAGCGTTGATATTGCCACTGCTCGGTGCGGTCGCTGCATGCTCCATTGGCACCTGGGGTGAGCTGGCTCGCGCTACCAGCCGCTTTGCCGATGAGTGGATCTGGGCTGCGTTACTGACCGGCCTGAACTTTTTGGTGCTGGCCCATGCAGCGTTGTTCCTCAGCGCCAGAACCGGTTGGCGTGAACGCGCCTTCAATGCACTGGAACGTCGCGCTGGCTGGCTGCTCGCTGCCGCCGGATTCGCTTGTGCGGTGATGATGCTGGGGCTGGTGTTCGAACCGCGCTATCGCAGCTTCCCGAGCGCCGCCCTGCTACTGCCAGCGCTGGTCTATCTGATTCGCCCGGTCGGCGCACCGCGCCGGGAAATTGCACTGCTGACTTTCATCATCGGCGCCAGCATCGCCCCGCAGCTGTACCGCGAAGGCCTGTTCAACCAGCAAGCCTGGGGCTGGGCGCTGGTTTGCCTGCTGATGATTGCCGCGCTGTGGCGCAGCTTGCGGGTTCGCAATACCTGATAAATCGCATTGATTATCGGCGGTCCTTTGTGGCGAGGGGGCTTGCCCCCGCTGGACTACGGAGTAGTCCCGAGTCCAGCCGGTTCACCACGAGCTTTTTACGGCTGCTTCGCAGCCGAACGGGGCGGTGCGGCGTTCCGTCAAGCCCCCTCGCCACACGCCCGCACCAACCGCAACCCTGCGATCACCACGGCAAATACCGCAATGCCGGTGTTGTACAGCGCCAATGCCGGAAATCCGAACACCAGCGCCAACACCGCCAGCCACCAACCAGCCCGGCCCGGCACCACAAAGCCCAGCACCGCTGCCGCCAATGCAGCCCCGCCCATCACCTTGAAGTGAATCATCAAGCCGAGGGTCGAGCGCGCCTGGCATTCCCAACGGCTTGCCTCATCAACGCAGAGACCCACCCACTGGGCATCCTCCATCAGGACATAACGCAGGCCATAACTGGCAGCCAGCCACAGCGGCAAGGCGATAAGCAAAATAATGACGGGCAGACGGCGAGACATGAAGCACTCCGATAAACGAAAACGGCGCCCAGCTTAATCGCCCGCCAGCCGTAAGCAAGCGAGACCCGTAGAAATCTGTTCAGACAATCGCTGCAAAGTGTATCGTTCAGCCGCTATTGATCCGAATTCAGCCTCTTTGGTGCCGCCGCATGGCACTTTGGCGCAGCAGCGGTGGTCATAGCCTGCGAACATCATCAGGTACCTTCCTCTAAGGGAATTAGTCATGCTCCGTTCCTTGCGCTTTGCTGCCTTGATAAGCGGCGTTATTTTGAGTGCGTCCGCACTGGCGGCAGACATCGACGCCGTCAGTTATGGCTACCCCTTGACCAACCCGTTCGAGGCGACCATCGCCACGACCCCGCCGGAGTTGCGTCCCGAGTTGCCGTCCGATGACGCGATCCATCAATCCGACTACACCCTGAAGCTGCGCCCGGAACGCGAGTTCGACCTGCCGGACAATTTCTGGCCAGTGAAAAAGCTCACCTATCGCATGGCCACACAGGATCACGCCGCACCGCTGATTTTCCTGATTGCCGGCACCGGCGCACGCTTCGATAGCAGCATTAACGAATACCTGAAAAAGCTCTACTACAAGGCCGGTTATCACGTCGTGCAACTGTCCTCACCGACCAGTTTCGACTTCATGAGCGCCGCTTCCCGCTTTGCCACCCCGGGCGTGTCCAAGGAAGACGCCGAGGACATGTACCGCGTGATGCAAGCGGTGCGTGCACAAAACCCGAAGCTGCCGATCACCGACTACTACCTCACCGGCTACAGCCTGGGTGGACTGGATGCGGCGTTTGTCAGCAAGCTGGATGAAACCCGACGCAGCTTCAACTTCAAGAAAGTCTTGCTGCTCAATCCTCCAGTCAACCTCTACACCTCTGTCACCAACCTCGACAAGCTTGTGCAAACCGAGGTCAAGGGCATCAACAACAGCACCACGTTCTATGAACTGATGCTCAACAAGCTGACGCGCTACTTCCAGCAAAAAGGCTACATCGACCTCAACGACGCGCTGGTCTACGACTTCCAGCAATCGAAACAGCACCTGAGCAACGAACAGATGGCCATGCTGATCGGTACCTCGTTCCGTTTTTCGGCCGCCGACATCACCTTCACCTCGGACCTGATCAACCGACGCGGCCTGATCACCCCGCCCAAGTTTCCGATCACCGAAGGCACCAGCCTCACGCCATTCCTCAAGCGTGCACTGCAATGTGATTTCAACTGCTACCTCACCGAGCAGGTGATCCCGATGTGGCGCGCCCGGACCGACGGCGGCAGCATCTTGCAGTTGATTGACCAGGTCAGCCTCTACGCGCTCAAGGACTACCTGCACGACAGCCCGAAAATTGCCGTGATGCACAATGCCGACGATGTAATCCTCGGCCCGGGCGACCTCGGTTTCTTGCGTAAAACCTTCGGCGATCGCCTGACGGTTTACCCTCACGGCGGCCATTGCGGCAACCTCAACTACCGCGTCAACGCCGACGCCATGCTGGAGTTCTTCCGTGGCTAAACACCTCCTTCTGCTTGCTGCACTGCTTGGCGCAGTCGGCTATGCCCATGCCGACAACAGCAAGGCCAACTCCACGACTGTGGTTGATCAGGACGGCTTCACCGAGCCGATGACCAAACTCAAGTTCAACCCGGGACTGGACCAGCGTGAGTTCGAACGCTCGACCCTGAATGCGCTGAGTGTCTATGACCCGCTGGAGTCGTGGAACCGTCGGGTCTACCACTTCAACTACCGCTTCGACCAATGGGTGTTTCTGCCGGTGGTCGACGGTTATCGCTACGTCACCCCAAGCTTCCTGCGCACTGGCGTCAGCAACTTTTTCAACAACCTGGGTGACGTACCCAATCTGGTGAACAGCCTGCTGCAGTTCAAGGGCCAGCGCTCACTGGACATCACCGGGCGATTGCTGCTCAACACGACCCTCGGCATCGGCGGCCTGTGGGACCCGGCCACCGCCATGGGCCTGCCGCGCCAGGTCGAAGACTTCGGCCAGACGCTGGGCTTCTACGGGGTTCCGGGCGGCGCTTACTTCGTACTGCCAATCCTCGGCCCCTCGAACCTGCGTGATACCGCAGGCCTTGCGGTCGACTATACGGCGGAGTCGGCCATCAACTACCTGAACGTCTCGAAAGTCAGCGCAAACCACCCGGAAATCTGGGTCCTGCGCAGCATCGACAAGCGCTATCAGACCAACTTCCGCTACGGTCAGCTGAACTCGCCGTTCGAGTACGAGAAAGTGCGTTACGTGTACACCGAAGCACGCAAGCTGCAGATTGCCGAGTAAGGCATTCAGCGGGTAACAAAAAAGGCCATTCGATATGAATCGAATGGCCTTTTTTATTTAGCTTTGCATACATCGCAAAGATCGCAGCCTGCGACCTTTTCAGCCTTTTACAGCCCGCCAAACTTTGCTGACGGCCATCACACCCGCCAACACCACCGCACCGGCAATAATCCCCGCCACTGCGTTGAGCAACGTCGGCACGATAAACCCGGCACCGCCCGCCACCGCGCCGGCACTTTCGATCCAGTGATGCACCACCGGCACACCGTGGGTCAGGATCCCGCCGCCGACCAAAAACATCGCCGCGGTGCCGATCACCGAGAGGCTTTTCATCATGTACGGCGCGGTGCGCAGGATCGCGCCACCGATGCTTTTGGCCAATTGCCCAGGCTTGCGGGTCAGCCACAGGCCAAGGTCGTCGAGCTTGACGATACCCGCCACCAGGCCATAGACGCCGATGGTCATGACGATAGCGATGCCTGAAACCACGATCACTTGCTGCATCAGCGTTGCACCGGCGACGGTGCCGAGGGTGATGGCGATGATTTCAGCCGAAAGGATAAAGTCGGTGCGCACCGCGCCTTTGATCTTGTCCTGCTCGTATGCCACCAGATCTGTCGCCGGATCAGCGACGGCTTCAACCAACTGCGCATGTTCCGCCTGATCTTCAGCCTTGCTGTGCAAAAACGAGTGAGCAAGCTTTTCGAAGCCTTCGAAACACAAGTAGGCCCCACCGACCATCAACAAGGGTGTGACCAGCCAAGGAACGAATGCACTGATGGCCAACGCCGACGGCACCAGGATCAGCTTGTTGCGAAACGAGCCCTTGGCCACGGCCCAGACCACCGGAATTTCCCGCTCGGCGCGGACACCGGATACCTGCTGGGCGTTGAGCGCCAAGTCGTCGCCGAGCACGCCGGCGGTTTTCTTCGCGGCCATCTTGGTCATCAGCGCGACATCGTCGAGTACGGCGGCGATATCGTCGATCAACACCAGCAAACTGCTTCCTGCCATGGGTCAGGCTTCCTTGGTATATAAATGTTGCGCAGCATAGCGTGCCGCGGTGCCCAAGTGCATTCTTGAGCGCTGCGCAAGGCCGGTGCTACCATGCGCAACCGCCAGTATCGGCAAGGAATCACCTGGTTTATGAGCACTATCCGCGAGCGCAATAAAGAACTGATCCTGCGTGCCGCCAGTGAAGAGTTTGCCGACAAAGGCTTCGCTGCGACCAAAACCAGTGACATCGCGGCCAAGGCGGGGTTACCCAAGCCCAACGTCTATTACTACTTCAAATCCAAGGAAAACCTCTACCGCGAGGTCCTGGAAAGCATCATCGAGCCGATTCTCCAGGCCTCGACGCCGTTCAACGCGGATGGCGTGCCGAGCGAAGTGCTCAGCGGCTACATTCGCTCGAAGATTCGCATCTCCCGCGACCTGCCGTTCGCATCCAAGGTGTTTGCCAGCGAGATCATGCACGGTGCGCCGCACCTGAGCGCCGACCTGGTCGAACAGCTCAACGCCCAGGCCAAGCACAACATCGACTGCATCCAGACCTGGATCGATCGCGGCCAGATCGCCCCGATCGAGCCCAACCACCTGATGTTCAGCATCTGGGCCGCGACCCAGACCTACGCCGACTTCGACTGGCAGATCTCCGCCGTCACCGGCAAGGCCAAACTGGATGAAAGCGACTACGAAGCCGCGGCGCAAACCATCATTCGGTTGGTGCTCAAGGGCTGCGAGCCGGACTGATTAAGAGATCGCAGCCTTCGGCGGCTCCAACGCGTTCGGCAAGGGGCTGGCGAAGCCTGCGATCTGTTGGTCTCAGGCTTCAGTGCCCATCATCCAACGCAACGCCAGCGGTAGTGATGTTCTCCAGTCCTCCGGGAAGAAGTGTCCCCCGTCATGGGTGGTGGACTTGACCTCGTTTCCTTCACTAAACAGTTTGCGGAAATCGGCACTCATCTGCTGATTACCCGGCCCTTCCATTTTCCCGTTGATTACGTAAACCTTTTTCCCACGAGCCTTGCTCACCGTAGGCGTCGGCTGATTACCGCCGGGTGACAACAGCAACGCTCCGGCGTAATCCTCAGGATGCTGTGCCAACAGCGCGCCGGCATGCTGAGAGCCCTGAGAGAACCCCATCAAATAAACACGCTTGCGGTCGATGCATTGTTGCGCGGCCAGTTCTTTCAGGCCGTTCTGTACCGCTTTATGTGTTCCCTCGAAACCTGGACCGATCCAGCGAAAGCTGTCGACAGCGTTGATCATTTCCGTGCCGTTGATCCCCAACACAATTGCCCCGGTGTCGGCGAGCGGCTGATAACTCTCATCCACCTCACCGTTGACGCCGTAACCATGCAGCCATACCAACACGGGACGACAAGCCGCCGGAACGGGGATAGTTGCAGGAGGATTCAACACTGAAATCGCGCCAACCTTGCCTTTGGCGATCTTCGCGTAACGCTGCTGAGCATTGGCCAACACGCTCTTGAAGGTCGACGTCTGACGCAGATCGGCAAAGTCTTCGTCACCCGCCAGCTGCGGACCGAACCACAGGCCTCGATCATCGGCCACCTTCAAAAAGCGCTCCGCCAGCTTGTCATCCCCGCGTCGGGCAAATAGCGCCGCCACTTGATAAGGCGCCAGTATTTGCTTGTGGTCTTCACGGGTGGCAGCCAGGTAAACGGCGATAGCCTGCAGGGTATCCGTGGATTCGAGTTTATCGGCTCTAACCATTAATTCGTCAGCGTCTTCGCTGTTGAGCAACGCGCTGACAACCGGACTTAGCGCCTGAAAAGCAATGTCATCGGCATCCAGAGTTTCGGCGTGCGCAGAAGAAATGCCTAGAGCCAGAATCGCAGACAGGGTAATACCAAAAAGCGTTTTCACGCGGGATCTTCCTTGATACAGAACGAGAGGGGGCGACAGTCTATAGACGTCACCCTCTCTCGTCACCGCTATCCTTTAACAGACGATATCGGCTTACTCCAGATCAAGCACTGACTCCCGCATCCGCCCGCAACCCCTGTTCCTCGATGGCGTTGATCGCGCATTGCTCGTCGATGTCCGAAGTGTCGCCGCTGATGCCGATGGCCCCCAGCACAACCCCGTCCTGATCACGAATCAGCACCCCGCCCGGTGCGGGTATGACGCTGCCCTGCCCCAGGCTGTTCAACGCGGCGATAAACGCCGGGCGCTGTTGCGCGTCCAGTGCCAATAGCCGCGAGCCCTTGCCCAGCGCGATCGCGCCCCAGGCTTTGCCGATGGCGATCTGTGGACGAAGCAGGCTCGCGCCGTCTTCGCGTTGCAGGCTCAACAAATGCCCGCCCGCATCGAGTACTGCAATGGTCAGCGGTGCCGCGGCGATCTTGCGCCCCGCAACGATAGCCCGATTGGTCAGGCTGACTGCGACTTTCAAGGTTAAAGCGCTCATGGGTGCCGTCCTTATCTTGTTATGGGAAAGCCTTTGGGGTTCTGTTTGTTGAGAAGCCCGATGCAACAAATAGAACACAATGAATTATTTTTTTGTATACAATAATTCTCGAAATACGGCTCATGCGACGAAACGCCACAGTATTTATGGCCCTCCGACGAATGAAACAGCCGCTTGAGAAAATGGATTGACCTGCGCCGTCCGCCGTGAATACACTCTGCGCAAAGCCACTTGTATACAATTACAAAACGTAAAGAGGCACAAAACCATGAGCAAAATGAGAGCAATCGAAGCCGCCGTTCTGGTGATGCGCCGTGAAGGGGTTGATACCGCTTTTGGCATTCCGGGCGCTGCAATCAACCCGCTGTACTCCGCCCTGCAAAAGGTCGGCGGCATCGATCACGTCCTCGCTCGCCACGTTGAAGGCGCCTCGCACATGGCCGAGGGTTACACCCGCACCAAGGCTGGCAACATCGGCGTGTGCATCGGCACCTCCGGCCCTGCCGGTACCGACATGGTCACCGGGCTTTACAGCGCCTCGGCCGACTCGATCCCGATTCTTTGCATCACCGGGCAAGCACCCCGTGCCCGTATGCACAAGGAAGACTTCCAGGCCGTCGATATCACCAGCATCGTCAAGCCGGTGACCAAGTGGGCGACCACCGTTCTGGAGCCGGGCCAGGTGCCTTACGCGTTCCAGAAAGCCTTCTATGAAATGCGCTCCGGCCGTCCGGGCCCGGTACTGATCGACCTGCCGTTCGACGTGCAGATGGCTGAAATCGAATTCGACATCGACACCTACGAACCACTGCCATTGGCCAAGCCCGCGGCAACCCGCAAGCAAGTCGAGAAAGCCCTGGCCATGCTCGATCAGGCTGAACGTCCATTGCTGGTAGCCGGCGGCGGCATCATCAACGCCGATGCCAGCGACCTGTTGGTGGAATTCGCCGAGCTGACCGGTATTCCGGTGATCCCGACCCTGATGGGTTGGGGCACGATCCCGGACGATCACCCGCTGATGGTCGGCATGGTTGGCCTGCAGACTTCGCACCGCTACGGCAACGCGACGATGCTCAAATCCGACGTGGTGCTGGGCGTGGGTAACCGTTGGGCCAACCGTCATACCGGTTCGGTCGAGGTGTACACCGAAGGCCGAAAATTCATTCACGTCGACATCGAGCCGACCCAGATCGGCCGCGTATTCACCCCGGACCAGGGCATCGTTTCCGACGCCGGCCTGGCGCTGAAAATGTTCATCGAAGTCGCCCGCGAGTGGAAAGCCGCCGGCAAACTGAAGGATCGCAGCGCCTGGTTGCAAGACTGCCAGCAACGCAAGGCCAGCCTGCACCGCAAGACTCACTTCGACAACGTGCCGGTCAAACCGCAGCGCGTGTACGAAGAGATGAACCAGGTGTTCGGCAAAGACACCTGCTACGTCAGCACCATCGGTCTGTCGCAGATTGCCGGCGCGCAGTTCCTGCACGTCTACAAACCGCGTCACTGGATCAACTGCGGTCAGGCCGGCCCTCTGGGCTGGACCATTCCGGCAGCGCTGGGCGTGGTCAAGGCCGATCCGAGCCGTAAGGTCGTGGCACTCTCGGGCGACTATGACTTCCAGTTCATGATCGAAGAACTGGCGGTGGGCGCGCAGTTCAAACTGCCGTACATCCACGTTGTGGTGAACAACTCATACCTGGGTCTGATCCGTCAGGCGCAGCGCGGTTTCGACATGGACTACTGTGTGCAATTGTCCTTCGACAATCTCAACGCACCGGAGCTCAATGGTTACGGGGTGGACCACGTAGCGGTTGCCGAAGGTTTGGGTTGCAAGGCGTTGCGCGTGTTCGAGCCGGCGGGCATCGCCCCTGCCCTGCGCAAGGCCGAGGAGCTGATCGAGGAGTTCAAGGTTCCGGTGATCGTCGAGATCATCCTGGAGCGCGTGACCAACATTTCCATGGGCACCGAGATCAACGCCGTCAACGAATTCGAGGACCTGGCGCTGGTCGGCAGCGACGCACCGACAGCGATTTCGTTGCTGGATTAAGAATGACTTGTCACCTGTAGCAGCTGCCGAGGCACGAGGCTGCGTTGGGCTGCGAAGCGGCCCCCGACGGCGGTCCTGCGGACACGCAACGCAGCCTCGTGCCTCGGCAGCTGCTACAGGCACATATTTTTTACAGGAGACCACCATGCCGCGTTTCGCAGCCAACCTGTCCATGCTGTTTACCGAGCAGGATTTTCTTGCCCGCTTTGAAGCGGCCGCCAAAGCCGGCTTCAGTGGTGTCGAATACCTGTTCCCTTACGATTTCAGCTCCGCCGACATCAAGGCTCAACTGGATGCCAACGGTCTGACCCAAGTGCTGTTCAACCTGCCGGCCGGTGACTGGGCCAAGGGTGAGCGCGGGATCGCCTGCCATCCGGATCGCGTGGAAGAGTTCCGCGCCGGCGTCGATCTGGCGATCGCTTATGCACAGGTTCTGGGCAACACCCAAGTCAACTGCCTGGCCGGTATCCGCCCACAAGGCGTCGACGACGCCACCGTGGAAAAGACCTTTGTCGCCAACCTCAAATATGCCGCCGACAAGCTGCAAGCGGTGGGCATCAAACTGGTAATGGAAGCAATCAATACCCGCGACATCCCGGGCTTCTACCTGAACAACACCGCCCAGGCGCTGTCGATTCGCGAACAAGTGGGCAGCGCCAACCTGTTCCTGCAATACGACATCTACCACATGCAAATCATGGAGGGCGACCTGGCCCGCACCATGGCGACGCACCTGGAGGAGATCAACCACATTCAACTGGCCGACAACCCGGGCCGCAACGAGCCGGGCACCGGTGAAATCAACTACCGCTTCCTGTTCGAACACCTGGACCGCATCGGCTACCAGGGCTGGATCGGCTGTGAATACAAGCCGCTGACCACCACTGAAGCGGGTCTTGGCTGGTTGAAAACCCATAACGCAATCTGATCGAAGACCGCGTCATCGTTCATCGCGGGCAAGCCTGGCTCCTACAGGAGTCAGGTTTACCTGTAGGTGCAATTGCGAACAGAGCTATAAAAACAAGAGGATTTTCTCATGGCTAAAATCGGATTTATCGGCACCGGCATCATGGGCCACCCAATGGCGTTGAACCTGCAGAAAGCCGGTCACAGCCTGTTCCTGTCGGCGCACCACGACGCTGCTCCGGCTGACCTGGTTGCCGCTGGCGCGGTCGCCCTGGCGAGCCCGAAAGAAGTCGCTCAGGAAGCCGAATTCATCATCATCATGGTGCCGGATACCCCACAGGTCGATGATGTGCTGTTCCGTGCCGATGGCGTCGCCGCCGGTGTTGGCAAAGGCAAAGTGGTCATCGACATGAGCTCGATCTCGCCGACCGCGACCAAAGCCTTCGCGGCGAAGATCAACGAGAAAGGCGCGCAATACCTTGACGCTCCGGTGTCCGGTGGTGAAGTCGGTGCCAAGGCTGCGACCCTGAGCATCATGGTCGGTGGCGACAGCGATGCGTTCGAACGCGCGCTGCCGCTGTTCCAGAGCATGGGCAAGAACATCACCCTGGTCGGCGGCAATGGCGACGGTCAAACCGCCAAAGTGGCGAACCAGATCATCGTGGCGCTGAACATCCAGGCCGTGGCCGAAGCCTTGCTGTTCGCCTCGAAGAACGGTGCGGATCCTGCCAAGGTCCGTGAAGCGCTGATGGGCGGTTTCGCCTCCTCGAAGATCCTTGAAGTACATGGCGAGCGCATGATCAAAGGCACCTTCGATCCAGGCTTCCGCATCAGCCTGCACCAGAAGGACCTCAACCTGGCGTTGGCCGGTGCGCGCGAATTGGGCATCAACCTGCCCAACACCGCGGGCACCCAGCAAGTGTTCAGCACCTGCGCGGCCCTCGGTGGTAGCAACTGGGACCACTCGGCGCTGATCAAAGGTCTGGAACACATGGCGAACTTCTCGATTCGCGATAAGTAAGCCCTGCTACAGAGGGTCAGCCTGGCCCTCTGTAGGAGCAAGGCTTGCCCGCGATCGAATCGCTTCGGTGCAGCTGAAACACCGTGGTGTCTGGATCGCGGGCAAGCCTTGCTCCTACAGGGGCTATGTAAGTCTCGATATCCCCAATAACAAGAATTCCGGGAGCCCGCCATGTCGGTCGATCCGCAACAATTCCTGCGCGAGCTGTTTGCCACAGCCATCGACGCGGCCCATCCGCAGCATGTCCTCGAAGCCCATTTACCGAAAGATCGCAGCGGTCGGGTGATCGTCATTGGTGCCGGCAAAGCCGCCGCGGCCATGGCCCAGGTGGTCGAGCGCTGCTGGCAGGGTGAAGTGTCTGGCCTGGTGGTCACCCGCTACGGTCACGGCGCCCCTTGCGAAAAAATCGAAGTGGTCGAAGCCGCCCATCCGGTGCCTGATGCGGCCGGTCTGGCCGTGGCCAAACGGGTGCTGGAACTGGTCAGTAACCTGAGCGAAGACGACCGGGTGATCTTCCTGCTCTCGGGCGGCGGTTCGGCCCTGCTCGCCCTGCCCGCAGCCGGTATCACTCTGGCCGACAAACAGGCGATCAACAAAGCCCTGCTCAAATCCGGCGCAACCATCGGCGAGATGAACTGCGTGCGCAAGCACCTCTCGGCAATCAAGGGCGGCCGTCTAGGTAAGGCCTGCTGGCCAGCCACTGTTTATACCTACGCGATTTCCGATGTCCCGAGCGACCTCGCCACCGTGATTGCATCCGGCCCGACCGTCGCCGATCCGAGTACCTCGGCTGAAGCCCTGGCGATCCTCAAGCGCTATGCCATCGAGGTTCCGGTGTCGGTACGCAGCTGGTTGCAAAGCCCCGAATCGGAGACGGTAAAACCTGGCGACCCGAGCCTGGCTCGCAGCCATTTCCAGTTGATCGCCCGACCGCAGCAATCCCTGGAAGCGGCAGCGGTGAAAGCCCGCCAGGCCGGTTTCAGCCCGTTGATCCTCGGCGATCTGGAAGGCGAATCCCGTGAAGTGGCGAAAGTCCATGCCGGGATTGCGCGCCAGGTGGTGCTGCACGGTCAGCCGTTGGCGGCGCCGTGCGTAATTCTCTCCGGTGGCGAAACCACCGTCACCGTGCGCGGCAATGGTCGAGGCGGACGCAACGCCGAGTTCCTGCTCAGCCTGACCGACAGCCTCAAAGGTCTGCCCGGCGTCTACGCGCTGGCCGGTGATACCGATGGCATCGACGGCTCCGAAGATAACGCCGGCGCAATCATGACCCCGGACAGCTACGCCCGCGCCACGGCTCTCGGTTTGAGCGCCAGCGACGAGTTGGACAACAACAATGGCTATGGCTATTTCGCAGCGCTCGACGGGCTGATCGTCACCGAGCCGACGCGCACCAACGTCAACGACTTCCGCGCCATCCTGATCCTCGAGAGCCCTGAACATGACGCCTGATAAGAAGGTCAAAATCCTCGCCACCCTTGGCCCCGCCACTGACGGGATCGATGACATCCGCGAGCTGGTGCAAGCCGGGGTGAATATCTTTCGCCTGAACTTCAGCCACGGCGATCACGCCGACCACGCCCAGCGCTACCAGTGGATCCGCGAAGTCGAGCGCCAACTCAATTACCCGCTGGGCATTCTGATGGACCTGCAAGGCCCGAAGCTGCGGGTCGGCCAGTTTGCCGAGGGCAAGGTGCAACTGGTGCGCGGTCAGGCCCTGCGCCTGGACCTCGACGCCACGCCGGGTGACGAGCGGCGGGTCAACCTGCCGCACCCGGAAATCATCGCCGCGCTGGAACCCGGCATGGACCTGTTGCTGGACGACGGCAAACTGCGTTTGCGGGTGGTGACCAAGTATGCCGACGCCATCGACACCACGGTGCTCAATGGCGGCGAGTTGTCGGACCGCAAAGGCGTCAACGTGCCGCAAGCGGTGCTCGACCTCAGCCCGCTGACGGCCAAGGATCGTCGCGACCTGAGTTTCGGTCTGGAATTAGGTGTCGATTGGGTCGCGCTGTCATTTGTGCAGCGTCCTGAAGACATTCGTGAGGCACGCGCACTGATCGGCAACAAAGCCTTTTTGATGGCGAAAATCGAAAAACCGTCGGCCGTTGAACAACTGCGCGAAATCGCTGAGCTGAGCGACGCGATCATGGTTGCCCGTGGCGACCTCGGTGTGGAAGTACCGGCCGAGAGCGTGCCGCAGATCCAGAAAGACATCATCAGCATCTGCCGCCAGCTCGGCAAACCGGTGGTGGTGGCGACCCAGATGCTTGAGTCCATGCGTTTCTCCCCGGCGCCGACACGGGCCGAGGTAACCGACGTCGCCAACGCCGTGGCCGAAGGGGCTGACGCGGTGATGCTCTCGGCGGAAACCGCTTCTGGCGATTACCCGCTCGAAGCGGTGCAGATGATGAGCAAGATCATCCGTCAGGTCGAAAGCGGTCCGGATTACCAGGCGCAACTGGATGTCAGCCGACCAAAAGCCGAAGCCACGACTTCGGACGCCATCAGCTGTGCGATCCGCCGGATCAGCAACATCCTTCCAGTAGCGGTGCTGGTGAACTACAGCGAGTCCGGCAGTTCGAGTTTGCGTGCGGCGCGGGAGCGGCCGGCAGTGCCGATTCTCAACCTGACGCCGAACCTGCAAACCGCGCGGCGCTTGAGCGTGGCGTGGGGTGTGCACTCGGTGGTCAACGATCGTTTGCGGCAGGTCGACGAGGTGTGCTCCACCGCCCTGGAAATCGCCCAGGCGCAAGGCATGGCCAAGCGTGGTGATACGTTGTTGATCACTGCGGGTGTGCCTTTCGGTCAGCCAGGATCAACGAACTCGTTGCGTATAGAGACGTTGATTTAGCGAACAGCTTTTGTGGCGAGGGAGCTTGCTCCCGCTCGACTGCGCAGCAGTCGTGATACGTAATCCCGATTCATCCTATAAAAAACGGGATACGTTTTGGGGCCGCTCCGCGCCCCAGCGGGAGCAAGCTCCCTCGCCACGGGCTTGATGCAACTCCTTGGTGCTTCCTCTGCCCTTAGACCCCAACATGCCTGCCAACCACTTCAACACCCACTGCCCCGACTGGGCCACTGCCCTGCTCAACGGTTTCAGTCAGATTTTCCTCCAGCGTCATCCGCTGTGCGGCCTGCTGTGCCTGTTGGCCATCCTGTTTAGCGCTCCGACGTTACTCGGCGGCGCCCTGTTGGGTGGCGTGGCCGGTTTGCTCACTGCGCAACGTCGCGGCTATGCCAAGGCTGATCGCCAAGCCGGGCTCTTCAGCTACAACGGCGTCTTGCTCGGCCTCTTGCTGAGCCTGCAGTTCAGTTGGTCGGCCATGCTGCCGCCACTGATCCTCGCCAGCGGTGGACTGAGTGCGATCGTCACCCAGCAATGGCTCAAGCGCGCACGCGACCAGCATTTTCTACCCGCCTACACCGCACCTTTCGTGGGACTGGGCTGGATACTGCTGAGCGTTGCTGCCCCGGCTCACTCGATACCTGCACCACGTCCAGAACTCGATGCCTTGGGCCTGCTCGGCGCCGAGTTCAAAGGCTTGGGCCAAGTCATCTTCCTCGACCATCCTTTGGCAGGCGTGCTGATCGTCGTCGGGCTGCTGCTTGCCAACCGCCGTGCCGCGCTCTGGGCTCTGGTGGGTTCCGCCGCGGGTCTGCTCTGCGCCGTGTGGCTGAACCAAACGCCCGACGCATTGCTCGGCCTGTATGGCTACAACCCGGCGCTGGCCGCCCTCGCCTTCAGCCAGCAACGCCGCCAACCCTGGTTGCCGCTGCTGGGTATTGCACTGGCGATCCTCCTCACACCGGCGTTTGCTGCCGTGGGGTTGGCGACCTTGACCGCGCCGTTCATTCTCGCCTGCTGGTTGCTGCGCTCGGGTATTCGCCTGCTGCGCCACGCAACTACAGACAGTGCGCCTTGCCAAACCTCGGAGAATCAACCTAGGCTGCGCTGATTTATGGCCAAGGCGATTTGAATGGACAGCAACGACACGTGGCGTAAGCGCCTGTACGTGATGATTTTCCATACCGACACGGTGGCCGGGCGGCGCTTCGATAAAACGCTGCTGCTGATCATCCTTGCCAGTCTGGTGGTGGTGATCCTCGACAGCATCGATGACGTTCACCAGAACTTCGCCAACACCCTGGCGTACTTCGAGTGGGGCTTTACCCTGATCTTCCTGGTCGAGTACATGTTGCGCTTGTACTGCTCGCCCAGGCCGCTGCGTTACGCCTTCAGTTTTTACGGGCTGGTGGATTTGCTGGCGATTGTTCCCGGCATCCTTGCGATCTATTACAGCGATGCGCAGTACCTGCTGATCATCCGAATCATCCGTATGCTGCGGATCTTTCGCGTGCTCAAACTGCTCCCCTACCTGAAGCAGGCCCATTACCTGCTCGACGCCCTGCGCGGCAGCAAACAGAAAATCATCGTATTCCTGCTCAGCGTCTGCACGCTGGTAACGGTGTTCGGCACACTGATGTATGTGGTCGAAGGCCCGGAGCATGGCTTTACCAGCATCCCCAAAGGGATCTATTGGGCGATCGTCACCCTGACCACCGTCGGCTACGGCGACATCGTGCCCAAGACCGCTTTGGGGCAGGTCATCTCAGCGATGGTGATGGTCACCGGTTACTCGATCATCGCCGTCCCCACCGGGATTTTTACCGCCGAACTGGCCAACGCCATGCGCGGCGAACAGCAGCAACATGACTGCCCGGTGTGCCGCAAAAACCAGCACGAACACAGCGCGGCATTTTGCTCACGCTGCGGTAATGCACTGTTCAAGAAAATAGAATAAGCAAAGTACTTTTTAATCTTTAAAGGGATATGTAGCCCCGGCTATAGTCGACGGCAAATTGCCTTCATCTCGAACAAAAGGAATGTGCAGTGAAAAAGATCTTTGGCGCCTCACTTCTGGCCGCTGGCCTGACCCTCGCGAGCGTGGCCCAGGCCGCACCGACCCTGCTCAACGTGTCCTATGACGTGATGCGCGATTTCTACAAGGACTACAACACCGCCTTCCAGAAACACTGGCAAGCCGAGCACAACGAAAACATCACCCTGCAAATGTCCTTCGGCGGCTCCAGCAAACAGGCCCGATCAGTGATCGATGGCCTGCCGGCTGACGTCATCACCATGAACATGGCCACCGACATCAACGCGTTGGTCGACAACGGCAAACTGGTCCCGGACAACTGGGTAACTCGCCTGCCGGACCACAGTGCGCCGTTCACTTCCGCCACCGTGTTTATCGTGCGCAAGGGCAACCCGAAAGCCCTGAAAGACTGGCCGGACCTGCTCAAGGATGGCGTGCAGGTTATCGTGCCCAACCCGAAAACCTCGGGTAATGGCCGCTACACCTATTTGTCGGCGTGGGGTTACGTGCTGAAAAACGGCGGTGACGAGAACAAGGCCAAGGCCTTCGTCGGCAAGCTGTTCAAACAAGCCCCGGTACTCGACACCGGTGGCCGCGCAGCCACCACCACATTCATGACCAATCAGATCGGCGACGTGCTGGTGACCTTCGAGAACGAAGCGGAAATGATCGCCCGCGAGTTCGGTCGCGACCAGTTCGAAGTCATCTACCCAAGCGTCTCTGCCGAAGCCGAGCCGCCGGTAAGCGTGGTCGACAAAGTTGTCGACAAGAAAGGCACCCGCGCTGCCGCCGAGGAATACCTGAAGTACCTGTGGTCCCCGGAAGGCCAGGAAATCGCCGCCGCCAACTACCTGCGTCCGCGTGACCCGGCCGTTTTGGCCAAGCACACCGACCGCTTCCCGAAAGTCGACTTCCTGTCGGTGGAGAAAACCTTCGGTGACTGGCGCACCGTGCAGAAAACCCACTTCAACGATGGTGGGGTTTTCGACCAGATTTACAGCGGGCAATAAGCGCTGGATCAGCAATGAAAAAGGCGACCTCAGTAGTCGCCTTTTTCATACCCGCCGGTAACTCACATCGGCGGCGCGACGCCATCCTTGCCAGCCGAGATCGATTGCGCCGTCAGGGTGCCATCGGCGCTTTGAGTGGCGAACAACACGACCTTGACCCCGACTTTGAGCAGGCTGCGATCAGCCGGTGTCAGGTTGACGATCGGCACGTCCTCCGGCACCAGGATGGTCTGCTGGCCACCCTTGTAATTGACGGTCAGGATTCGGCCATTGTTGACCACCAGATCGCCGACAATGCCATTGGTCATGCTGCTGCCCTTGACCAGATCGAACGGACGGTGGCCGTCGCCGGTGCCAGCCATTTCAGGTGGGAACACATGCACTTCCAGTGCCTTGAGCGTGCCATCGTCTTGCGGTATTGCCGCTGAGCCAATGTAGCTGCCGGGCTTGATGTCTTCGATGTTGGCCGGGGTTACGGCGCGAACCTGGGTGTCCTTGGTCAACTGGATGATCACGTTCTCGCCCGTGTTGGCATGCACCTTCAAGACCTCTTCGGACACCCCGGTGACTTCACCGCGCACGCCGATGCGCATACCCGGTGCCTCCTCAGCCATAACAGCAGTGGCGATCAGCACGCTGCCCAGGGAAATCACACCGATGTTGCGTATCAGGCGACCAAACATCGTTTTCATGAGACCGGTTTCCACTGATGAGACGTTGAAAATGACTGATACCAAAGGGCTTAACCGCCCACACAAATCATAGGCGTTACGGTGCAAGATGAAAGTTTTGCGGGCAACGTCCTCTTGACCGTCTCGCAACGCTCTCTAACAGCCACTGCAAGACGCAATTAGGCGCACCAACGAAAAAGGCCGGTCAATGACCGGCCTCTGGCGCTAGCGCTACGAATCAGTTCACCTCAAGCTTGTCGCGATTCTTGTCCAGAATCGCCTTGCCGATGCCCTTGACCTCCAACAACTCATCCACCGATGCAAACGGTCCATTACTCTCACGATATGCAACAATCGCCTTGGCCTTGGCCTCACCTACTCCAGCGAGTTCCCGCTGCAGTGTCGTTGCATCCGCCGTATTGAGATCGACTTTTGCAGCCTCCCCGGACGGTGCGACCTGTACGGTCAATGGCGCGGTTACAGCCTCCGTGTTTGTCGCTGGCGCAGCGATAGCGGCAATAGAGGCGCTGGTCAGCAGGGCAAAAACCAGAGAGTAGAAATAGCCTGTACGCATAAGTGACGCTCCATGACATCGATAGGAAAGAAGCAGCTTTTCCGAAGCTGCCTCCCAAACCTAGGTCATGCTGTGAGCCTGTCAAAAATGTATCAGTTACAGGGTGTGTAACAATCAGGGTTCGAGACGGCGTTGCTGGTAGATCCAGTCGACGATTTCACCATCGGGGGTGTAGCCGCTGACGGTTTCGCGTAACAACTGACGAACCCGTGAGTAGTCATCCCGCTCGACAGCGCCGAGCAGCTCGGTCAGCCGCGCCTTGAGCACGTCCCAAGGCAGATGGTCTTCATTGGCACTCATGATCATTGGGTGCTGAGTCGCTGCGACGTTGTCGCCGATCAGTAACTCTTCATAGAGCTTTTCACCCGGGCGCAAACCGGTGAACTCAATGGCAATGTCACCTTGCAGGTTCTTCTCCGAGCGAATGCTCAAACCAGACAGATGGATCATCTTTTCAGCCAGCTCGACAATCTTCACCGGCTCACCCATGTCCAGCACAAACACATCGCCGCCCTGCCCCATGGAACCGGCCTGGATCACCAGTTGCGCCGCCTCGGGAATGGTCATGAAGTAGCGCGTGATCTTCGGGTGAGTCACCGTCAACGGTCCACCCGACTTGATCTGACTATGGAACAACGGGATCACCGAACCGGAAGAGCCCAGCACATTACCAAAGCGCACCATCGTGAACCGGGTCTTGTTGACACGCGATACATTGGCCTTGTCGCCCAGCAATACCGGCGCAATCTCACGACTAAGCGCCTGCAGTGTCATTTCGGCCAAGCGCTTGGTGCTACCCATCACATTGGTCGGACGCACGGCTTTGTCGGTGGAGATCAGCACAAAGTTGGCGACACCTGATTGCAAAGCGGCTTGTGCGGTATTGAGCGTACCCATCACATTGTTCAACACGCCTTCGGCGATATTGTGCTCAACCATCGGCACATGCTTATAGGCCGCTGCGTGGTAAACCGTTTCCACTTTCCAGGTTTTCATCACGTCCAGAAGCTTTTCCTGATGCCGGACAGAACCGAGGATAGGCAGCAGGCGAACAGACAGGGATTCACGACTGGCTCGTTTCTCCAACTCGGAAAGAATGCTGTAAAGATTGAACTCGCTGTGTTCAAACAGGATTAGCGTCGTAGGACCAAGAGAAAAAATCTGCCGGCAAAGCTCCGCACCGATAGAGCCGCCCGCACCGGTCACCATGACCGTTTTGCGCTTGATACAACGCTCCAGCAAATCAGGCTGAGCCGGTACCGAGTCACGCCCCAGCAAGTCGGCAATGTCGACCTCCTGGATGTCCTCGACCTTCACCCGCCCACTGGCCAGGTCAGTGAAATTCGGAACGCTACGGATGTGAAGCGGAAAGCCTTCCAGGAGATTCAGAATCTCCCTACGTCGTGCTCGCGTGGATGACGGCAGCGCCAGAAGAATTTCCTGCGCGCCGGTGACATCGATCATCTGCTGAATATGCTTGGGCTTATAGACCTGCAGGCCTGAAATAGAGCGATCCGCGATACTCGCGTCGTCATCGATGAAGGCCACAGGACGCATTACCCGCCCCATGCGAAGCGCCGCGACGAGCTGGTTGCCAGCAACACCCGCGCCGTAGATGGCGACCTTGGTCAAACCATCATCACGACTGGTGAACGGCACGTGCTGAGCGGCGGTGAACCAGTCACCCATGAAGTATTGACGCATGCACAGGCGTAAGCCGCCGATGATGACCAGGCTGAGCCACCAGTAGTTGAAGATGATGGAGCGCGGAACCACAGTTTGGTGATTGCTGTACCAATAGACAACGACTGCCAGGATCAGTGACGAGAGGCTGACGGCCTTGACGATGGCTATGAGGGCGTCGTTGCCGAAGTAGCGCATGACGGCACGGTACATGCCGAAGCGGATGAACAGGGGGATGGCGATAACAGGGGCGCAGGCGAAGAGCCACAAGTGGACTTTGAAAGGGTTATACATATCGTCGATGCCCAGACGCACGATAAAAGCCAGCCACAGTGCAGCCCAGACCAGCACGACGTCTGTCGCGACCTGTATCAACCTTTTCTGTCGGCGGGGTAGCCCTACCAGATACGCTCTGACTTTATCCATGAACCTTTCAAACACCTCAGCCTGCTCCCTTCAACTGGTTACATCAATGTGGTGAAACCTACGGGCGCAACGTTGTTACTTTAAACCTAAATGGCAGAACCGTTACTCAGATCTTCGACGAAGGGCCTTCGAGTTCTCCGGCATGGCACTTTACTGCCAGTACGATTAACGGTGCGTAAGCCAAAATCACTCCCAAAGCGC
This sequence comes from Pseudomonas helvetica, assembly GCF_039908645.1. NCBI lineage: Bacteria > Pseudomonadati > Pseudomonadota > Gammaproteobacteria > Pseudomonadales > Pseudomonadaceae > Pseudomonas > Pseudomonas helvetica. The sequence continues at coordinate 4,484,567 of NZ_CP150917.1, forward strand.
CGTCCAGACCATAGTTTGTTACGCAAAGAGCAATCGGCAAGAGCCAGAACAGATTGATCACACCAACAGCCAGGGTCACGGGCAAGTGTTTACCGAAACGGCGCGAGGCAAACTGATAGGCGTGGCTGCGATGGGCTTCATAGACCTTGTCCCCCCTGAGCAAGCGCCGTAACAGAGTGAACGTTGCATCGACAATAAACACCCCTAGCAAGATCAACCATGCCCAGAGCAATGACGGTGCAGTCCAAGCCGCCTGAAGCGAAAGCCCTCCCAATACAATGCCCAGAAATCCGCTGCCTGCATCTCCCATGAAAATCCTCGCGGGAGGAAAATTCCAGTACAGAAACCCCGTCACTGAAGCGGCGAGCAACAATGGACCCCAAATCAGACCTTCCAGACCTGCCAACCAATAAAGCAGGCATGCTCCCAAGCAAACACAAATCGCTTCTATGCTTGCGATACCATCGATTCCATCCATGAAGTTGTAGAGATTGAGTAACCACACCAGATAAAAAGCTGTCAGAACATGACCTGACCACCCCATATCGAGGTAGGTGCCGAACAGCTGAATGGGAGGCAATCCACCCAACCAACTCAGCAGCCAAACCGCCGCTACAAAATGGCCCAACAAACGCCAGCGTGCGGCGATATGTCCGTGGTCATCCATAAAGCCAATCAAGGCTATCGAGGCCCCTGCCCCCGCATTCGCGATAAATGCAGATGAAGAAATCAGCCCAACGGCGTAGAGACACCCCAATGACGCTATAAAAGCCACGACAATTGCGACGCCGCCACCTCGTGGTGTCGCAACCATGTGGGAACTTCGTGCATTCGGAATGTCCATCAGACTTCGAGATATCGCGTACTGGCGTAACGCGGCAGTCAGAAAAAAAGAAACACCGGCAGCCACCGGAATGAACCACGCATAATTCATTGTTTGCGAGACTCCAGAAAATGCTGTGCCGTCAATTTCAGTCCATCATCCAGACTTCCGGGAGGACGCCAACCCAATAGCTCGCGATTTTTTTTGATATCGACTTGCAATGAGCCGAAAAGCCGTTGCGCCATTGATCGGCGCCCCATCAGGCCTGCGAGAAACACCAGCAATCCAGCGGGAACGGGCGCCAGCCAGGTTTTTACACCCAGATAGGTGATAAGGCGTCGCATCAGCTGGGTCGTTGAAACATCTTCATCATCACTCACCAGAAAAACCTGATTGACCGCACGGGGATGATCAATGCATGTTTTTATCAGATCAACTACGTTTTCCAGTGACACAAGACTTCGGTGATTACGTACTGCGCCAAATGGTAGCGGAACGCCCTTTGCTAACAAGCACATCATTTGCTGAAAATTGGCGCCTACGCCAGCACCATAAATAAGTACCGGGCGGACTATGACAAGCTCTATTACGCCCGTCTTGGCAAGCTCCAACAACTTTTGCTCCGCCTCGTACTTTGAAATCGCATAAGGGTCCGAGGGCATCGGAATGTCATCGGCTGAAAATACAGTTCCAGGCGCAGTAGTTTCCCCATTGACTTTGATCGTACTTATAAAAACAAATCTTTTAACGCCTGCCTGTATGGCCTGACGCGCCAAATTAAGCGTTCCTTGCACATTTATAGCGCGAAATTTTTCCAGCGATTGTGCTGGATCTTCATGCATGACATGTACTCGGGCCGCAGCATGCACAACGACATCCACCCCCGAGAGAGACGTAGCCCAGTCAGTGGTGTTATCAATATTTGATATATAGATCTTGCTTACCGTTTCCGGCAACTTACTATCCATATTTCTGACTGGCGCCACAACCGAGGTATCGGGCAAAGCACAGAAGCACCTTGCCAAGGCATTTCCCAGAAAGCCTGTCGCTCCGGTTACAAGTATTTTTCTCGACATTTCAAACCGATTCAAAAGACTGATAGCAATGGAATAATCTATCACGAAAAAATGGCAGGATAAAATTTCCTGGCTATTCACAAGTTAATCTTACAAGCCTGCCAAATCTATCTGCTTGTAAGCTAGAACGCGATGCAAGAGCCCCCACACACACGCAGGAAAACGTTGCCCACACTCAACAAATCTGGCAGCTGAAGCCTGGTGTGTGCTACCGATTTCCATCAGGAGCCAGCAACCATGTTACGTCGATACGCCTTGTCGCCAAAATCGAAGAAATCTACCTCTAGCCCTAGCCAGTGGACTTCCGAAAACCCATCGACAGCCTTGCAGCCCTGGTGGAGTTGGACATCAAGGTCGCCGTGTGGGACCTGCGCTTTTCGTTTTTCTGAATTGCCACCGTAACCGCGTGAAAATCCTCTACTGCAAGCGCAACGGGTTTTGCCTTTGACTCAAGCGACTGGAGTCCGAACGCGTCAAAGCCGCTCCTGCCCCCTACTGACGAACCGATTGTTTCGAACGAGCATGAATTGGATGCCCGACAACCTCCCCGATGATCCGGCCCCGCTCAAGTAAATGCTTGTGCAGATGCTCAGCGAGCGTCAGTTGGACAAGGGCTAGATTGTTGACCCGAAAGAACAGATCAAGCTTTGCGTGAACGTTTCTTCAGGCGCAATTCAGAACAAACTGTTGATCCGCAGACACCGCACCTCGCGCTCTTTAACGAACCCGAAAACCTCGCGGTTCCGGTCACCGATGAGTTTGACGAAGAAGGCGTTGCCCCCGAACCAACGCAACCGCAAAACGCCGCCAACTGATCTACCGAGTACTGAAGTCATCCACAAACTGCCCGAGTCCGAACTGAGGCGCACGTGCGGCTGTCGTAAACACGTCATTGGCGAAGAAACCAGCGAGCAGCTGGAAATCGTGCGGATGCAAATCCACGTGATCAAACACATCCGCAAGGTCTATGCCTGCCATGACTGCGATACGCCGCAGGTCACTGCTGACAAACCAGCACGACAGATCATCCGGTTGTTGACTACACTTTCAGTCGCGCACAGGAGGTGCCGATGCGGTTGCTAGCCGATTATCGCGACTACCTGATGACTGACAATTACTCTGGCTATAACGGCTTGGGCGCCTAGCCGGGTGTCGAGCGCCTGGGTTGCCGGGCGCATGTGCAACGCAAGTATGTCAATGCGCAAAAGGTGCAGCCTAAAGGTAAGGCGGAGCGTGTCGATATAGCACTGACCACGATTAACAAACTGTATGGCATCTAACGTGAACTCAAAGACCTCACTGATGATCAGCGCTTTGCCGGTCGACAGGAAAAGAGCTTGCCGGTGCTCGCCCAACTGAAAAGTTGGCAGGAGAGAACTCATCCCCGAGTCACATCTCAAAGCGCCTTGGGAAAAGCCGTCGGTCATTTGACCAGCAACTGGCTGCTCAGTGACACGTCCAAGGCCGCCACTGCCGGCACACCGCTCAAGCCCCCCCAAAAAATGCGTGCCGGCCCAGAGGAAACGTTTGTCAATCAATAAACAAGGCTTGAAAAAACCTCAAAAACTCGCGAAATAGGCCGCGGGCTCTCTGAGATTCTTCCGATGAGTCGCCCGCTCGGTTACACTGCGTCAATTTTTGTCTCCGTGATCCGCGAAATGCTGGTGAAAAAGACAGCTCAACTGTGAACGCTATTCGCCCCTATTGAGTCAGTAGATGGTAAATAAAACGCTTGCTGATTACGGGTGAACTGAACCTGCAATGCGGGAAAATCCCCCGCCAAACGCTCTCAAGAAAAAAAATAAGGAGGGATGAAGTAGCCGGAGACTGATACGTAGCCTTATTTTCCGACCTGGAGGGAGGAGAAAGCGCGAACTCATGATCTATTTTAAAAAATTTTTAGAATGCTTGACTGTTGTTGGCAAGAAGCAGAGTTGACATTGGTCGCTTGGGATGCAACTTGACTTTCTAATAACTGCGTTCGAATGCAAGAGAATAAATACAAGCAAGAGCAAAAAGACCTTCGTACAGGTGCAGGCCAGCAAGGAACAAATATGAGCACGCCGTCAAAGACATCAAAACTTAGCCACAGAGTTATACTTGCTCTAATTATTGCTGTCGCCTCGTTATTCTTTATACCTAGTAACGGGAAAATGTTTTTCTCTGGCGATGACGACGATTATTTCGCCGTTGCAAGTTCAATAGCTTATGGACAGTTCCCATCTTTCTCCAACGAGTTCCACTCTGGTGAGAAAATGCCCTTCGCAAGTGTTGGCGCAGGGGTCATGGCCTCGCCATTTGTTATGATTTCCTCTATGTTTGACCGCCACAACAACTTACCAATAGTCAACAAAAGAACACTATCCAATCGGGAAGACAGCGCTTCAGCCTATGGGTTCTATATAGCAACCCAGTTTTATTTTATATTAGCCACGCTTTTTTTATACAACTTGATTTGTCTATGGGTTGACAGCAGATCAGCCATTTATACCACGGCACTCACTTTACTGGCAGGAGGTGGTATATTTGTTTACGCATTCAACAGACCTATTATGTCTCACGTGTATGAACTATTCGCGATAACTGCAGCCCTCCTGTTGCTGTCTAAGACTTACTTTGGTAGGCGTGGAAGTGGCACCTGGGCCTTACTCGGCCTTGCAATATCCTTTATCTTCCTAACGCGCTATAACAATGCACCGATAGTAATTGGCATATTTTCGACTCTATTGTACTGGGCTTACACAAAAAAAATATCCACTACTGACTTAGTTATCACAATGATATCAAGTGCTCTGCCGGTCCTTGTTTTTAGAATATTACCAATTTTCAGCAACGGATTCTCAATTGAAGACTCGTCATATCTAAACGCGGGCGAACGGTTACTGGCCCTACACAACATCGAGTTCTACTACAGCCGCCTGATTACAATTATCTTGGGGACTGATATGGGGCTAACCTATACCGCACCCGCCATAATCCTTTCTTTTGTCGGTTACGTTTTTCATGCCAAAAAGATGCCTATCTGGTACTCCGCGCTGGCAATACTTTTTTCACTCAACTTGTTCATGTCTATGCAATGGTGCAGCGCAGGTTCTTACTACGGTTATAGACACTTCATATTCACTGCCACCCCTCTGCTGGCGGTCTTTCTTGCGCTACTTATCCAGCCTGCGATAAATTCAATAAGCCATTTCTCAGCCTCTCTGCTACTGGCTCTATTCAGCTGGACTTCGATATGTTCAGCACTGGTGTTTGGTGTATATCAATTAGGTTACTCCCTTGATTTAGGCACAACGAGTTGCGGATTTCCAGCTTATCAAAACTTCGATTACCAGATAACTTTGATTAAGCTGCTTTCAACTGATCCTTTCAAGCCTTTTCTCATAGCATGGGAGCGATCTTTTGGCGGCACCTTGGCGGCCGGCAATCTTGCCGACCAAACTGGACATCTCATGCTGTATGCATTTCCGTTTCTGATGACAGGTACAATTTTTATTCACGGGATTACCTGCCAGCACTCCCATATATATAAAAAATACGAGAACTAACATGCATCAAGAACTATTGCGCCGCCTGAATAACAAGCAGGCCGTCATTGGAATATTTGGGCTTGGATATGTTGGCCTGCCCCTGCTACTTCGGTACGCCGAGGTTGGTTACCATGTGGTGGGGTTCGACATTGATCAGCGCAAAATTTCTGCCTTGTTGAGCGGGGAGAGTTACATTGAGCATATCCCTAGCACCTCTATCAAGAGTGCGCTTGGGAAGGGTGTGGAAGTTACGACAGATTTCTCCCGTGCAGCCGAACTCGACGCCTTGATTCTCTGTGTGCCAACCCCTCTGAATAAGTACCGAGAACCCGATCTCAGCTACATTATTGATACAACCGATGCGCTGGTTCCGTACCTTCGAGAAGGTCAGGTTATTTCTTTAGAAAGTACAACATACCCAGGCACAACAGAGGAGGAACTGCTTCCTCGCGTTGAGTCTCAAGGACTAAAAGTTGGTCGTAATGTTTTCCTCGTTTACTCGCCTGAACGAGAAGACCCGGGAAACGCGAACTTTACAACAAGGACAATCCCAAAAGTTTGTGGCGGCCAGACTGCAGCCTGCCTTGAAGCCGGGATCGCGCTTTATGGGCAAGTCATTGATAGAATCGTACCGATAAGCTCTACCCGCGCTGCGGAGTTGACAAAGCTGCTGGAGAACATTCACCGGGCGGTGAATATCGGCCTTGTGAACGAAATGAAGGTTGTCGCGGATAAAATGAATATCGATTTCCACGAAGTCATTCGTGCAGCTGCAACGAAACCATTTGGTTTCGTTCCTTATTATCCAGGCCCCGGGCTCGGCGGCCACTGCATACCGATCGACCCCTTCTACCTCACTTGGAAGGCACGAGAGTATGGCGTCCACACTCGCTTTATTGAGTTAGCTGGAGAAGTAAACTCTTCAATGCCGGACTATGTGATTTCAAAAACATCCTCCGCATTGAACTCTGCGAAAAAATCCATTAATGGAAGCCGTATTCTCGTTTTGGGTATTGCTTACAAAAAGAATGTAGATGATATGCGAGAGTCACCCTCTCTTGCGATAATGGAAAAATTGAGCGCCCTCGGTGCAATAATTGCATACAGCGACCCTCATATCCCAATGCTGAAGCACTCAGGTGACAAACATGGTTACCAAGAAGACCTTCACAGTACTGACCTAACTGCACAAACGCTCAGTGAGTTTGACCTCGTATTGCTAGCAACAAATCATGATAAATTCAATTACGAAGCTATCCTTCAGCATGCTCAATTAATCGTTGATACACGCGGCGTTTACCTTGAGCCTTCATCCAAGGTTTTCAAGGCCTAAATAGGCAAATTAATTATGAAGAACAAAAATCCCCAAAGTGGCGTGGGAGAGCTTTTCAGCGGTGTTGCGCATGCTGATAAGTATCAGTCCGGAAATTGGATTGCCAACAAGCTGGTCAATAATTTCATGAATTCAATTCTGGCAACGGTAAAATCTGCCGGATCAACTGACGTTCACGAAATTGGCTGCGGCGAGGGCCACATATTAGGAATGCTTGCAGCTAATAATTTCAATGCTAGGGGCTGTGATATTTCTGTAGAGTCATTGGCGGTGGCCAGTACTGAAGCTAAGAAACGGGGGCTCTCCCTCCCTGTCGAGGTGAAGAGTATTTACGACCTTAATCCCGACCAAGATTCCGCTAATACGGTACTTTGCTGTGAAGTACTGGAGCATTTGACCGACCCTGAAGCGGCGCTGCGAAAGCTTGTATCTATTACCCAAAAAGACTTGATCGTAAGTGTTCCTAATGAGCCGATCTGGCATATTTTGAATATGGCACGCGGCAAATACCTGACAGCCCTAGGCAATACACCTGGACACTTTCAGCACTGGTCAAGTAAGCAGTTCATCAAATTTATTTCTGCTCATGCTGATATTGTCTCTGTTAAAACCCCACTGCCTTGGACTCTCATCCACTGTCGCCCTCGCGGAAAGGTTATCAAATGATGTCCTCACAACAGAACAAAAAGCTTCGGCTTTTGGTAGCCATTCCCTGCCTCAACGAGGCAGTAACTATTGCGCAAGTGGTGCGGGATGTTCCACGCTCGATCATTGGCGTGCATAGCGTAGATGTACTCGTTATCGATGATGGTTCTGACGACAGCACCTCAACTGAAGCAAAATCCGCGGGCGCTATTGTTCTTCGCCACTCTAGAAATCGCGGTGTGGGCTCAGCCTTCCAGTCAGCGGTAAATTACGCTGTGGAACTGGAGTATGACCTCATGGTCAATATTGATGGTGACCGCCAGTTTAACCCCAACGACATTCCAAAACTGGTTGCTCCAATTTTATCCGGCGAAGCGGATATGGTCACTGCATCTCGCTTTATTGATGCATCCATGACTCCTAAAATGCCGAAGGTAAAGCTATACGGTAACCACATGATGTCCTATCTCATCAGTAGGTTAGTACGCAGAAAATACGCGGACGTATCGTGTGGTTTTCGTTGTTAC